>NZ_CP022436.1:4430608-4747080 GCF_002224285.1 Arthrobacter sp. YN | reverse complement strand
GCAGCAGAACGGGCCGGAAGCCTGGCTGCCCATCACTGACCGCTCCCAGCCCATGGTGGAAGCCGCGTCCGTGGTCCTGGGGCTCCAACTCACCAAACCCTGGCTGTGGGACACGCTGTCCGCCGGGCAACAGGAGCAGGTGGCTGCCTGGCTGCAGGGTTCCTCGCGCAGCACGTGCGTGGACAACAACTGGGTGCTCTTCCAGGTGATGATCGCCGAATTCCTGGCCGGTGCGGGCTTTGAGTACAACGCAGCCCAGATAGACCGCGGCCTGGACAGGCTGGACGACTGGTACGCGGGCGGAGGTTGGTACCGGGATGGAGACAATGACGGCACCGGCGACTTCTTCGACTACTACTGCGGCTGGGCCATGCACCTCTACCCCATCCTGTGGGCCGAGTTTGCTGCCGGCCGGCATCCACAAGCCGATCAACGCCTGGAAGTCTCCCGCCGCCGCCTCGCCGCATTCCTGGAGGACCATGCCAGGTTCTTCGGCGCAAACGGTGCCCCGGTGTTCCAGGGCCGCTCCCTGATCTACCGCTACGCCGCCGTTGCGCCCCTCTTCATGGGAGAGGCGATCTGCGCAACGCCGCTGGCTCCAGGCCAGACCCGCAGGATAGCCAGCGGCGCAGCCAAGTACTTCCTCGACGGCGGGGCCTACGACGACGGCTTGCCGTCACTGGGGTGGCTCGGCGCTTTTGAACCGATGACCCAGGAATACTCCGGGCCGGCCTCGCCGTACTGGACGTCCAAAGCCTTCGTCGGACTGCTCCTCCCCGCCGACCACCCGGTATGGACCGCCGTTGAGGAGCCCGCGCCGTTGGAAATGGCGGACGGCCTGAAGCACGCGGAGGCCCCCAACTACCTGCTCCATTCCACCGCAGCCGACGGGATCGCCCGCCTCCTTAATCACGGCAGCGACAAGTACTACGCACCGGGCCCGGACGATCCCCTCTATCGCCGCCTCGCGTATTCAAGCCATACAGCGCCGCTGTTCACCCAGGACCCACTGGACAACCACTTCGCCATCCTCAACGACGCCGGGATACCCAGCCGACGCTCGCGGATCCACCGGCTCCAGGCGGGGCCGGGGCAAGCAGCCAGTTGGCACGCCCCGGTGTGGAACGATGCAGAGGACCCCGCTGATTCGGACTGGCGTGCCGCGACGGGGACCGCCGCCGCAGGTGGATACGAACTTCGGGTGCACGCAGTGGAAGCGCCAGACAGCTCCAGGCTCACGGTCCGGGACGGCGGATACGCGCTCGCGGGTGATCATCCGATGCAAAGCGGCGGCAGCCTTAACGACGGTCGGCTGCACACGGCCATCTGGCCCCTCCATGGCTACACGGACAGCGGCACGTACCAGGCCCAAGGGGTGTCCCCTTTCGGCGCCTTTGCCAGCTGCAGCTATCTGGAAGGCAGGCTGTCCGGGGAGCGCAGCTGTTTCGCATCCCTGGTGTACCTCGGCGGCGAGCCGCCCGCCTGGGTTCCTCCCGCCGTCGGGCCTTCTCCCGCTTTTGAACTGTTCGACGACGGCGCCAGAGTCACCGCCCGCCTCACCTTGGGTCCAGGCCAGGTGCTTGAAGTGGTGTTCGCCCTCTAAGGTGCCGGCCCGGTGTCGTTTTCAGAAGCTGACTGCGCTGGCGATTGTGCGCCGTAGGAGGATCGGCTAACGCGCCTCGCGTCATTCGGGTAAAGCTCCGAAACTCTTGGTTACTGGAGATGCGTGCCAGGATATTTTGACCGAGAGCGTTACGTCTTTGCACCCGAACGGTCGGGGCGGGCAAGGAGTGCGTAAAAATGCTCTCAACTTGCCCGCCCCATGTTACGGGTGGTGCGCTGGTCCTCTCAAGCTGTCGATGACCAGGTACTGCTGGTGGTGCGCTGGTCGTCTCAAGCTGTCGATGACCAGGTACTGCTGGTGGTGCTGGTCGTCTCAAGCTGTCGATGACCAGGTACTGCTGGTGGTGCTGGTACTGCTCTGTCCGTCTCCTGTTGCTTGACGGCCCGGGTATTGCTGGTGGTGCTGGTACTGCTGTGTCCGTCTCCTGTTGCTTGACGGCCCGGGTATTGCTGGTGGTGCTGGTACTGCTGTGTCCGTCTCCTGTTGCTTGACGGCCCGGGTATTGCTGGTGGTTCGCTGGTCGTCTCAAGCTGTCGATGACCAGGTACTGCAGGTACTGCTGTGTCCGTCTCCTGCTGCTTGACGGCCCGGGTATTGCTGGTGGTGCGCTGGTCCTCTCAAGCTGTCGATGACCAGGTCTTACTGCAACGGTACTTCCCCCCAAACAGGCAACTGCACATACTTTGAGCGGGGGAACTTCCGTTTACTTTTTTCTTGCGAGAAAAAATATAGCCATGCACTGAAATCTCGTCAAGTCGCCTGGGCTCTCTGATCCAGCCCGCCGTTGCGGTTGGCTTGGGACCTACCTCGTAGGACGCCCAAGCGGCAGGCGGGCACGCCCCACTATTGAGAAATACTTACAAGAGAGGCCGTCCTGAAGGACCCTCTATCAGGCACAAAGACACAAAGACACAAAGACACAGTGCAGACGGCCGCTGACTTTCAGTGCAGTCAGCTTCTGAAAATGACCCCCGGAATCTTGAGCGAATCTTGAGATGACCCGGCGCCCTTCTTGAGGGCTGCGTCCGATGGTTGAAACATCAGCCAAACCGCTGATGGAGCTTCCAGGAAGGACCACCCAAATGACTGACCAGATCTCCACCCCGTCCTCGAACGTCACTGTCGTCCACGACGCTCTGTCAGGCACCGCAGAGGCCGTCCGGCATGCCGGCGAGGTTCTCGGCCAGACGCGTGTGGCCGTCCGTGAGCAGTTCAACCCGCTGGGTGTGGGACTGCGCAGTATCTGGCCGCAGTCGGTGGTTGGTTTTTAAGGGTCGTCCGGACCCAGGAACCCTGGAGCTTTAAAGCGGGCAGGCACCTCCTCATTCGGGAGGTACCCTGCCCGGCGCCATTTAAGGGACGATGGATGCAGCTCAATAAATAAGGAGGCTTGTCATCAAGGAAGAGATGAGGAAGGCCGCCGATGTGGCGGAGGAAGCGTCGAATTCGCAGGCCTTCGCCGCTGTTGCGCGCGGCGGGTACGTGGTCAGCGGAATCCTGCACGTGCTCATTGGCGTCATCGCCCTCCAACTCGCGTTCGGAAGCAGCGGCGAAGCCGATGTCAGCGGGGCCGTGACGTCCCTCGCCAGCCAGCCCTATGGGCCGCTGCTGCTCTGGGCCTGCTTTGCGGCCTGCGCCGCGCTGGCACTGTGGCAACTCGGAAACGCCATCCTTGGCCACCGGAACGGCTCGGACAAAATCACCAAGAAGTTGTCCGCCATAGGGCAGGCGATCGTCTTCGCCGCCCTCGCCACCACCCTCGTCTCCTTCATTGCAGGCAAGGGCCAGAACAGCCGGGAGTCCAGCAGCGACTTCACGGTCACGCTCCTCAAGGCGCCGTTTGGCGTGTTTCTGCTGGTCGCCGTGGGTGCCGGCATCGCCATCACGGGGATCGTTTTCGCCGTGCGGGGATTTCGCCGGAAATTCACCAAGGACCTCACGTTGTCCTCCAACAGTTCGGTGCGGAAGTTCCAAATGGGGGTAGGCGTGGTGGGGTACATCGCCAAGGGGATCGCCCTCTTCCTGGTTGGCCTGCTGGTGGTCATCGCATCGGTGCGGGCACAACCCGAGCAGTCAACCGGGCTCGACGGCGGGCTAAAGGCACTCAGGGAGCAGCCCTATGGGGTGTACCTGCTGGCTGCCGTTGCAGTGGGGCTGATCGCGTACGGCCTGTTCCTGATGGTCAAAGCACGGACCCTGCGGACGTAGTTTTTCCGGACTGTTATGGCGGGTAGGACGGATTGCGGGGTAAGTGCGATTAGCGCGCTCGGCGCGATTAGCGGTCAGCGCGGTTAGGCGGCGCCGAATGCGGGTAAGGAACAACCATGACTCATCATGATCCGGACAACTCCGGCCAGCCACAGAACCGACTCACCTCTCCGCCGGCGGACCCCCGCCGCGGATACCACTCCGGCGAGTTCCCGCAGCAGGAGCAGGAACAACCGGGCCTGACCCGGCCCCTTGATCCCCAGCCGGACCACGGCGAGAAAAGTTATGTGGGACACGGCCGGCTGCAAGGCAAAACTGCGCTCATCACGGGCGGAGACTCCGGAATCGGCGCTGCCGTGGCTATCGCCTACGCCCGCGAAGGCGCGAAGGTAGCCATCAGCTACCTGCCGGAGGAAGAAGAAGACGCAAGGTCGACGGCGGAATGGATCCGCGAGTGCGGCTCGCAGGTGCTCCTCTTGCCCGGCGACGCGCGGGACGAGGCGTTCGCGGCGGAGATCGTGGAACGGACCGTGCAGGAACTCGGCGGGCTCAACGTGGTGGTGTTGAACGCCGCCTACCAAAAGAACCGTGAAGGCTTGGAAACCATCCCCACGGAGGAGTTCGACCGCGTCTTCAAGACCAACCTGTACTCGCTCATCTGGACCGCGCAGGCGGCCATTCCACACCTCCGGCCAGGTGCATCGATTATTGTCACGGCCTCCATCCAGGCCTTCAACCCCTCGGCACAGTTGGTGGACTACGCCATGACCAAGGCTGCCCAGGTGGCCTTCACCAAGGCCATGGCCGAAGAGCTGGGACCCAAGGGAATCCGGGTCAATGCGGTGGCCCCGGGACCCATCTGGACCCCGCTGATTCCCGCCACGGAATGGCCGGACAAGCTTCCCACGTTCGGCCAGGACACGCCGCTGGGCAGGGCCGGTCAGCCTGCTGAGTTGGCTCCGGCCTACGTGTTGCTCGCCTCGGATGAAGGCTCCTACATTTCCGGAGCCGTGCTTCCCGTGACGGGAGGCAAGGGATTGTGAACCGCTTGGCCGGAGGACGCCCATGATCGCCGTGCTGGTTTTACCGCTTCCCTGATTCCTCCCGTTCCACCGGAATCCAGAGCTGCCCGCGGCCGTGGGTGCCCCCTGCCTCCACCTGGACGCTGAGCAATTCCGGCCCTGGCGCCCACCTGTAAGGGTTGGCCGGAAACCATTCAGTAGCTGCGTCCGCCCACATGCTTTGCAGGACCTCCGGGAACTTCCCCTCGGTTTCGAAGACCACCCACAAGCCCGCTGGAACGTCCAGGACGTCAAAGCCCTCCGGTGCCGGTTGGCTGGACGCCACGGCATGCCAATAGTCCAGCTCACTTCCCTCGCTCCGCTGCTCATCGAGGTTGTCAGTGACGGACAGCGGGCCCGCCGGCTCCACGTCTGCCAGCCCCAGCAGGCGCTGGGTGACAGCAGGATCCAGGCTCCGTTGAAAATCGATGATGGCCTGGTTGGGTCCTTCGTGGACCAGGGGGACGCGGGCTTTCAGGCCAATAAGGCGGAAAGCGGATTTGTCTTCAATACGGTGCTTCATGTCGGTATTCCCTTCGACTCGCAGGTGGAACCTCAGCTGAGGTTGGGAATGAAGCACGGCGCCGGCTTGCCTCGCTTCAGACGGCGTGAGGCCGTGCATGGCTTTGAACGCACGGGTGAACGCCTCGGCAGAGGCATAGCCGTAGCGGACAGCAACGGCCAGGACTGTGCCGCCGTCGATGATTTCCGCCGTGGCCGCTGTGAGGCGACGCCTCCGGATGTACTCCGAAACCGGCAGCCCGGCCAGGGAGGAGAACATCCGCCGGAAGTGATACTCGGACGTCAAGGCGATCCTGGCCAAGGTCCCCACGTCAATGTCTGCCATGAGGTCCTGCTCGATTTCCTCTATCGCCCGGTTCCACTCCTGCATGCTGACCTGTTCCCTCGTTGTGTTTCCCTACCGTGTCGTCATTCCTGCCCTTGACGCTACGCAGGGCTGGGGACCGATGCCCCACCTATCCTTGCCCGAAAATATCAGGGCTCCGCTTCGATGGCTCGCTGCGATCAGTGCCGATCGCCCGGCATGCCGCGCAGCGTAGCCCCGAAACGGGACCACGTCCGTTGCCGGAATCCGCTGCAACGCAAGGACCCGGAGGCTGCGGCTGCAGCACTCCGGGTCCTTGGTGTTATTCAGTTACTTCCGGTTCAGTGACAACCGGTTCATACTTACGGGCGACTTGAGCCAGATGCTTCATCATCCGGTTCGGATGAGAAGGGCCGGTCCTTAGGAGTGTCTTCCGTGTTGTGTTCGTCCAGTTCAGCGTCGGCCGACGGGACTGTCTTCTCGGCGTAGTCCCCTGCGGTGTAGTCGCCTCCGGCGTCTTCCTTCAGAGTCTCCGGGGATACCCCGGAATCGCCGTAGTCGCCCTCAGAGTACTGGCCTTCGAGTTCGTCGCCGTTGGCGTCGCGGTTCTGGTTGTTAGCCATGGTGGGTCCTGCGGCTGGTGACCAGGCCGTAGATCAGCAGCACGATGATGGAGCCGCCGATAGCCAGGAGCCACGTGGTCAGGGAGAAGAATTCCTGCAGGCCCGTACCGAAGATCAGGCCACCGATCCAGCCGCCCAGGAGAGCGCCGACGACGCCCAACAGGAGGGTGATCAGCCAGCCGCCACCCTGGCGGCCCGGAAGGATAAGTTTAGCGATAGCGCCGGCCAGGAGGCCGAGCAGAAGAAAACCAAAGAAACCCATTTTTGGTCCTACTTTCTTGTTGATGGAAATTCCATGAACGTGATGAAGCGAGTAAGTTCACCGGGTGCCTGTTCCGAGGTTTAGGCACCGTAATGGGGCCCCTGGAGGCCCTATGGAATGTGGGGAGTGGAACTGTTTATGCAACCCCGATGAATTTATGAAATGCAGCCAATAAAGCACTCCTGCCGATTGGGTCGGTCTCGGTACTACACCAGTAACGCTAGCGGCTCCCGGGGCTAGTAGCAAGTAACCTGACTATTAGCTCAACCTTGCTTGCGGGCCCGGAATGCCGGGGATCCGCGCTCCAGTGGCCCTTGAGGGAGTCCACTATGCCCTTGGCGGCGTCCTTGATTTTCCCACCTGACTGCCGGGGGTCTGCTTCAGATTGCCCGCCGCGCCCCCGGCTTGGAGGCCCCTGTCGCCGGTGATACTTCCCGCGGTTATTCGCTGGTTGGCACAGCAGTTACTCCAAATGTTCAATTTCGGCAAATTGCTATTGAGCTTGTCGTCATCAATGTTCAGGTGACAGGTCGTGCCCGCCGGGACTAGTGTCGAAGAATACCGCCTCGAAAGGAGTGATTCCTGTGAAAGGGAAAGCATTGTTCGCCGTTGGAGTGGCTGTTGGCTACGTCTGGGGATCCAAGTCCTGGCCGGAGGTGTATCGGCGTCTCCGCGGAGGCACTGAAAAGGTCTGGAAGAATCCAGACGTCCAGGAGAACGTCCACCATGCCACTGAAGCTGTCCAGGAGTCGGTTCCGGACATCCTGCACAACCTCTATGAGGCCGGCAAGAAACTGATGGAGAAGGCCGAGACCATGTTCCCCGGCATTACCTCGCCGAAGGCGGACCAGCGGTCCGGTCCCTCCTATGCCAGCAGCTCTTCCACTGGCCCTACAGTCACCACCGTCCCCACGGTCAAGTCCGATGTCGTGTCGGACCCGGCCCGGGATGACACCACCGGAAGTGACTGGGCGGATGAGGGTGGCGCGGCGCCGGAGGGGCCCGCCACGAGCACACCGCCCAAGGCCTGAAGCCCTTGACGTAAGACTGCGGCGTCAGGTGAGGGCCGACGTCGGGGGCTACTTGGCGCGCTCGGCCGCGGTCAGGATCGCCTCTCCCAGTTCCTTCGGCTTAGTGAACTGCGGCCAGTGGCCCGTGGGAAGGTCGATGTAGTCCACGTCCCGGATCCGTGCGAGCTCGGCGGTGAACGGGTGCCCGGCGTCCATCCATTCCTTGAGGAGCGACGACGGGAACTGGCACGCGATGATGGTGGCCGGAACGTCGTACCGGCGGACGTCGCTCAGGTGCTGCTGGTCGAGTGCCACTCCCTTGGGCTCGGGGATGGCGCGGGCGCGGAAAGCTTCCTTCAGGTCATCGGTGAGGTCAACCAGGTCTTCGTCTTCGAACGCCTCCCACGGCGGCAGCGGGATGTCGTCGCCGTCGTCGGGCAGTTCATCATTGATGACCCCACCCTCGCCAAGCGGTCCGCTGTCCACGTAGATGGCGCGGGCCACGCGGTCGGGGCGGGCGTCGGCTGCGCCGTGGATGATGGCGCCGCCGCCGGAGTGGCCCACCAGGATGACGTTGCCCTCCAGCGAGTCCACTTTTGCCACCACGGCGTCGATGTGCGTCCGAAGACCGATGCCGGCGCGTGGTGCATCAGCAGATTCCAAGCCGGGCAGGGTCAGCGGGTGAACTGTGTGTCCGGCCGCAACCAGCGGGGGAGTCACCTCCTCCCATGACGACGCGTCCAACCAGAAACCGGGTACAAGGATGATGTCCATGCCGGTACCCTACGGGAGGCCACCGACAGTATGTAAGGGTGGCTGGATTCCTCCCGCCAGCTTCTGCACTGCCTTCGCCAGGACTTTATCGCGGGACTCCGGCGTGCGGGCCTTCAGGACCTGCAGGATCTTCAGGACCTGCAGGATGATGAGGTAGCGATCGGTCTTGCCCAGCCGTTCAAAAGACTCCTTGGCTGCCGGGTTTGCTGCCAGTGCCGCTCCCAGGTCCTCGGGCACCTCGGCCTGGGCCTGTGAAACGTAAGCGGCCTCCCAGCGGCCGTCGGCTTTAGCGGACTCTATCTCCGTGAACCCCGCAGGCTGCATGCGTCCCGCCTCGATGAGGTGGGCCACTTTGGCCACGTTCACCTGCGACCAGGTGCTCCGTTCGCGGCGCCGCGAATACCTCTGCAGAAACGTCTCCCCGTCACGGCCCCTGCGTTGGCCATCGATCCAGCCGAAACAGAGGGCGCCGTCCAAAGCGTCCTGAATGTTTATGAGCCCGGAGCCCGCATTTTTCTTGCCGATCACCAGCCAGGCTTCGGTATGGGTGTCGTGATGCGCTGCGAGCCATTCCTCCCACTCCGCGCCGTTGGCAAACCTCAGCAATTCCGGCTCGTTCTCCCGCTCCATGCCTCACCTTCCCACTGCCGGCGCTCCAGCGCCAGCATCTTAGTTGGGTTTAGGGAGGGGGTTGACGCGGGTCACATTCACGGCTCATAGTTATCGTATACGATTTCGTACTTGATGCAGTTCGAGGAAGAGGAGGCGCCGTGACATTGGAGTTCCGGACCCAGGAAGTCAGCCAGGACATGCTGGCCCGGACGCGCAAAGTCATTGCCGTCCACATCAACTACCCCAGCCGAGCGGCTCAGCGCGGACGCACTCCTGAGCAGCCGTCGTACTTCCTGAAGCCGCCCACGTCCCTGGCGCTCGGTTCCAGCGGGGCTCCGGGAACGGTTGAGCGTCCCGCCGGTTGTGAACTGCTGGGCTACGAGGGCGAAATCGCCTTGGTGATTGGCAAGACCGCCCGCCGTGTGGGGTTGGACGACGCGTGGAGCCACGTTGAGTGGGTCACGGCGTCCAACGATCTCGGCGTCTACGACCTCCGCTACGCAGACAAGGGCTCCAACGTCCGGTCCAAGGGCGGCGACGGTTTCACCCCCGTTGGCCCCGCGCTGATCCCGGCCGACGCGGTGGACCCCGCAGCCCTAAGGATCCGCGCCTGGCACAACGGCGACCTCGTCCAGGACGACACCACCGAGGACCTGCTCTTTCCCTTCGCCCAGCTCGTCGCGGACCTTTCCCAGCTGCTCACCCTCGAAGAGGGCGACATCATCCTTACCGGAACCCCTGCCGGCGCCTCGGTGGCCAAGCCCGGAGACGTCGTCGAAATTGAGGTCACCGGTGGTGACTTCAGCAGCGGCCGTCTGGCCACCACAGTCACGGAAGGCACGACGCCGTTCGCGGACTTTGGTGCCCGGCCCAAGACTGATGACACCCAGCGGGAAGAGGCGTACGGATCGCGGGAAGCCGCTGGTCTGCCTGCCGCAGAGACTGCATCTGTCCTGACGCCGGAGCTGAAGGCGAAGCTCGAATCTGTCGCGACCGCTACCCTGTCCTCCCAGCTCCGCAAGCGTGGGCTGAACAATGTGAGCATCGATGGCCTGCAGGCCACACGCCCGGACCGCAAGGTGGTGGGCCTGGCCCGGACCCTCCGCTACGTGCCCAACCGCGAGGATCTCTTCAAGTCCCACGGCGGCGGCTTCAACGCCCAAAAGCGGGCCATCGATTCCGTCAACGAGGGCGAAATCCTGGTCATGGAAGCCCGCGGCGAGAAGGGCACCGGCACCGTGGGGGACATCCTGGCGCTGCGGGCCCAGGTCCGCGGGGCAGCGGCCATCATCACCGACGGCGGCGTCCGCGACTACTCGGCCGTGGCCGACCTGGAGATGCCCACCTATTTCGCGAACCCGCACCCCGCAGTGCTCGGACGCCGGCACATTCCGTGGGACACGGACATCACCATCGCCTGCGGCGGAGCCACGGTCCAGCCCGGGGACATCATCGTGGCCGATTCGGACGGCATCCTGGTGATCCCGCCGGCCATCGCCGAGGAACTCGTGGACGACTGCATCCAGCAGGAGAAGGAAGAGACCTTCATCTTCCAGATGGTCCAGGAAGGCAACAGCGTGGACGGGCTGTACCCGATGAACAAGGAATGGCAGGCACGCTTCCAGGAGTGGCAAAGCCGGCAAGGAGCCCACAGTGACTGAAACCGCCGTCGGAAGTACCGCCGTCGACAACGCCGGAGCCCAAAGCAAGTCGCAGCAGGCGTACGCCGCCGTGAAGGCGAGGATCGTAGAGGGCGCGTACACGCCCGGTTACCGGTTGGTGCTCGCCAAAATTGCCGAGGATTTGGGCTTCAGCGTGGTCCCGGTGCGGGAAGCGATCCGCCGCCTGGAAGCCGAAGGGCTGGTGAAGTTCGAGCGGAACGTGGGCGCGACGGTGTCCGGGATCGACCCCACCGAGTACCTGTACACCATGCAGACCCTGAGCATCGTGGAAGGTGCGGCCACGGCGTTGTCCGCACCGCTGATCGACTCGGTCTCCATTGCCCGTGCCCGTGCTGTCAACGAGGAAATGAGGGAGTGCCTGGAGCACTTTGATCCCGTCCGCTTCACCGCCTTGAACCAGGACTTCCACAGCGTCCTGTTTGAGCACTGCCCCAACCCGCACATTCTTGACCTGGTCCACCGGGGCTGGAACCGGCTGGCCTCCATCCGGTCCTCGACCTTCCGGTTCGTCCCCGGCCGCGCGCAGGAATCGGTGCGCGAACACGAAGCTTTGCTGCAGCTCATCGAGAGCAGTGCAGACGCCGACACCATCGAAAAAGCAGCCCGCCAGCACCGCGCTTCCACCCTGGACGCGTACCTGGCCCAAGCCAAGCAATAACTACCAACCACTGATCGCTAGTTAGGACTTCAACGATGACGACCTCAGTAGAGACCGCCAAGCACTACATCCCCGAGAACCTGCCGTCCCACATCCAGCACTTCATCAACGGCGAGTTCGTTGATTCTGTATCCGGCAAAACCTTTGACGTCCTGGACCCGGTATCCAACGGCAACTACGCCACGGCTGCTGCCGGCCAGAAAGAAGATATCGACCTCGCCGTCGCGGCGGCACGTGAAGCGTTCGTCAATGGCCCCTGGCCGAAGATGAAGCCCCGCGAACGCGCCCGGGTGCTGAACAAGATCGCCGACGCCGTCGAGGCCCAGGAAGCCCGCCTCGCCGAACTCGAAACCTTCGATACCGGCCTGCCGATCACCCAGGCCAAGGGCCAGGCGCTGCGCGCGGCGGAGAACTTCCGCTTCTTTGCTGATCTGATCGTGGCGCAGTTCGACGACGCCATGAAGGTCCCGGGCTCGCAGATCAACTACGTGAACCGCAAGCCGATCGGCGTCGCTGGCCTGATCACGCCGTGGAACACCCCGTTCATGCTGGAGTCCTGGAAGCTTGCACCGGCGCTGGCCACCGGCAATACCGTAGTCCTCAAGCCCGCCGAGTTCACGCCACTTTCAGCCTCGCTCTGGGCACAGATCTTCAAGGACGCCGGCCTCCCTGACGGTGTGTTCAACCTGGTCAACGGCCTGGGCGAAGAAGCCGGCGATGCCCTGGTGAAGCACCCGGACGTGCCGCTGATCTCCTTCACCGGTGAGACCACCACGGGCCAGACCATCTTCCGCAACGCCGCAGCCAACCTCAAGGGCCTGTCCATGGAGCTCGGCGGCAAGTCCCCGTGCGTCGTGTTCGCCGATGCCGACCTGGACGCCGCGATCGATTCGGCGCTGTTCGGGGTCTTTTCCCTCAACGGTGAACGCTGCACCGCCGGTTCCCGCATCCTGGTTGAGCGGGCCATTTACGACGAATTCTGCGAAAAGTACGCCGCCCGGGCCAAGAACATCGTGGTGGGCGATCCCCACGATCCCAAAACCCAGGTGGGTGCCTTGGTTCACCCCGAGCACTACGACAAGGTGGCGTCCTACGTGGAGATCGGCAAGTCCGAAGGCCGGCTCCTGGCCGGCGGCGGCCGACCCGACCACCTGCCGGAAGGCAACTACATCGCACCCACGGTGTTTGCCGACGTCGCGCCTGATGCCCGGATCTTCCAGGAGGAAATCTTCGGTCCCGTCGTGGCCATCACGCCCTTCGAGAACGACGACGAAGCCCTCGCCTTGGCGAACAACACCAAGTACGGCCTGGCGGCCTATATCTGGACCCAGAACCTCACCCGGGCCCACAACTTCTCCCAGAACGTCGAGGCCGGCATGGTGTGGCTCAACAGCCACAACGTCCGCGATCTCCGCACCCCGTTCGGCGGCGTCAAAGCCTCCGGCCTGGGCCACGAGGGCGGCTACCGTTCCATCGATTTCTACACCGACCAGCAGGCCGTGCACATCACGCTCGGATCCGTTCATACGCCGAAATTCGGCGCCTAAACCTGGAGTTTTTGTACAGATAACGCCCCTAAAACCCGTTCTAAAGGGCCGTATCTGTACAAAAACTCCATCCAAATGACCCCTTTCAACGAAGAGAGAATCCCATGAGCAACTTCACCGGCCCCATCGCCACCCCCACAGTCCCGGCACCGGACATCGTCCGCTGCGCCTATCTGGAACTGGTGGTCACGGACCTGGCCAAGTCCCGCGCGTTCTACGTGGACCTCCTGGGCCTGCACGTCACTGAAGAGGACGAGAACACCATCTACCTGCGCTCCTTCGAGGAGTTCATCCACCACAACCTGGTGCTCCGCAAGGGCCCTGTTGCCGCCGCTGCAGCATTTGCCTACCGCGTGAAGTCCCCGGCCGAGGTGGACGCCGCCGAGGCCTACTACCGCGAACTGGGCTGCCGGGTGGAGCGCCGCAAGGAAGGCTTCACCAAGGGTGTGGGCGACTCCGTTCGCGTGGAGGACCCGCTGGGCTTCCCCTACGAGTTCTTCTACGACGTAGAGCACGTCGAACGCCTCACCCAGCGCTACGACCTCTACTCCGCCGGCGAACTGGTCCGCCTGGACCACTTCAACCAGGTCACCCCGGACGTCCCGCGCGGCCGCAAGTACCTGGAGGACCTCGGCTTCCGTGTCTCCGAGGACATCAAGGATTCCGACGGCGTCACGTACGCCGCGTGGATGCACCGCAAGCAGACCGTGCACGATACCGCCCTGACCGGTGGCAACGGGCCCCGCCTGCACCACATCGCGTTCTCCACGCATGAGAAGCACAACATCATCCAGATCTGCGACAAGATGGGCGCCCTGCGCATCTCCGACCGGATCGAACGCGGCCCCGGACGCCACGGTGTGTCCAACGCGTTCTACCTCTACATCCTGGACCCGGACGGCCACCGCGTGGAGATCTACACCCAGGACTACTACACAGGCGACCCGGACAACCCCACCGTCACCTGGGATGTCCACGACAACCAGCGCCGCGACTGGTGGGGCAACCCCGTCGTCCCGTCCTGGTACACCGAGGCCTCCCTGGTCCTGGACCTGGATGGCAACCCGCAGCCCATCATCGAGCGCGAGGACAAGTCCGAAATGGCCGTCACCGTGGGCGCCGACGGCTTCTCCTACACCCGCCCCGAAGGCGCATCCGGTGCAGCTGCAGAGGGCTTCAAGCTCGGGGCGCAGGTCTAGACCATGTTGGACGCGAAGACGATCGAAGCCATTGCCGACGAGCTCCTCGAAGCCGGCCGGAACCGCAAGCCGGTGCCGCGCCTGACCGCCCGCTATCCAGAGATGACGGTGGAGGATTCCTACGCCGTGCAGCAACTGTGGAGGCGGCGGAACGAGGAAGCCGGACGCACGTTGGTGGGGCGCAAGATCGGCCTCACGTCCAAAGCCATGCAGGCCGCCACGGGCATCACTGAACCGGATTACGGTGCAATTTTCGATGACATGGTCCTGGAAACCGGATGCTCCGTGGAGTGGGACAAGTACACCCATCCTCGGGTTGAGGTGGAACTGGCCTTCGTGCTCAAGTCAGGTCTGAAAGGGCCGGGCTGCACCATCTTCGACGTCCTCAACGCCACCGACTACGTGGTTCCGGCCCTCGAGATCCTTGACTCCAGGATCGAAATGGAGGGCCGGACCATCGTGGACACCATTTCGGACAATGCCGCGATGGGCGCCATGGTGGTGGGCGGACGGCCGGTGCGGCCGGACGCCGTCGACCTCCGTTGGGTGTCAGCCATCCTGTACAAAAACCAGACCGTGGAAGAGACCGGAGTGGCCGCCGGAGTGCTGGATCATCCGGCCAACGGGGTGCATTGGCTGGCCAACAAGATCTCCGCGCACGGGGACTCCATGAAGGCCGGAGATATCATCCTGGCGGGCTCGTTTACCCGCCCACTCTGGGTGTACAAAGGTGATACCGTGCACGCTGACTACGGACCGTTGGGAGTTGTGACATGCCACTTCAGTTAGGCCCCACTTTCTTCTCGGCACTCACTGAGGCGGGCCGGCCGCTCGCCGGCATGTGGGTGTGTTCCGGTAGCCCCTTGGTTGCGGAGATCTGCGCCGGTTCCGGCTTGGACTGGGTCCTGATCGACGCCGAGCACAGCCCCAACGGACTGGAATCCATCCTCGCCCAGCTTCATGCCGTGAGCGGCTACCCGGTGCAGGCCATGGTCCGGCCACCCGTCAACGACACCGTGGTCATCAAGCAATACCTGGACCTCGGAGTGCAGAACCTGCTGATCCCCATGGTGAACTCGGCGTTTGAGGCCGCCTCCGCGGTGGCTGCTGTCCGGTATCCGCCCCATGGGGTCCGGGGCGTCGGCTCGGCGTTGGCCCGGGCGTCCCGCTGGAACCGGGTCCCCGACTACTTGGCGTCGGCCTCGGATTCCATCAGCCTCACGGTCCAGATCGAATCCGAGGCTGCGGCGTCGGCGGTGGAAGAGATCCTGGCCGTCGACGGCGTGGATGGCATCTTCCTGGGTCCGTCGGACCTCGCCGCCTCCATGGGCCTGCTGGGACAGCAGGAAAATCCCTTGGTGAGGGCCGTCGTCGAGCATTGCCTCGAAGCCGCGAAGGCGGCCGGTAAACCGGCTGGCGTTAACGCCTTCAACGAGTCAACCGCGCGGGCGTATCTCGACGCCGGTGCCTCCTTTGTGCTGGTCGGCGCCGATGTTGCTGTGCTGGCCCGCGCGTCGGAAGGGTTCGCATCAACGTTCATTCCCGTGTCCGAAACGGCCGACCGCGAAAGCTACTGACGTACCACTGTCCGGGGAAGACCATGGGCTAGGCTCGATGGAACGAGAGCCTGAGGGGGCAGAGCCGTGAATCGTCGTGGGTTAGCTGTAGTTGCCGTAGTTGCCGTAGTTGCTGTGCTCGGACTGGCCGGTTGTTCGTCACCGACCGGCCCGGATGTCCTGGCACGGGAAGCGACGGCGGAGGACGAGCTTCCGGAGACCGTGAGCCTTATCAGTGTGGACACGGACATCAAAGCGGGGTCGGCCCGGTTGCTGACAACGTACGACGATGTGGAGTACTTCGCGGCCAAGAGTTCCACCGGCGGGTCCGCCTGCCTGATTTCGGTGCCTGTAGGACTCCCGGGGCGGTGGCGGGCAGGTTGCGCAGCGGTAGCGACAGGCGAGGAAATCATCACTCTGACTGGCTTTGACGATTCACAAGCGACGCTCATCAACGATGGTGTGGATGCCGGCCAGCCGAAGTACGACGGCTGGACCCAGATCCACCCCAACGTCCTGTACAAACCCCGCTAGCTATGTGCGGGCCATGTACCACTCCGTGAATTCGCGGGCGCGGCCGTCCTCAGCGAATCGGATGACCCACAGGTTGTCGTAGGTGGGGTCACCGTTCAGGTACGTGGTCAGGCCTTGGACGAACGCTGTGTCACCGTCCTTGCCCAGGAGCGTCCATTCGAAGGTCCAGTCCTCCGGCTTGTCACCGGCGTCGGCCCACGCCTTGACGATTTCCTCGTGGCCGTTCCATGGTTTCGCCGTGTTGGGGCGGTCGTTGTAGACGGCGTCCTCGGTGAAAAGTGCCCTGATTTCTGCAGGGTCATTCGAGGTCCACGCGCGTTCGTACTGGTCCATCCAAGAGTTCACGTCGCTCATCCCTCCGTTCTACCCTGCCGCTGGGCGGGGTTCAACGGGTGGGCAGCCAATGTTCTTGACGACTCGATCAGTCCTCGTCCAGCGTTTCAGTCAGGTGGTGCGTGGGGATACGGTCCCGGTCGTACGTGATTTCCGTGTAGCCGTGTGGCTGCGGACGTCCGTCGGTGCCAAGGTTCACGAAGACAATTTCCTCGATGGTCAGGATGGGCTGGCGGGTGATCATGTTGCGGACTTCGGCGCGCATGGTCAGGGAGGTGCGGCCGAAGCGCTTGGCCGTCAGCCCCATCTCGATCAGGTCACCCTGCACGGCCGAGCTCACAAAGTTGATCTCGGAGATGTATTTGGTGACGGCCCGGCCATTGCCCAGCTGGAGGATGGCGTAAATCGCGGCCTCTTCATCGATCCACTTCAGCAGGCTGCCACCAAAGAGCGTGCCGTTGGCGTTGAGGTCCTCGGGCCGCACCCATTTGCGGGTGCGAAAGGTGATGTCTGCTTTTTCCATAATCCGAGATTATCGAACTGCGGCGGCGGCCGCTTGATGTTGCGCCGCCGAGTTACGCCATAGCTGTGTGCGATGCGCTGTGGGAGTCGATCCTCTTGGAGTAGCAATACGATTCGGTGACACCAACATACGGGCCGAAATTCGGTACCGCAGCAAAACCGGCGCTCTCGTAGAAGCTTCGACCGTCAGACTGGGCCGACCCCGCCTCGGCTGCGATGACGCTGAACCCATGGGAATGCGCCTGGGCTTCAAGCGCGGCAAGGATGGAGCTCGCGACTCCCGAACCACGGGCATAGGGGACCACGTACAGCCTCTTGATCTCCGCAGTTTTCTCGTCGAGCATCCTTAGCCCGCCGCACCCCAGCGGTTGACCTGAGCATTTCTCGTACGCCACAACAAATACGGCGGTATCTGCTTCCGACGGCGGAGGCCCGGGCTCATGGTCCGTGCTGCCGAACCGTGCATCGAGTTCAGCCTGCTGTGCGGCCCGGAGGTCAGCACCCACGGGGTTGGCCCATGTGACCTGCCGGATGTTGAGCCGTGGGTTGGTCTGCATCTTGCCTCTTTTCGCCGGGTTTCGGGGAGGTGTCTATGCGACTTAAGCCTAGGGAGTTGTGGTTACCGCGGTGTTTCCTGCGCGTAAGCGTCGGGAGAATTGCTGGCCGTTCCTGCGTTGTGAGGCCCGCTCTGCGCACTCCGGAGGCGTTGTAGGGCGCAGAGCAGGCCTCGCAACGCCAAGGATCAGGACTGCTAGCATCAGAACCGCGCCGATCAGGGCTGACGGGCCTCGCCCGTGGGGTCCTCCGCGGTTCGGTCGGCCAAGGCCATTCCGCCCACAGGGATCTGGTCCCAGTGCAGCACCTTCCAGCCATTCCGGGGGTCGCCTTCGAGAGCCACAATTCCGGTATTCGGGAGTTGATGGGTTTGAGCGAAAACAGTGTCGATGTCCGTCGCCCGGCGTCCCGCCCAGCAGCGGATCGCGGCACCATGGCTGACGATCGCGGCCGTGGAGTGTCCAGCGGCCGCAACTTCCTCCACGGACGCATCGAACCGGGCGAAGAAGTCGTGTCCAGTGAAAGCGCCCGGCATCCGGACGTCCAAGTCGCCGTCCGTCCAGGCAAAGACTGTGCTCATGTAGCGGAGGTGCGACTCATGGTCCGTTTTCTTCTCCAAGGCGCCCGCCTCAATCTCGTGGACCCCCTCCAGAATGGCTGGCTCCAAGCCTGTGGCCTTCGCCAAAGGAGCGACAGTCCGCTGGGTGCGCAGCAGCGTGGAGGTGTAGAGCGCTTCGATGGCTTCGTCCACCAGCGCATCCGGGAGGGCCGCTGCTTGGCGCTCACCGAGTTCCGTCAGTCCCGGTCCTGGAAAGGCGGTGTCCAGTTGGCCGGCAACATTTCCGGGCGTTTGTCCGTGCCTGATCAACAGGAGCTTCATGGGTGCTCCGCTCCTTACTTCGTCACTGGTCCGTTTCCACAGAGGGTCCCGCGGTCATACGCACAGCCGCACTCGCTGCGCTTGTGCGCCGGCTGTGCTGGTTTGCACTGGCCGCACCGCGCTTCTCCTCATGTATTCCCAGCCAATCAGCCGCTCAAGCACTGGAAGGACCCGACACGCCGTGTCTCAGAACTCACGCTCGGTCTTGGGAGAGAAGCCGGGAGGAAACACGATTAACGCCGACGGCGGGCCGAGGCACCCAGCCCCGGCCCGCCGTCGTCGTGCGTTTGGTCTTACTGCAGGTGGTCCACCAACTTGTCGGCGATGCCCGTGTACTTGCCCGGGGTCAGGGCGAGCAGGCGTGCCTCGGCGTCGGTGGAGAGGCCAAGTCCCTGCACGAATTCCTGCATACGGGCGCCGTCCACGCGCTGGCCGCGGGTGAGGTCCTTCAGCCGTTCGTAGGGGTTTTCCATGCCCTCGACGCCGGCAATGGCCTCTGCGCGCATGACCATCTGGATGGCTTCACCCAGGACTTCCCAGTTGGTGTCGAGGTCGCCTGCGAGGACTTCCTCGGCGACGTCGAGGGCTTTGAGGCCCTTGGCGACGTTGGAGATGGCCAGCAGCGAGTGGCCGAAGGCGACACCGATGTTCCGCTGCGACGAGGAATCCGTCAGGTCGCGCTGCCAGCGGGAGGTCACCAGTGTGGCACCCAGGGTGTCCAGGAGGCCGTTGGAGATTTCAAGGTTGGCTTCCGCGTTCTCAAAACGGATCGGGTTGACCTTGTGCGGCATCGTGGAGGAACCCGTGGCACCGGCAACCGGAATCTGGCGGAAGTAGCCGATGGAGATGTAGCTCCAGATGTCCGTGCAAACGTTGTGCAGGATGCGGTTGAAGCGCGCGATGTCGGCGTAGAGCTCGGCCTGCCAGTCGTGGCTTTCGATCTGCGTGGTGAGTGGGTTCCACGTGAGGCCCAGGCCCTCAACGAACGTCTTGGCGACGGCTTCCCAGTCAGCACTCGGGACCGATGCGACGTGGGCGGCGTAGGTGCCGGTGGCGCCGTTGATCTTGCCCAGGAACTCGGTCTTGGCGATCCGTGCCAGCTGGCGGTTCAGGCGGTGGGCGATGACCGCCAGTTCCTTGCCAAGCGTGGTGGGAGTGGCGGGCTGGCCATGGGTGCGGGACAGCATGGGCACAGCGCGGTTCTCTTCCGCCATGGCCTCGATCTGCTGAACGAGGGCGGCGGCGTTCGGGAGCCACACGTTCTCCACGGCGCCCTTGATGCCAACGGCATAGGAGAGGTTGTTGATGTCTTCCGAGGTGCAGCCAAAGTGCACCATGGCGGTGAGATTCTCGATGCCGATGGCGGGCAGGCGGCGGCCGATGTAATACTCCACGGCCTTGACGTCGTGGACAGTAACAGCCTCGATCTCGGCGAGTTCGTTGACCGAGGCGGCGTCGAAATCGGAGACGATGGCACGCAACTGCGCGATTTGCTCGTCGGACAGTGGACCCGCGCCCGGCAGTACAGACTGGCTGGTCAGGTGGATGAGCCACTCGACTTCGACGTGAACGCGATCGCGGTTAAGTGCAGCCTCGGACAAATAATCCACGAGGGGCGCGACGGCGGCACGGTAGCGGCCGTCAAGGGCGCCAAGGGCGAGAGGTTCGGAAGCGAGGGACACACGAGGGGATTCAGCCATGGTGCCTATTCTTTCATGTTCCGCAAGGGTGCCCGAGTCGGTGACGACGCTATGTGGACGGCTCCCGGGTTATCCACATACGCAACGTCATCGCTTCCGTTGGGTTCTGGCGCTCCGTAGCGTCGAACCTACCGATCAGCAGAACAACCAATGGAGTATACGGACATGAGCGTCGGCTTGATGCCTGCAGCCAACCCGCCCACTTTCGACCCCCTGGAGTGTGCCTCCCGAAGCCACGAAGTCCAACGGCTCGCGTGGCGCATCAAGACGTGCGTGGACCATGTGGACGCTGTTCTGACGTCCCTGCGACGAATCCAAATGGATGATTGGCAATCTCCCGCCGGACGCGCCTACCGGACAACCATTGCCCTGCATGCTTCCGCGCTGATGCGTGCCCGTGAGGCCATGGACACCGCCGCAGCCTTGGTGTTACGTCATTCCCAGAGCATTTCAGTTTCCGGTGAGCGGGGCCGGTAATGGCCGATTCAGCTCCAGTGGGCGCCGGTGAAGCGCCACAACCCTTACCGCCGGCGCCGGACGGAATTCTCACCATACGGGGCGGGGTAGGAGGGATGTCTTTCCAATTGGAGGAACTTCTGCGGGGCGCAACGCAGCTCGACGACGTAGTCCAACAGCTCCTTGGTATCGAAGACGAGGCACGTCGGGTCCAAGACGACCTCGAGCCGTATCTGTACGAGTCCCTCGACACCGGCCGCACTGCCGCCGACGCCATTGCCGGGAGCAGGAGGGACGTGGCGCAAGTGCGTCAGGAGTTGGTTGAGGTCAGCGCGAGTGTTCGGGCCAGCCACCGGGATTACGAGGTAGTAGAAGCAGGCAACGGCTTCCGGCAGCAACTGCGTCTCGATGAGCTAAGGATCTCGGGAACAGGATGGTTTCCTGGCCGCGACATGACGCACAACGTCCTCAGGGGAGTAGTGGTTCCACCTTGGACGAGCACGAGGGATACCCTTCACGGAATTCTGGAGTCGCCGCTCCTGGAAGCCCTACAACCCAGAGACGTCAGGGTCGAGAAAGTTGAGCAAGCCGTAGAACGCGTGGAGCCTTCAATGGCAGAAAGCCTTCGCCGACTCGAGAGGCTTCACGCCCGGAATGACGGCGAGATCGAGGTCATCCAGTTCGAACAGGACGGCTCGTCGTCCTGGATGGTGCTGATACCTGGGACTCAACCCAACTCACCCAATACGAATCCGCTGGATATCCATGGCATCGGGGAGGCTGTTGCCTACGATTCGGAGGAAGTGATCCCGGCTGTTGGCCAGGCCCTCCGCGAAGCCGGAGCAGAAGCCGGAGACCACGTCGTGGCGGTGGGGCACAGCCAAGGCGGTATACACGCCATGAACCTCAGCCGGAACCAGGCCTTTCTCAGCGAGTTCGACCTCAAATATGTGTTGACAGCCGGAGCCCCTGTCGGCGGCATTACTCCCGAGCCAGGCATCACCTCACTCCACTTGGAACATGTGCAGGACTGGGTCCCGGGAATTGATGGCCATATAAACGCCGATACGAAAGACAGGGTGACGGTGTCGCTGACAGACGAGGTCAGGACGCCCGAAGGCCAGGACGCTGGCCTTGGCCCGGGACACGATCAGGAGAATTATGCGGCAGGAGCAGAGTTGGTTGCCGCGAGCCACGACGAGTCGCTGGTCGCTTCGACCGCCGTATTCGCGGGGGTTGTGGGTGCCAGTGGGGTGGCAAGAGTGACGCGATTCAGGATGGAAAGGGCGCCGATGCCGGTTTCGCGGTTGGCGCTGAAACCGGATTCGCCGCCGTCGGTTCAGGCCACGAAGAAGGGGGCCGGAACGCGGTAAGTGCGATGCTCCTACCGCTTGCGGGCTCCAGGTATCAGGCCTGCCACCATCGAGATGATGCTGATGATGAGTGAGGCCAGAATGGCTGTCCAGAAGAACGAGTCGAGTGTGAGGTGTACTGGCGTGAAAGAACTCAGCCAAGCAGTGAGGTACAGCATCGCCGCGTTGATCACGATGGTGAACAGGCCAAGGGTGACGATGGTTACCGGGAGGGACAGCAACCTGACCAGAGGGCGGACGACCGCGTTCACTACACCAAAGATCAGCCCTATGAACAAGTACGCCAGGATGATGCCGGCGGTGTCGGCCCCTTGGGTGAGTCCTGCATTGGTGGCGGCTTTCTCGGTGGCGCTTGTGGTGATATCCATGCCTTGCAGGAGCCAGGTGGCCACCCACAGGGCAAGCCCGTTAATGAGGACGCGAATGATGAATGAACCCATGGGCCCATGCTTTCATACGGAGCTGTTAATCAGCTCAGCATTAGCCATAAGCAGCCAAGTAGGCTTGAAGCCATGACTACTACTGACAACGCACCGGAGGGCGTACTCCCTCGCCCGGTCGTGGACAGGCTACCGAAGTACGCGGCAGGTAAACCCCCCGCTGCGATTGAGGGCCTCACCAGCTACAAATTGTCGTCCAACGAAAACCCGCTGCCTCCGATTCCTGCAGTGTTGCAGGCAATTGCTGACCAGTCCGATATCAACCGCTACCCGGATCCGCTCGCCACCAAGCTGCGAACCGCGCTTGCCGGCTTCCTCGATGTCCCCGCCGACGATGTCGTCACTGGTGCGGGCAGCCTTGGAGCGCTGAACCAGATTCTCGCAACGTTTGCCGGGCAGAACGACGACGGCAAGCAGGACGAGGTCATCTACGCCTGGCGTTCTTTCGAGGCATACCCCATCTGTGTCGGCCTCGCAGGTGCCGCCAGTGTCCAGATCCCATTGCTGGCTGACGGACGGCATGACCTCGAGACCATGGCCTCGGCCGTCACTGTCCGTACCAAGGTGATCCTCCTGTGCACCCCGAACAACCCCACGGGGCCCATCCTCACGGCAGAAGAAACTGAGCGCTTCATCCAGTCGGTACCCCCACATGTGGTGGTGGTCATCGATGAGGCGTATCAGGAGTTCGTTCGGGATTCAGACGCGGTGGACGGCATCAAGTTGTACCGCAACTATCCCAACGTGGTGGTGCTGAGGACCTTCTCCAAGGCGCACGGACTGGCCGGATTGAGGGTTGGATACAGCGTCTCGGGCCCCTTGCTCACGCAGCACCTCCGCGTCACCGCCACTCCTTTTGCAGTTTCCCAAATCGCAGAACGCGCCGCCGTTACCTCCATCGAGAATTTCGATCAGGTTGTGGAAAGGGTACAAAGCCTGGTGGACGAGCGAGACCGTGTCACAACCGGCCTCCGGGACCTTGGGTGGTTTGTTCCTGAGGCTCAAGGCAACTTCGTTTGGCTGAATCTTGGGGAGCACAGTGGCGAGTTTGCGGCCTTGGCGGCAGAGCAAGCATTGTCCGTGCGGGCCTTCGCCAATGAGGGCGTTCGGGTAAGCATCGGTGAGGTCGAGGCCAACACCCGATTCTTGGAACTCTGTGCAGGTTATACAAAGGCACCGCTGGGTTCCTAGCGGTTAACAAATGCGCCAACCCAACTTACTGCCGATAAAGTAAGGGACGAAAGCCAATAATATGCCCGTTCCGGAATACATTCCGGAACGGGCATATATCCCAGCGACAGACATTGCCCGGCACCCGCCGTGGCAAGCAAGGAGACGGAATGGGCTCGACACAACTGCCCCCCGGGACGGAAGACACTCTCGCGGCAACCTCCGCGGCAGCAGCCGCGCCAGGCGAACCGGTGGAAATGGTTCAGTTGCTAGGCCCTGACGGAAAACTGGGTTCAGATCCAGTGTTCTCGGATTACGCCAAGCGCATTGATCCCGAGAAGTTGCGTGTTTTCTACACGGATATGGCCAGGATCCGTCGTTTCGACCAGGAAGCCACCGCCTTGCAGCGCCAGGGTGAGTTGGCGCTGTGGGTGCCGCTGACAGGTCAGGAAGCCGCGCAGATCGGTTCCGGCCATGCAAGCCAGCCCCAAGACTACATCTTCCCCACCTACCGCGAACACGGTGTCGCGCTGGTCCGCAACGTAGACCTCGCCGAACTGCTCAAGCAGTTCCGCGGTGTGTCCAACGGTGGCTGGGATCCCCGTGAGAACAACTTCCACCTGTACACGCTGGTCCTTGCAGCCCAGACACTGCACGCAGTTGGCTATGCCATGGGCATCCAGAGGGACCAGAAGCTTGCCGCAGCAACTGACTCCACAGACCCCAAAGCCGCAGTCATCGCTTACTTCGGTGATGGAGCCAGCTCAGAAGGCGACGTCCACGAGTCCATGGTCTTTGCTGCGTCCTACGACGCCCCGGTGGTGTTCTTCTGCCAGAACAACCACTGGGCCATCTCCGTGCCCACCGAAGTCCAGACCAAGGTTCCGCTGGCCAATCGAGCCAAGGGCTACGGCTTCCCGGGAATCCGTGTGGACGGCAATGACGTCATCGCAGTCCACGCCGTCACCGAGTGGGCCTTGGAGCATGCCCGTGAAGGCCGCGGCCCTGTGCTGATCGAGGCGTACACCTACCGGGTCGGCGCACACACCACCGCCGATGACCCCACCAAGTACCGCGAATCCGCAGAGGAAGCTGCCTGGCGCGAGAAGGACCCCCTGGACCGCCTGGAGAGTTACCTGCGCGCCGAAGGGCTTGCGGACGAAGCTTTCTTCGATCAGGTCAAAGCCGATGGCGATGAGTTGGCCAAGTATGTCCGCAGCACCACGCATGGCCTTGAAGTCCCGGACATCCGGGATGCGTTCGCCAGCGTCTACGCCGAACAACACCCTCTGATTGCAGAGGAACTGGCCTGGTTCGAGGAGTACTCGGCCGGCTTCGAAAGCGATGAGGAGACAGCTCACTGATGGTAACCATGACCATTGCGAAGGCCATCAACGAGGGTCTCCGTGCATCGCTGACGAATAATCCCAAGTCCCTGCTCATGGGCGAGGACATCGGTCACCTTGGCGGCGTCTACCGCGTCACCGATGGCCTCATCAAGGAATTCGGCGACGAACGCGTCCTGGACACGCCGTTGGCCGAATCGGGCATTGTGGGTACGGCAATCGGCTTGGCCCTGCGTGGCTATTTGCCGGTGTGCGAGATCCAGTTTGATGGCTTTGTCTACCCGGCCTTCAACCAGATCACCACGCAGCTGGCCAAGATCCATGCCCGCAGCCTCGGCAAACTCACCGTGCCTGTTGTCATCCGCATTCCGTATGGCGGGGGCATCGGCTCGATCGAGCACCACTCCGAGTCTCCGGAAGCGCTGTTCGCACACACCGCCGGCCTGCGCATCATCTCGCCGTCCAATGCCCACGATGCTTACTGGATGATCCAAAAAGCCATTGAGTGCCAGGATCCCGTCATCTTCTTCGAACCCAAGCGCCGCTACTGGCTCAAGGGTGAAGTGGACGTCGAGAATGCCGGCCTTTCGGAGGATCCCTTCAAGGCGCACGTTGTCCGGGAGGGTACCGACGCCACCATCGTGGCCTACGGACCGCTGGTGCCCGTGGCCTTGGCGGCCGCCAACGCTGCCACCGAGGATGGACGGAGCATCGAGGTGATCGACCTCCGCTCCATCTCGCCCCTGGACTTCGACACCGTGGAAGCTTCGGTCAAGAAAACCGGCCGGCTGATCATCGCCCACGAGGCCCCCACCTTCGGAGGCATCGGAGGTGAGATCGCGGCACGTATCAGCGAGCGGGCGTTCCTGCACCTTGAAGCTCCTGTGATCCGGGTGGGCGGATTCCACATGCCCTATCCCGTTGCCAAGGTGGAAGAGGACTACTTGCCGGACATCGACAAGATCCTCGAAGCGCTCGACCGCTCACTGGCCTACTAAGGCCCAGAGGCCTACGAGCGCCCACCGGCCTATCCAACCGCCTGATCCTGCCCGGCTTCGCTGCCAGGCAACCGGAAACCGAGGACCACTGTGACTGTAAAGAAATTCAACCTGCCGGACGTAGGCGAGGGCCTGACCGAGGCCGAGGTAGTGGCTTGGAAGGTCAAGCCGGGCGACGTCGTGGCGATCAACGATGTCCTGTGTGAGATCGAGACCGCCAAGTCCCTCGTCGAGCTGCCGTCGCCCTTCGCCGGCACAGTTACGGAGTTGCTGGTGGAAGAGGGCATCACGGTGGAGGTCGGCACGGCAATCATCGCTGTTGCCGAAGGCACGGACGGCACGGAAGGCATAGGGGGCGATGCCGCGCCGGCAGCTCCCGCCGTCGAGATGCCGTTGTACGGTAAGCTGCCCGCCGATGACGGCCACGATGACAACCGCCCGGCCGGTGGTCCGCTGGTAGGTTCGGGACCGAAGGCCGACGCCGTCAAGCGCCGCGCGCGTAAGCGTCCGGCAGGTTCGGTAGAGGCAGCCACGGTCGCCGAGAATGCGGAAGGTACCGTTCAGGACCACCAAGCAGTTCTTGAAGCCCAGTCGGCCGAAGCGCCGGCTTCCCACCGCGCGACGCCGCCACGCACCGCCGTCGCGCCTGCCACCCAAGCCCCGGTTACCCCGGCGCAGGCCGCGCAAGCAACCCAGCCCGCGAGCACGCCGATGGCCGCTTCCCGGGGCGCAGCCATCAGCGGCACCATCAGTGGTCTGGTCAACAAGGTCCTTGCCAAGCCTCCGGTACGCAAGTTCGCCCGGGATCTGGGCATCGATCTCGCCGACGTCGTGGCCACGGGCCAGCGCGGCGAGGTGACCCGTGAGGACCTGGTCAGCTACCAGGCGCAACGCGATGCCGAACACGATCAGGCTGACTCGTTCTGGGGCGCGTCCAAGAAACCGCAGGACCAGCGCGTTGAGCGTCTACCCGTCAAGGGTGTGCGCAAGGCGACCGCCAAGGCCATGGTGGAGTCAGCGTTCTCAGCTCCCCACGTCAGCATTTTTGTGGACGTGGATGCCAGCCGCACCATGGAGTTCGTCAAGCGACTCAAGGTCTCGCGGGACTTCGAAGGCATCAAAGTCTCGCCGCTGCTCATCCTGGCCAAAGCGGTCATCTGGGCCGCTGCCCGCAACCCCAGCGTCAACGCCACATGGGTGGATAATGCTGACGGGAACGGAAACGCCGAGATCCAGGTGAAGCACTACATGAACCTGGGCATTGCCGCCGCCACCCCGCGCGGCCTCATGGTCCCCAACATTAAGGACGCCCAGGACCTCTCGCTCAAGGAGTTGGCCTTGGCGCTCAACGAGTTGGCCACCAAGGCACGTGCAGGCAAGACCCAGCCGGCGGAGATGCAGGGCGGAAGCCTGACCATCACCAACATCGGTGCACTGGGCATTGATACCGGAACGCCCATCATCAACCCGGGCGAGGTTGCCATCATCGCGTTCGGAACCATCAAGCAGAAGCCGTGGGTCCTGGACGGCGAAGTCATTCCCCGCTGGATCACCACGCTGGGCGGTTCGTTCGACCACCGCGTGGTGGACGGCGACCTGTCGGCACGGTTCATGGCCGATGTTGCAGCCATTCTTGAAGAACCGGCGCTGCTGCTTGACTGACAGGGACGTCTCGCCGCGTCCGGGTACAGCGTCTCAATCGGACGCTGCAGCGCCCTACCCGGACGCCGCGCCCGTCGCGGGGGTGTCCGCCAACGTCTCAGGCCACGTGCCCCCTCAACTGGTGACGGGGCCGTGGCGCGCAGTTGCCCGTGTCCTGACGGAGGTGTTCCAGCCGCCGATTGTGGTGTTTGGGCTGTTGTTGATCAGCCCCGCGATCGAGCCCGGATTTCCGGGAACCATGTGGTTCGGGCTCCTGGCCGCGTTGTTCGTGTGTGTCCTGCCGCTGGCTTATGTGCTGGTGATGGTCAAACTGGGCAGGATCACGGACCACCATGTCAGCGACCGGCGCCAACGGCCGGCCCTGCTGCTCATGGCCTTGGTGTCGGTGGTGGTCGGCCTGGTGGTGCTGCAACTGATGCATGGTCCGGTCAGTGTCGTGGTGATGATCATCGCGCTCATCGGTGGTATCGGGATTCTGGCGGTGGTCAGCGCCGTCTGGAAGATGAGCGGGCATGCTTCTGCCCTTGCTGCGGCGGCCGTCATTGTGGTCGCGATGTTTGGGCCCGCATGGCTGCCTGTGCTGCTCCTGGTGCCGGCAGTGGGCTGGTCGCGGCTGGTCCTGCGTGCCCACACCTTGGGCCAGGTCATCATTGGCTCGCTGTTTGGTGGCGTGGTGATCGCCGGCATGTGGTGGTTGTTGCAGGACATGATGCTCTAGCACTGCTGGCTTGCCGCCTACATCACCACTTGTCGCCCATCCCGGATAACCCTCAGCGGTGATGGCCGGTCGACCACCAATTCGGGGATTGAGTTTGCTGCGAATTCGAGACGGTCACCTGATTCCGCACCGGAGAAATCGCTCACAGCCGCCGATCCCACAAGCTCTGCGCCTGCAAACGTAGCGATCCTGAAGCAACGTTCCAGCTCGGCATCGGTGGAAGCACCAGTGCGGTATCCGAGCAGATGCGCGCGGTCCATCATGCTCCCCGTACCAAAGGGTGACCACGCGTCCCGGACTCCGTCGGAGCCGAGCGCAACTTTGACCCCGTGCCTTTCCATGACATCCAGAACAGGGACCGGATCGGCGCCCAGGGCACACGTCGCCATCCACATTCCGGCCTCGGCCATGGCATCAAGGGTGGCTTCGAGGCCGGGTTGCGCAGGGTCACAAAGAGCAAAAGCGTGTCCGATGGTGACGCGGCCCTGCATGCCTTCCGCCCGCGTGCGCTCAGCAATGTCCCGCAATTGCGCCAAGCCGTCCGGTCCGGCGTCGTGGAGGTGGATGTCCACATCCCTGCCATGCTTGTTCGCCAATCCAAAGACCGCCTTCAAATGGCCATTCAGATCGCCGTCCAGCGAAGCAGGGTCAAGGCCGCCCACCAAGTCTGCCCCCTCAGCCAATGACGCTTCCATGAGGTTGAGCGTGCCCGGATTACTGAGGAGGCCGAACTGCGGGAAAGCGACGATTTGGACGTCGAGCAAGGGTGCAAGGCGTTCCGCGGCCGCCCTGACGCCGTGAATGTTCCTGAGGCCGATCTGGGTAGCGACGTCAACGTGCGCCCGCATCGCCATGGTCCCATGGAGGACAGCTTGCCTCATCAGCGCGAAGGAGCGTTCCTCCACGCTGTCCTGGAACGACAGCTGTGCGCGGAGATCGTTTTTGATGAGGTCGGCCAACGTGAGGGCGGACCGCCGGGGCAACCATGCAGAACCCCATGTGGTCTTATCCGGGTGGATGTGTGCGTCCACGAAGCCCCGCGTCGTGAGGAGAGGCGGACAGCCGAAACCACGGCTCTGATCCACTTTGTGGGTTGGTGAATATGTTGTCATCAGGCCTCCCAAGTGCTGAATCCACGGTATACCAAAATACCTCGGAGGCGGTAGTGACCAAGAAAAAAGCCCAAAGCCTAGGCCAAGGCGAAAGACTCCGCTGATGTTTTGGGATACCAAATCTATGCAGAAGGCGATCGAGCGCCTACTCTAATGATCACCATTCATTTATGTGATGTGAATCGCATCGAGGAGAAGCCCATGTACAGCAACCCAGCAAGTGCTACCAAAGCCCCGCCCTCGGGTCCAACGCTCAAGCGGGTCCTTGGCCTGCCGTCACTGGTCGCCTTCGGGTTGACGTCCATGGGGATTTTGTCAGTGGTTGCGGTCTATGGGCCCGGTACGGAGATCAGCGATGGGCATCTTCCAGCAGCCTATATAGCTGCCTTGGTGGCCATGCTCTTTACGGCCCATAGCTATGGGCAAATGGCACGGAACGTTCCTGTCACGGGCGGCGCGTATGCCTACGCGTCAAGGGCTTTTGGCAAGCCTGTCGGCTTCATGGTGGGTTGGGCCATGATGTTGGACTACCTGTTCCTGCCCATGGTTAACTTCCTGCTTTTCGGCCTCTATCTCAACAGCCTGTTGCCGGCCATACCATCACAGCTCGCAGTCTTGGCTTGTCTTCTGGTGGTAGGCCTCTTCAGTGTGATCGGTGTTGCGTGGATCAAGAAGATGAACTTCGTTGTGGTGGCGTCGTCCATCGTGGTCATTCTTGTCTTCCTGGTGCTGGCAGTCCTCAACGCCCCGGACCTGACCGTGGAGAACATCACCCGGCCCCTCACTCTTGGGGAGGGTGGAATTGCGCCAGTCATGGCCGCCGCTGCGATTGTGTCCTTTGCGTTCCTGGGATTCGACGGCGTCTCCACGCTGTCTGAGGAAGCGCGCAACCCGAAGAGGGACGTGCCGCGCGGCATTATCTTGTCCACGTTGTTCGCGGGCGTTGGTTACACGCTGTTTTCCGTGGCGGGCAGCCTCATTGCTCCTGAGTGGAGGGCCATTGAGAATCTTGATGCAGCAGGAACGGAGCTCATGCAACGTGCCGGCGGCGATGTCCTGATGGTGGTCTTCGTGGTGGTGAACCTTGGGGGACTTGTTCTCTGCGGCACGGCGGCCCAGATGAGTGTCAGCCGGGTCATCTACGCCATGGGACGGGACAGGATCCTGCCCGGCGCCCTCGCCACGCTGAACCCGCGCTTTCGCACGCCGCATGTGGCTGCGCTGCTGGTGTCCGCAGTCTCACTGGTTGCTTTGTTCATCACCTTGGAGCAAGCCGTCTACATGATCAATTTCGGGGCTTTGATCGCCTTCGCCGCGGTCAACCTGGCCACCATCAAGGTGCTGTTCTTTGACTTGCGCAAGCGCGGTCCCCAAAGCGTGCTGCGGAACCTGGCCATGCCGCTGCTGGGGTTCGCCTTCATCGCGTGGCTGTGGACGTCACTCGCCTGGTTTACGTATCTGCTGGGAGCGGCGTGGCTTGCGGCGGGTGCAACCATCTATGTGGTGCGCCGGGGGAGGGCCGGAGGCAATGTCGCCCTGAATTTCGACGAGGCGACCCCTCTCGAGGAGCCGCATCCCGTCTCAGCTAAAACGCCGGGTAGCTGACCAGCAGCGCCTGGAGTTCGGTGGTGGACATGTGGTTGGCCATCTCCACGCTGATGCCCATGGCGACGGCGGCGACGGTGACCATGGCAACGCATGCCACGGACAGGAAGCGCCAGTCCTTACGGAACACACTGCCCATAGTCTCCGGCATATCAAGACCCGGGGTGATCATGTTGGGAGCGCTGTCCCAGGAGCCGTCGTCGAGCATCGCGATGATGCGATCGTTGCTGCGGTCGTAGCGCATGGTGCTGATGTTGTTGCCGTGGCGGGCAAGCAGAATGTCGTGTCCCACGCGCTGGCGCGGCTGCAAAGTAAGCAAGAAAATGATCCCCTGAAGTCGGATGGTGGAGGTGGCACGCGCCATTGGGGGCATCTCGATTTTATAACGATGACTTCAGGGGATGGCTCAAAAGACGCCAAACGCCGGGTGAGGCTCCCCACCCGGCGCCGTGATTCAGCTCGCTTTAAGGCTGGTCGGTCTTGGCGATGTAGACGTCGCAAGGTGCAGTGTGGGCCACGGTGTTGGCCACGCTGCCGAGTACGCGGCCCAGGCCCTGCATGCGCCGGTTCCCCACCACGATGAGCAGGGCGTCCTGTAATTCGGCTTCCTTCACCAGGGCTTCGCCGGGCTTGCCGCGGGCTGCGGAGTAGGTGACCTCAAGACCTTCGTGGGAGAGCCGTTCCGCCACGGTGCGGGCCACGGTTTCCGCTTCGGCGGCGTCGGACACAATCCACTTGTCGGTGCCGATCTCAACCACCTCAGTACGGTTGCTGTCGAAAGCGCTGACAACGCGCAGGCTGGCTCCGAGGCCGATGGCCAACTGCTGGGCGGCCTGTGCTGCCCTCATTGCCGTCTCGCTGCCGTCTACTCCGACAATCACAACTCCGGTCATTGTGCTGCTCCTTCATTGGTGGCTGTGATGGCTTCTGCCAAAACTGGGGCCAGGCGGCGGACGCCTTCGGCAATCGTATCGGGCGGGACTGCACTGAACGCCAGGCGGAGCTTGTTGGAGGGGCCGTCGGCCGGCGAGAAGGCTGCACCGGGGATGAAGACGACGCCGGCGTCGATTGCTTTCGCGAGCAAGGGGTACGTATCCACGCCATCGGGGAGGGTGACCCACACGAAGAATCCGCCGTCCGGCCGGGTCCAGGTGAGGCCTTCCGGCATGTACTCGTCGAGCGCGGTGAGCAAGGCCTCGCACCGCTCTGCGTAGAGCTTGCGGTACGTGTCGATCTGGCCCTCCCAGTCGTACTCGCGGAGATATGCCGAGACCAGCATCTGGTTCAGGGGCGGCGGGCAGAGCGTCACGGCTTCGGAGGCAAGGTAGAAGCGACGCTGCAGGTGCGCAGGCACCAGAGCCCAGCCAATCCGAAGACCGGGAGCGAAGATCTTGGAGAAGGAGCCGAGATAGATGACATCGTCCGGGTTGGCCGCGCGCATCGGCGCGATGGGATGGCCATCGAAACGCAGCAGCCCGTAGGGATTATCTTCAAGGACGATAATATTCGCGTCGCGGCATATATCGACGATCCGCTGCCTGCGGTCCTCGGCCAAGGTGATGCCGGAGGGGTTGTTGAAGTTGGGGATTGTGTAGAGGAACTTGATGTTCTTGCCCTCCGACTGAAGCGCCGCGATCCTGGCCTCAAGAAGCTCAGGCACCAGGCCGTCGTCGTCCATGGCGATTGGCTCCACCTCCACTTGGTACGCCTCGAACGTGTTCAAGGCACCCACGTAGGTGGGGTTTTCCACCAGGACAACATCGCCGGGGTTGCAGAAGACTTTGGTGGCCACGTCCTGTGCGGACTGCGAGCCCGCGGTGATCACCACATTGCCGGGATCGGCATCGGTGATGCCCTCGGCCGCCATGATGTCGCAGATCTGCCGGCGAAGCTCTTCGGTGCCTTGGCCGCCGCCGTACTGGAGGGCTGTCATCCCCTCTTCGGCGATGATGCGGGCTGCGGTGTGGCCGAGCTTCTCCAGCGGCAGCGACTGCAGGTAGGGATTACCTCCGGCGAGCGAGACAAGGCCCGGCCGCATGGAGATGTCGAAGACGTCCCGGACAGCGGATTGCTTGATGTTTGCGGCCCGCGCCGAGAACAGTTCCTCGTGCGGGTGAGCGGCCGTGGCGGCCCGCTCAATGGCGTCGATGGCTTCAGCGGGCAGCGTTGCGCCGGCATCCAATGTTTCGTGGGTCACAGTCACAGGATACTCCTCGATGTTGCTAATGAGGCAACAGTTGTTTTCGAATCTCTCCCAGTTTGGCAGCCCGCGCTTTACGTCGTGATCCGGAAAGGCTGGAATGTAGCTATGACAGCGCACCGGGGATCCGTGACCAAGGCCGAACAGTTCCACAAACTCCATGATGCAGGGCCTGCGCCGCTGGTGCTGGTGAATGTGTGGGATGCCGCCTCCGCCCGCGTTGTCCAGGAAGCAGGGGCGACGGCGATTGCCACCTCAAGCTCGGCCGTCTCCTGGAGCCTGGGGTTCCGGGACGGTGACCATGTGCCGTGGGGGCTGGCCATGGCCGCGTTGGGACGAGTGGTTGGCGCCACCACGCTGCCGGTGACCGCGGACATCGAGACGGGCTACGGGCGCACCGATGATGAACTGAGGGCGACCGTCCACGCCGTCCTGGACGAGGGTGCTGTGGGGATCAACATCGAGGACTCCGCTGCCGAACCGCTCACCGACATCGCCGAGCAATCGCGCCGTATAGCCCTCATCCGCGCCGCGGCCGACGACCGCGGGATCCCACTGTTCATCAATGCCCGCACTGACACTTACCTGTCCGGACAGTTCCCGGATGCGGCTTTCGACGAGACGCTGCGGCGTGCCGAGGCCTACCTCACTGCCGGCGCCGACGGCGTCTTCGTGCCCGGCGTCGTGGATCTTCATGTCCTCCACGAACTCTCCAGCCGCATACCGGCGCCGCTGAACGCGCTGGCGGGGGTGGGTGCGCCGTCGCCGCTGGAACTGCATGACGCCGGCGTCCGTCGCGTCAGTATCGGCGGCAACACCGCCAAGGCTGCCTACGCCAAGGTGGCACGGGTTGCGAAGGAGATCCTGGGAGATGGCAACTGGGCCGGCCTCGCCGGGACGCGCAGCCACGACGAGATGGATGCACTCTTTGCGGAGGGGCCCAAGTACAGCTTGTGAACTGATGCAACGCACGACGGCGGAGGCCGCCTTTAATGTCGGACCCCACCGATAGCTTGGGATCCGAAGTAAAAGCCACCACGGCAGGGGAGTACGGATGGCACGACGCAGTGTGCAGTTTTGGCGGATCGAACAGCTGAACGGTGACGAGCTCAGCCGTCCCTTCCCGGCGCGCCGGGTGGCGGAAGTCCTGAAGAAAGCCCAGGATTCCGCGACGGACCGGCATTTCACCAGCGTGGACGGGACTGTTTTGCTCGCGCAGTCGGTGGCATCTTCGCCTCATCCTGTGCTGTTGTTGGACCGCATCCGGGACACCAACCTGCCGAGTGTCGGGGACGCCCTTGGCCGGCGTAAACCACTCCCGCTGGCTCCCGGCGACCACCTCCTGGAGACCACCTATTTCGCGTTCCTGAAAAGGAACGTCATAGCCGTGCTCACCAGCGGCAACGGCCCCCGGGCATCCCGGATGGGGGAGTACCTCGGGGGAATGTTGGGACTGGAGCCCATCCTGGTTCCAGTGGTGAGGGAGGATATCGAGGAAATCCTCACCCGGCTTGAAGTGAGCCGTTTCGAGTTCGCGCTTCCCGCGGAGCGCCTCTCAGGGAAGCTGATGGAAGGCGAATGGGCAGACGTCCTGGACAGCGCCTCGCGCCTGATGAACGAAGGGACGTTCCGCATTTCCCTGAGCGTGGGCCGGTCCGGGAAAGCGGAGGACAAACAGCGGATCCGGGATCGTATTCAGCGACTCATCGACCTCTTCCGCAGGGCCGGGTCCGTGGAGCACTTTGACTACGTGGTGGCGGAGGGCAAGGACTCCCTGACAGGAGACCGCGAGGTGGTGGACCTCCTGAAGGAACGGTTCGTGTCGCACATCGAGGTTGACCCGGACGTGTTCAACGATCCAAAGAAATCAGTGGCCGAGGCCATTGCCATCCTCAACAAACAAGCCAGGGACAACGAGGCCTTCTTTGCGAGGACCCTCCCGGACGTCAAGGGCTCCGCGGACTCGAGCCTGGTGCCGGACATCGTTGCGGGCGGAATGACTGCTGTGCGCGAGGCTCTCGCCGCCGCGGCACTCGCTGATGAAGCCGTGGCAGGCGGTGCGGGCCATGAGCTTGTACGAGGTTGATATCGAGCGCACGGGACGGCGACGGACCCTGTGGCGGTGGTTCCTGCTGCATCCCACTGCCGACTACCTGTGGGCGGTTCTGGCCGTCCTGATCTGGTGGAGCGTAGCATTGCTGGCGCGTCAGCCGTTGATGCTGGAAGGGGTGGATGCCGGAACCCGGCGAACCCTCTTCCAGACGCTCGCCACCTTGGCCGGCGCCACGGCCGGGCTGACACTCACCAGCGTTTCGATGCTCATCAACGTGCTGGGCAAGAAAGCCGCGCCGGGCCAGCGGGAACTTCCCTTGGAGAAATTGTCGGCAACCCATCGTCGCCAGATCGGTGAGGTGTTCCTGTTCGCCATCCCCGGGCTTGGCCTGCTGTTGGTCGCTGCACTGGTCACCATGGTGCTGGAAGGAGGCGCGCCCACTGGTTTGTGGATTCCCGAGGCCGTGGTGTTCGTGCTGGCGTTCGCTTCTGCCCTGGCTTTGTTGCGCGTGGCCTGGGCCCTCCGGAGGGTGCTGGCGATCGCTACGGCGTGATGATGGTGGCGGGTTCGTTGGAGCGGCCGCCGCGATGTCCTAGCGCAGCGCCCGGAGGTATCGTCGCCGCACTGCCTTCTGCAGCACCAGGAGGGCCGGGTACAGCAGGCGCCATGGTTGCTGCGGCGCTGGCCCTGTCAGCGAACGGATCGTCAGGCTCACCTGCTCCGCACTACGATGCACAATGAACGCTTCTTCGCCGGAAACGGGATGCCCCGGAAGGGTCCGGTATGCGAAGCCCACCCGGTCCGGCTCTTTCACCACCGAGACCACCTCCACGGGTTCCAGCACCCTGAAACCGAAAAAATGTGCGGTGACCAGCACCCGGTCACCAAGAGATACGGGGTTTGGTGAATCGACGGAGAATCCGCTCGCGGTCTTAACTCCCCACCGGAGCACCTGCTCGGTGGCACGTTCCCAGGCAGCATCACTGCCTCCCATGCTTGGAGATATCACCGCAGTGATCTCCGAGCGGCGGTAGCCCGTCGCAGCAGTGGGCCAGACCAGCTCGCTAGGACATGTCATCAAGCGTTTTCCCCCAAAGAGTTGCTCCCCAAAGACTCTGTTCGCGGTACTTTGTTGACGCCGAATCACGTCGCCAAGCAACAACAGCAGACCTCTGTCCACCGTACCGCTGCTCACCGTACGCTCAGGGCCTCCGTCAAGGTCCTGCCGTTCACATAGATCTCCGCCCGCGACGCACCACTGGCCGCCACGATGGTTTGCGTCAGTTGAGCTTGAATGCGCGGAATGTCGCACACGCCTCCGGGTCGCAATGATCCGCTGAGGTTCACCACCACGGTGGCCCCGCTCATGTAGCCGGACAGGTAACGCAGCGATGAACCAGCCAGTGCGTCGTAGAGGGCGGCATCGCTGTCCACTGGCATTCCCGCCTCCAGCAGCCGGCCCAGCGCCACGGTCAGTGGATCCCCGGGTACGGCCATGCCGCGGACGGGAACAAGGCTGTCGTTGCAGCCGAACCGCACGCCGCGGGATCCGCCGTCGTCGATTGCTACGTAGTACACCGCCGGACCGGAAGCATCCACGGTCATTACCGTGCCGGTTTCTGCAGGCTCCGGAGCGCTGGTGCCCGGTTCGGGTGAAGGCTCGACGGCGGCACGCGGCTGGGTAGGTGCGGCTGCGGACGGAGCGGGGGTGGTGGAGACGGCTGCGCTTGGAGCGGGCACCGCAGGCCCCGGCGAAGAGGAATCCGGGGAGGATGAGGCCGGGGCGGGGATCAGTGACGCGGGCCCAGCAGCCGACGGAGTGCCTGGCGTTGAAGGGCTCGACGCCACCGGCGCGGCGCTGGGCGAAGCGGCAGGTGGACTGACGGAAACCGTGGGTAAAGGTGCCGCGCTTTCAGGTGCGGCTCCTGCAGGACCGCCAGGGACGGTGGTGCAGCCAGCCACTCCCAGGCTGAAGAAGAGGCAGGCAGCCGTGATCGCCGTCGTACTTTTTAGTCCCCGTCCGGCATGCATGACAGCCCCGCGCTCCTGTCCACCTGTATCTCCAACGTTAGGCCGGGTGGACGGAACACAACATGCCGCTACGGTGACGGTTCGGACAAGAGTTGGTCACGCTGGCCATCCGCAGTCCTGCAGTCCGCGCGGCAGGAACGCGAATGCCCCCGCCCCGCGCAAAGCGGAACGGGGGCACATAAGGCGAAAGACTAAGCTGCTGCTTCTTCGTCCTGGACTGCGGTCAGCGGCTCGAAGATGCCCTTGATCTGCTCTACGACCTCGGCGTCGTCCTTGGGGTGCAGTTCAGCGAAGCGGATCATGGAACCCGGGACGGCCAGCTTGACGTCTTCCAGGACCTTGGCGCCGGCGATGCCGGCGGCCTTGCGGGCCTCGTCCTGGGCCCACACGCCACCGAACTGGCCAAAAGCGGTTCCGACGACGGCGGTCGGCTTGCCGGAGAGGGCGCCGGCGCCGAAGGGGCGGGACAGCCAGTCGATGGCGTTCTTCAGCGATGCGGGCATGGTGCCGTTGTGCTCGGGGGTGACCAGCAGGATGGTGTCGGCGTCTGCTGCTGCGGCGCGGAGTGCGGCGGCTTCGGCGGGGACCTGACCTTCGACGTCGATGTCCTCGTTGTAGAACGGGATGTTGCCCAGCGAGCCGTGGATCTGTACATCAACATTCTCAGGCGCGTTCAGCTGGATGGCTTCGGCGAGCTTCTTGTTGTGGGAATCGGCGCGGAGGCTGCCGACGAGGGTAAGAACGGTGCTCTTGGACATGGTGTCTCCTTGTGTCTGGCCGGGTGCCTCGCGGAACCCGGCCTGCGGTATCTGGGCTTTGGAGCCTTCATCGATACTAAACGGACTATGGTCCGCTTTCTATTCCCGGGGTCTAGAATATTTCTGTGAGCTCCATCCCTCTTCGGCCGGACGTGCCCTTGGGCGCGCCGCACGAGCGCAGCGATGCCGCCCGAAATCGTGAGCGCCTTCTCAATGCTGCCCGGGACCTGGTGGCCGAGTTCGGTGCTGAAGCGCTGACTATGGACGCGCTCGCCTGTAAAGCCCATGTCGGCAAGGGCACCGTCTTCCGCCGGTTCGGCAGCAGGGCTGGGCTCATGATGACCCTCTTGAGCGATTCTGAATCCGAGTTCCAGCATGGCTTCATGTTCGGGCCGCCACCGCTGGGTCCAGGCGCCCCCGCAAAAGAACGACTGATTGCTTTCGGCGAAGGGCGGATCTACTTCGTCCTGGAAAACGGCGAACTCCTGAAGGCGGCGGGTGCCGCCACCCGCAACAGGTTCGACGTCCCCGCAACCAAGCTCTCTCATCGCCACATGGAGATCTTGCTCCGCGAGGCCGGGATTGCTGATCCCTGGGTGATGGCCATGTCCCTGACCTATGCCCTGGACCCTGAGCGCATTGTGGACGACGTCCGCGTGCGCGGCATTTCACCAACGCGCCTCACGGACTCCTGGCGCGAACTGATCACGCGGCTGCTGCCCGCCGCGTAGCGCCGGCTGCTGCCCGCCCCGCCTTGTTAGCGCCCCCATTGCCGCCGCTGCGGGCGCATATGTGCCATCGGCGTGGGTAACGTGACGCAGTCTGCACATAACAATCTGGCTGCAGGCGCGAAACTGGACGCGAGGAAGCAAAACGTGAAGCAGTTATTGTGGTAGTTTCCTCTTGAATGTGACGCATGCCATACATGGCTGGTGATCACTGAAAGGGTGCGGGGGACCCAAAGCCCGCTGCGCCAATTCGTAGCTGACGCCGGCCACAGCCGGGAACCGCGGAAGGACGAGCATTGAGTTTTGCCACGATTCGGGGCAGCCGCCCGACATGCTGAAATATCTGATGAAGCGGTCGGGCATCTACCTGATCATGATCTTCCTGACCACAAGCGCCGGCTACTTCCTGGCGGTCTCATCACTCAAGCCCGCAGTTCTTGAGCAAGAGAAAATCCCGCGGCCAACCCCTGAACAGGTCAACGCTTCCTTCCGGGGACTGGGACTGGACCCGGAGAAGAATGCCTGGGAACGCTATGTCGACTGGCTCGGTGGCATCCTCACCCGCTGGGACTGGGGCCGGAGCCCCAACGGCGCGTTCGTCAACGCAGAGTTCGCCGACCGCGTCCTGGTCTCCACCCGCTTGTTCATCGCCTCGATCATCCTCACCCTGATCATCGGCGTCGCCCTCGGAGTCTATTCCGCGGCCCGCCAGTACAAGGTCCAGGACCGCGTCATCACGTCCTACAGCTACCTGGTCCACATCCTGCCCGCGCCGATCGCCTACTTCCTGGTGCAGCTCGGAGCCATCAGCATCAATGAGGCCGTTGGGGAGCGCATCTTCTTCGTCACGGGAATTTCGACGCCGGGAATCGACCCCGGCTGGCCGGCTTTCGTTGACATGGTGGCCCATTACGCCGTGCCCACCTTCGCGATGACCATCTTTGGTTGGGCCGGATACCAGATCGCCCAACGGCAGTACCTCCTGGACAACGTCAATGCCGACTTTGTCCGCACAGCCCGGGCCAAGGGGCTCACCCGCAACCAGGCCATCAGGAAACACGCCCTGCGCGTCTCCTTCATCCCGGTGGCCCAGAGCATCGCGTTCACCATCCCGGCCATCTTCACGGGAGGTTTCTTTGCGGAAGCCATCTTCGCCTGGCCCGGCATCGGCCTCTGGAGCATCCAAGCCATCAGCCTTCAGGACGTCAACGTAGCCACTGCCACGCTGGCCTACGGCTCCGTGATCTTCGCGATCGGTGCCATCCTTGCCGACTTCGCCACCACGCTGGTCGATCCACGAGTGAGGGTCCAGTAATGACCAACATCATCGATCCCATTGCGGAAATCGACGAATCCCGGGTCGGCGACCAGGACGTCGTCATCGGCAAGTCCCGCATCATCTTCCGCCGCTTCATGCGGAACCGTACCGCTGTCGCCGGTTTGTTCATCTTCCTCGCGTTGTTCCTCTTCTCGATTTTCGGCGGGTTCCTGACGTCGTGGGACAAAGACACGCTTGATCCGTTGAACATTGGTATGCCGCCCTCGCCGGACCACCTGCTGGGCACCACGCAGGCCGGCATCGACCTCATGGCGCTCATCGTCGATGGCACCCGGACCTCCATCCTCATCGGCGTGATCGTGGGCGGCATCTCCGTGCTGATTTCCGCGGTGTATGGCTGCACCATGGCCTTCTTCGGCGGCAAGGTGGACGCCACCATGCTGTTCATCCTCGAAGCACTCATCATGATGCCCGCCATCCTGGTGGTGGCCGTTGCAACCAGCGGCAGCGGTGGTCTGAAGGACCTCCCCAGCTGGCTCCTGCTCGTCGTCGTCCTGCTGTTCTTCAGCTGGATGGGAACTGCCCGCCTGGTGCGCTCGCTGTCCATGTCGCTCATGCAGCGCGACTACGTCAAGGCGGCCAAGTACATGGGCGTCCCTTCCCGCCGCATCGTCTGGCGTCACCTGGTTCCCAACATCGGTTCGTTGCTGGTCCTCGACTTCACCCGCGGCATCACCGGGGCAATCCTTGCCGAAGTCGCCTTCTCCTTCATCGGCATCGGCATCAAGCTTCCCGACGTCAGCCTCGGCGTCCTCATTGGGCAGGCCACGGGTCAGGTGTCCTCCTTCCCGTGGATGTTCTGGGTACCGCTGACTGTCATGTTCCTGCTGACCGGTTCGCTGGCCATGATGAACGACGGCCTCCGCGATGCCTTCGACCCCAGTTCCAGTTCCATTGGCCGGGCGAAGCAGGCCAAGCCCCAGACTGCGAAGAAGGTCAACAAATGAGCACCAACATCTCCCACACCCCCGCCGAACGCCTCCGCGACGCCGGACTTTACGCACCCGGCGACGCCGTCCTGAGCGTCCGCGACCTCAACGTCCGCTTCAACTCCGAAAACGGCGTGGTCCACGCCGTCCGCGGAGTGGATTTCGACCTCATGCCCGGCAAGACCCTGGGCATCGTGGGCGAGTCCGGCTCCGGCAAGTCCGTCACGTCCATGGCCGTCATGGGGCTCCTCCCTGAAACTGCGGACATCACCGGCTCCGTGCGCTTCAAGGGCAAGGAACTCCTGGGCCTCAGCGATAAAGCCATGTGCAAGCACCGCGGCAGTGACATCGCCATGGTGTTCCAGGACCCGCTGTCCTCCCTCACCCCCGTCTACACGGTGGGCACCCAGATCATTGAGGCGCTGACGGTCCACAACCCCACCATGAGCAAGCAGGCCAAAGAAGCCCGCGCCGTCGACCTATTGCGCATGGTGGGCATCCCGAGCCCCAAGGATCGGCTGAAGGCCTTCCCGCATGAATTCTCCGGCGGCATGCGCCAGCGCGTCATGATCGCCATCGCGATTGCCAACGACCCGCGGGTCCTCATCGCTGATGAACCCACGACGGCGTTGGACGTCACCATCCAGGCGCAGGTGCTGGAAGTCCTGCACACCGCGCAGGAGGAAACCGGGGCCGCCGTCGTCATGATCACGCACGACCTCGGGGTCGTAGCCGGTATGGCCGACGACATCATGGTCATGTACGCGGGCAAGCCGGTGGAGACCGGCACTGTGGAGGACATCTATTACAACCCCCGGATGCCGTATACCTTGGGCCTGCTCGGGGCCGTACCGCGTGTGGATACCTCAGGCAAGCAGTCGCTGGTGCCCATCGAAGGGACCCCGCCCAACCTGGCGTTGCCCGTCACTGGATGCTCCTTCGCCGCTCGCTGCCCGATGGTGAGCGATGCCTGCCTTCACGGCGAACCGGAACTGTTCCCGGTGCCCGGTGTTGAGGGTCAGACGTTGGGTCACAAGGCAGCCTGCATTAAGGCAGACCAGCTCAGCGGCGACGCTGACGCCCACAAGATTTTCCACGCGCCGCCCAAGCCGGTGTCAAAGTTCGACGGCGTTGCCCGCGTCGAGCGCGACAAGGTCCTGGAACTCAAGGATGTAAAAAAGCACTTCCCGCTGCTCAAGGGTGCCCTGATCAAGCGGCGGATCGGCACGGTCAAGGCCGTGGACGGGCTGAGCTTCGACATCCGCGAGGGCGAGTGCGTGTCCATCGTGGGCGAATCCGGTTGCGGTAAGACCACCACGCTCCTGGAGATCATGGAATTCCACCCGGATCAGATGGGCGAAGTCATCATCGGGGGCGTCAGCAACAAGGTGGCTACCGACCACAAGACCAAGATGGCCATGCGCAAGGAAATGCAGATGGTCTTCCAGGACCCCACGGGCGCCCTGGATCCACGCTTCACCGTGTATGAAGTCCTGGCTGAGCCCTTGGAAAACCTCGGAATGCCCAAGGCCGCCATCAAGAAACGCATCATGGAACTCATGAAGCTGGTGGGCCTGCAGCCCGACCATGTGAACCGCTTCCCCAACCAGTTCTCCGGCGGCCAGCGCCAGCGCATCGGCATCGCCCGGGCGCTCGCGGTCAATCCGAAGCTGGTGGTCTTGGATGAGCCAGTTTCTGCGTTGGACGTCTCCGTCCAAGCCGGAGTCATCAACCTGTTGGACAAGCTCCGGGCCGAGTTGGGGCTGAGCTACTTGATGGTCGCCCACGACCTCTCCGTAGTCCGCCACATTTCAGACCGGGTTGCCGTGATGTACCTCGGCAAGATCGTGGAGACCGGAGACGTGGACGATGTCTTCGACAACCCGCGCCACCCTTACACCCGGGCGCTTCTGTCCGCCATCCCGGTGCCCGACCCGAATCTGGAACGTACCCGCGAACGCATCATCCTGCAGGGTGACCTACCCAGCCCGTTGGATGCACCCAAGGGATGCAATTTCGCCACCCGTTGCCCCGTGTTCGCCGCACTACCTGCCGCAAAGCAGGAGAAGTGCCTTACTCTGGAGCCGCCATTGGCTTCTGAGAAGGAAGGCGCGCAGGACTTCGCATGCTTCTTCCCGGACGGAGAGCTGGATGCCGACATGCTGGTGGTGCATGCCTGACGACATATGAAGCATTGAATACATCCCTGGTCTCAATTCGCAAAGATATTTCAGTCGTAAACACGAAGGGCAAACCATGAAGAAGTACACGACGATTGGCGGCGTAGCGCTCGTAGCAACGCTCATGCTGACCGCTTGCGGCGGGGGAACGCCGTCGGGTCCGGCCTCGCAGAAGGCAGAAGAAAGTGGCGGCGACATCAGCAAGCTGATCAGCGTCAACGCCAAGGAAGCAAAAGATCTTGAGCAGGGCGGCACTGTCACCCTGGGCGTGGGCAGCATTGGACCGGACTTCAATGGTTTCTCCAATGTCGGCAACAGCGCGGATACTTCTGCACTGCTGACACCGGTCAACCCGGCTGCCATCAGCAGCGGTGGCATCGGTGGCTGCTGGAAACTGGACTTCAGTGGCAAGGCCGAGCCCAACAAGGACTTCTGCGAAGAGGTCAAGAGCGAAGTCAAGGATGGCAAGCAGACCATCACCATCAAGGTCAACGAGAAGGCCACCTGGAACGATGGCACACCGATCGACGTCAAGACGTTCCAGAACACCTGGAACATGTTGAAGGGTGAAGACAAGGCCATCGACATTGTCACGGCAGGCAACTACGCCTTCGTTGACTCGGTCGAGGCCGGCGCCAATGACAAGGAAGTCGTTGTTACCACCACCCAGCCGGTCTACCCGCTGGACTCACTCTTCTTCGGATTGATCCACCCGGCCAATAACTCCGCGGAGACCTTCAACACCGGTTTCGCGGGCAACATGCACCCCGAGTGGATGGCCGGCCCGTTCAAGGTGGAAAACTACGACACGACCGCCAAGACTGTCACCATGGTTCCGAACGAGAAGTGGTGGGGCCAGAAGCCGGTCCTTGAGAAGGTCATCTGGCGCCAGATGGAGCCCAGTGCAACCATCGCCGCTTTCAAGAACGGCGAAATCGACGCAGCCAACGGCCGCACCCTGGGCCGCTACAAGCAGCTCGAAGGGACCACCAACTCCGAGATCCGTCGTGGCCAGCGCCTGTTCGCGGGTGGCTTGAACTTGAACGCCAAGCGCCCTGCCCTCACCGACGTTGCCGTGCGTAAGGCGATCTTCACCGCCGTCGACCGCAAGGCCATCCGAGACGTCCGCTTCAACGGCCTGAACTGGTCCGAAGAGAGCTCAGGTTCCATGATGCTCATGCCGTTCTCCGAGTACTACCAGGACAACTACCCCGTGAAGGACACCGGAGCAGATGCTGCCAAGAAGGTCCTAACGGACGCTGGTTACACAGCCAACGACAAGGGCATCATGGCGAAGGACGGCGTCCCTGTCGCCTTCAAAATCACCAACTTCGGTGACGACCCCACCACCGCTGCTACCTCGCAGACCCTGCAGAAGCAGCTCCAGGCCGCCGGCATGGACGTGTCCATCGACCAGCGCGGTGATGCTGACTTCGGCAAGGTTGTTGGTTCACGCGAGTTCGATGTCACCATCTCCGGTTACACCGTGGGCCCGGATGCCACCGACGCCGTGAAGCAGTACTACGATTCCACGACTAACGAAAACGGCCTTGGCGATGCTGAACTCGACGCCGAGATCAAGCGCCTTTCCACGATCTCGGATAATGCTGAGCGTAACAAGGCGGCCATGGACGTCGAAAAGAAGCACATGGAGAAGTACTTCTCCATGGGCGTCGTGATGAACGGCCCGGAGATCCAGTTCGTGCGCAAGGGTCTGGCCAACTACGGCCCGTCCCTGTTCCAGAGCCTCTCCAACGTTCCGGACTGGACCACCCTCGGCTGGGAAAAGGGCGCCAAGAAGTAGCCCCCATGCTGTAGTTTCCTGAAGGCCGGGAACGTCCTTGAACCGCTTGATGGGTTCGGGGAGGTTCCCGGCCTTCGCCATCCCATCGCTCGCTCACATCCCGCGTGCTTGGGCGGGACGCTCGCTCATGTCCCGTGCCCAAAAGACCGCATCAGGCGTCGCAAGATGTACGATATGTACATAAAGTACATTAAGGGCTAGAGTTTCCCCATGGGAACCGCAGACTACGTGATGAGTGTGGCTGACCTCCGCGTACACCTTTCAGACACCATCAACCGCGCAGCTTACGGCCACGAGCGGATCAGCATCACGCGGCGCGGTAAAGTCGCGGCCGTGCTCATCAGCGCGGAGGACCTCGAGCGGCTTGAACGTCTCGAAGATGAGGCAGACCTTAAAGCGCTTCATGCCGCGAAAGCTGAAGATGATGGTGCCAGGGTCAGTCTGAATGATCTTCTGGAGGAAAATGGCATCACCCGGTGAGCCGGTACCGGGTGATGTTCAGTTCGGCGGCGGCCAAACAGATTCGAAAGCTTGATGCCCCGGTCCGACGCAAGATTCTTCTCGCTATTGCCGAGTTGGAACAGAACCCACGTCCTGACGGAGTCCGGAAGCTGTCCGCCCAGTCGAATTCGTGGAGAATTCGTCTCGGTGACTACAGGGTTCTCTACGAAATCCACGATGGTGAACTTGTGATCATCATCTTCCGTGCCGCCCACCGTCGTGAGGTTTACTGATCTAGCCTAGGGTCATGACTTCCCAGCCGATCCGTACCGCCGTGGCAGGTTTTGGCCTGTCGGGCAGCGTCTTTCACGCGCCCTTCATTGCCAGCAACCCTGCATATGAGCTTGCCGTCATCTCCACCTCGGACGAGTCGCGCCAAGCCAAGGCCAAGGACCGCTATCCGCAGGCCACCATTGTCAGCACGCCGGAGGACATCCTGGCGCTGGCTGACCAGCTGGACCTCATCGTCCTGGGCACACCGCCCGCAACCCACTTCCCCCTCGCGAAAGCCGCGCTGGAAGCCGGGCTCGACGTCGTCGTCGATAAACCGTTCACGGTCCGCAGCGCCCAGGGCGAGGAACTGATCAACCTGGCGGCGAAACTGGGCCGTGTCCTCACCGTGTACCAAAACCGGCGCTGGGACGGCGACTCGCTCACCGTGAGAAAACTGCTCGACGCCGGAACGCTGGGGACAGTGACCAGGTTTGAGGTGGGAATGGAGCGTTGGGCGCCGGAGATCGCCAAAGCCTGGAAGGCCAGTGCTACTGCGGAAGACGGCGGCGGTGTCCTGTTCGACCTCGGCACCCACGTCCTCGACTTGTGCCTGCAGTTCTTTGGTCCAGCCACAGTCACCTACGCGGAAATCCAGGCGCGCCGTCCCCAGGAAAGCGTCGATGACGATGTCTTCCTGGCACTCCGGCACCAGTCCGGCGTGGTCAGCCATGTCACCATCAACCTGACCAGCCACCTGCACGGCCCGCGCTTCCGCGTCCTCGGCACCGAGGGTGGCTTCGTGAAGTTCGGCACCGACCCCCAGGAGCCCTACGTGCTGGGAGGCGGTCTCCCTACGGACGCGCGGTACGGCGTCGAACCCGCAGAAAACCATGGCACGCTGGAACTGAACGGGCAGCGCATCGAGGTCCCCACAGAGCGTGGCGCCTACCCCGAGTTCTACCGGATTCTGGCGGACAAGCTCGACGACGGCGGCGCGGCCTCCGCGCTTCCCTTGCCTGTTGATCCAGCCGGCTCCGTTGCGGTGCTGAAGCTGATTGAGCAGGCTAGGACGCTGGCGTAACGTCCGCGCTGGCAACCAGCGAGTAGATGGCCTTGAGGTCGTCGTTGCCTTCAGTGGGCTGGCAACTACCCGTCAGCTGGACGATATCCGCTGCGGTCTCGTGGTGGACTACCGTGACGGCGGTGAACTGGGCCAGTGAGCCGGCCTGCGGATGCGTGTAGCGTGCTTCGCGTACGTGCCAGTCCCGGCCGTTAATCACCACCGGCTCCGTGCCCAGCAGAACTGCATCCGGCAAGGCGTCCAGGAACGAGTCCACGGACGCGGCGATGTCCTGAAGCTGATAGCCGGGCAAGCGGCGCGACACGGAAATCACCACATTCGCTGTGTAGCGTCCTTCCGCAGCGGGTGCCATCAGGGCGCCCACCGCATCGGGGACAACTTGCTGGGACCATCCCGCGGGCGCGTTGAGTTTGATGGAGGGGTAGGCGGGGAACTCGGCGGATGGGAAAACCTGGTGCGATGTCATGGGAGCCCTTTCGGAGCGCTGTCAGTACAGGAAGCTATTTGCTGAGGAAGTCGACGAACCCGGTCACGGAATCAACCAACCCGGACGGGCTGATGGTGATCTGGCCACCTGCTCCCAGTCCCAGCTCCGCAGTGATCTTGGCACCCGCGCCGAGGGTCAGCCCGTCTTCGTCCATGGAAGCCGTAAAGAAGTGACTCTCGCCGGCTCCGGCGGCAACTGTTGCGTTCAGGGTCAGCGTCTGGCCCAGAACTTCGACGTACCGGCTTCCGGTCAGTTCCGCTCCGGCACCTGCGCTGAACGCTGTACCGGTTGTCTCGCGGCCCTTGACGCTCAGCTCGCCTTCGCCGGCGCTTGCCCAGGCCCCGGCGCGCAGTTCTCCGCCCTGCCCCAGGGAGAACAGCCCGCCGGCAAACTCGGTCTTGTTATCCATCGTGAGCTTCTGACCGGCAAAACCCTCACCGCCCGCAGAAAACAGGAATGGGCTGGTCGCTTCGGCGTGTGCGCTGGCCTCCACTCCGGTCATCATGCGCGTCGTGGAGGTATTGGTGACCCAGCCATCGAAGAAGTCGGACCGCACGGTGGTGGTGTTCTCGGCCCCTGCAAATGCTTCGCCGGTGGCGCTGGCATGGGGGAGTCGCAGCCCGGAGGGCACGCTTGCATCGAACTCGCCGTTGGCGCGCGCTCCGATGAATGTTTCGTTGGTGACAGTGGTGTCCACCGGCCCGTATCCGGATTCCGCTGTCCACGTCATCTCACCGCCGGTGGATGCTTCGGCGGAGCCGCCTACTGCGATGCCATCCGGCCCCATCGAGCCGTGCACTTCGCCTGTTGCCTGACTGTCGATGGAGCCTTTGCCTTCAACGGTGAAGGGACCGTAGGTGGTGGGATCAAAAGTGAACCCCAGCGGCACTGAGGGGCTCCTGCCCTTTCCGTCGCCAAGCCCCCGTCCCGGACCGCCCAGCGAGGCTTGCTCCTGCTGGTCGGCATTGAGTTTCAGGGCGCGGGCGTTGTCCTTGAGGCAAACCGCCGCCGCACCGAGCCGTCCGTAAAGCTGGCTGTGCCAGGTGCTGCGGAATTGCTCGGCGTCGTTTCCCCGCCAGTAGTTGCCATTCTGAATGAGCACATTGAGCTGCTGTTGAAGTGTGGTGATCTTCTCAGCTTCGGAGTCCATCACTGCCGAGAGCCGGCGGAGATCTCCGACGTCGGCGCCTACCAGTCCCTGCCCCATTATGTACTCAGCCCCATCACGCATCCCCTGAACGTAGCGACATTGGTAAAAACCTGCGGACCAGTCGTGGCACCAGGCGTCTCCCGAGCATAACTACTGCGGAACAGGGCTGCCATGGGGAGAACTATCGGGGTGGATAACGGTGCGGGTTAAACCGCGACGGCGGGGTGCGGCTTCGTATGGAAGCTGCACCCCGCCGTCGTGCTTGGGGTCCTAAGCGGAAACCAGGCTGTGCCAGTCGGTGACGAGGGGCAGGTTGTGCGCCTCGGAAACGGAGTGGTGTGCCACGTGGCCTGCGGCGATGTTGAGGCCGGCAGCCAGCGCGGGGTCGCGGTCGAAGGCGGCCTTGACGCCCAGGTTGGCCAGTGCCACGGCGTAGCGCAGGGTGACGTTGGTCAGTGCGTACGTGGAGGTGTTCGGAACAGCGCCAGGCATGTTGGCAACGCAGTAGAAGATCGAGTTGTGGACCTTGTACGTCGGTTCCTGGTGGGTGGTGGGGTGCGTGTCCTCGAAGCAGCCGCCCTGGTCAACAGCGATGTCCACCAGGACCGAGCCCGGCTTCATGCGGGCAACGAGCTCGTTGGTGACCAGCTTGGGAGCCTTGGCGCCCGGGATCAGGACGGAACCGATGACGAGATCTGCGTCGATGACTGACTTCTCGATCTCGTAGGCGTTGGAGGCAACGGTCTTCAGGCGGCCCTGGTAGAGGGCGTCGAGTTCACGCAGCCGGTTGATGTTGATGTCCATGATGGTGACATCAGCACCGAGGCCCAGCGCCATGGCGGCGGCGTTGGTTCCCGCAACGCCGGCGCCGAGGACAACAACCTTGGCCGGGCGGACGCCCGGTACGCCGCCCAGGAGGACGCCCTTGCCGCCGGCCGGAGCCATGAGCGAGGAAGCGCCGACCACGACGGACAGGCGGCCTGCTACCTCGGACATCGGGGCGAGCAGCGGAAGGGTGCGGCCCTCCTGCACGGTTTCGTAAGCGATGGCCGTGACGCCGGAGTTGATGAGTTCGGCGGTGAGCTCGGGCTCTGCGGCGAGGTGCAGGTAGGTGAAGAGGATGAGGCCCTTGCGGAAGCGGTGGTACTCGGCCGCGATGGGTTCCTTGACCTTCATGACCATGTCCGCACGGCCCCAGACGTCGTCAGCGTCGTTGACGATTTCGGCGCCGGCGATCGAGTATTCCTCGTCGGTGATGCCCGAGCCGAGGCCTGCGCCGCGCTCAACCAGAACGGTGTGTCCGTGGGTGCGGAATTCGTGGACACCTGCGGCCGTGATGGCTACGCGGAATTCGTTGTTCTTGATTTCTTTGGGGACGCCGATGATCATCTGTGGGCTCCATCGTTAGCGGCCTCTTCGGCCGAAAATGTGTTGCGGGCTGTGATTCCAGAATAAATCCGGCTGTGAGGCAGGCGACATGGACTTTGCCGCTCGTAGACGGAGAAGCCCCGGAAATACAAGGATCTTCACCATTGCAGCTCGACATTTGTCGAGCCATGGAGCGTCAGGTGTCGCCTGCTGTTGGTACGCTTCACTGATGCAGCAGGACGTGGAACAGATCGTTGAACGCGTGGCGTTGAAACTGGGCCGCGGCCTGTCCCTGGAAGACCTCGACGGCGTCCTCCTCGCCTACAGCTCCAACCAGTCGCACGCCGACCGCGTCCGCGTGAACTTCCTCCTCAGCAAGCGTGTCCCCAGCGATGTCAGCGTGTGGCAGCTGTCGCACGGCATCGCCACGGCGGTGCGTCCCGTCGTCGTTCCCGCCAATGAGGAACTGGGAATGTTGGGCCGCGTCTGCGTGCCGCTCCTGGTGCGTGGCTTCCGCGTGGGCTACTTGTGGGTCCAGCTGGACGTTGAAGAGCAAAGTGCGACGGCGATACTCGCCGAGTTGCCCGGCGTGCGTGACGAGTTGGACCTGTTGGCGGGGTTGCTCCTTGATTCCAACACCGCGGAATCGGAGTTCCGGCGCAGGCGTGAGCAGGAGTTCCTCTCGGCTTGCAGCGGCGAATCGAATGCCGTAGCCGCCGTGGCCGGGTGGAAGGAGATCCAAGGCCGCGGTCCATGGCAACTGGTGACCATCCTGGACGCGGACGGTGCGAGGTCCGACGTCGATCCCCTTGCCGCAACCCTGACGCACCGTTCAGCCGCGCTGCAGTCCACCATCGGCGTCAACGCTGCGTTGTTCAGCGCCGGAACGGAGACGCATTCGGTGGTGCTGTTTCGCGAGTCCGGTGGCCGGGCGGACCACGCCCAGGTGCTGGTCCACTATCAACTGGAGCTTGCAAAGCGTGCGGGCCGCAAGGTGGACCGGGTGATCCTGGGCATCAGCGAGCCGTTCCAAGTGATCCGGCAGCTCGCGGGAGCGTACCGGCAGTCCAAGGTTGCGGCGCAGGCTGCTGCCGTCGATCAGCCCCTGGGCGAGCTCGTGGACAGCCGGGCCGTGGGCGTCTATCAGCTCTTCGACCGCCTGCTGGCACCCGGAGGCTGGGATGACACCGGTTCCGTGCACTTCCGAACGCTGGAGGACCAGGACAAGAACGGTGAACTCTTGCCCGTCCTGGAACTCCTCTATGACAGTGACGGTTCAGTGCAGGACGTCGCGGCCAAACTCCACCTCCACAGGAGCAGCATCTACAACAGGCTCGGTCGGATCCGTCAGCTCATCGGCGCTGACCCGTTGAGCGGAGCGATCCGCGTCGAACTGCACGCTGCCTTGAAAGCCCGCCGCTGGGCCGGTCGGCCACGGATCTAGGGTTCTTAAGAGAAATGAGGCAGGCACCCGGCGCGGGTGCCTGCCTCATTCGCAGGGTCTTGCTTTACGAGCGCCTCAGCCGCTGGCAGCTCCAGCGGCCCAATCGACGCCGGAGCGTGGCCGTCCGGCTGCTGCTGCAGTACCGGCTGTGCCATCCCACGTGCGTGGTGATGCGCGGCAATCGGGTGCTCATTTGAGGGCGTCCTTTGCCGTGTCAAGGATCTCTTCAAGTGCCGTCCCGGTGGGCTGCGGCGCGGTGGCCGCGCTGGGCTTGCCCGTGGGCTTGGGTTTGGTGGTTTGCGTGGGAGTCCCCGTCGGGGTTGGGGTAGGCGCCGGAGTGGGCGTGACCGTCGGCGTCGTTGTGGGCGTCGGCGTTGTGGGAGGTGTGGTGATCGTGTCCGACGGCACCTCACTGGGCGCCGGCGCCGGCTGGGTGGGCACCGGGCTGGCGGTGGCCGGGACCGCGGCGATGGTTGAGGGCACTGCGGACGGGACCCACACGGGGTCAGCCAAGGAAACTTTCGGGGTAGGAACCGACGACGGCGACACTGGTGCGGGTGCCTCCGGAACCGTGGCCGGTTGGCCGGCTGCCGACGTCGCGGCAGCTGATGCGGAGGGCGATGAGGCTCTCGAGTACGAGGCACTGGGTGCGGGAGCCGCGGAGCCCGAGTTCCGGTCGGCACCGCTGGCTTCCTGGGAGGGGGTCTCCTGGCCGAAGAACGGCAGCTCGAGGGCCTGCCCCAAGGTACCGGCTGTCAGGACCAGGCCGAGGGCACCAGCCACCACGGCCATGCGCTGGCTCATGTGTTTGACCGACGCAGCTTTGCGCAGGACCGCCTGGGGTTCCCGGCCTGGCGAAGAGCCACCAAAGCCCGACTTGGTGGCCGTGGGCGCAGCTGCCGGTTTGCGGAGATCCTTGCGGCTCGCCAGTGCTGCCGAGGCCGTTGCGGCCGCCGCAACCTGGGCAGGGGACTTGCCCCGCGGTGACTCAGTGCGGGCGGACTCGGCCACCACCGGAATGGCGGCAGTTGCGGGCTCCGGGGTGTCGGGTTCCTGAGAACCGTCGTTCGGGGCGGCCTGCTGCACGATGGGAATGGCCGCGGTAGGAGGCCCTGGCGTAGTGGAGGCCGGAGCTGCAGCCTGTGCTGCCTCCACGACGGGAATCGCCGCAGTTGCGGGTTCCTCCTGTGCGGCCGTTTCCGGTGCCGGCTGCGAGGCCGATGCTTCAGGCGCGATCACAACCTGGGCGGCCCGCTCCCGTTCGGCTGCGCGCGCGGCCGCACGTGTGGTGGGTGTCGCGACGGTGGGGATGGCCGCAGTGGCGGGCTCCGGCGTCGTGCTTGTAGTTCCAGGTGCGGCAACAGTGTCTGCCTGCACGCTGATGGGGGATCCGCTGGGTTGGGCCCGACGGCGTCCGGTTGGCTTGGTGCGCTCGCGTTCAGTCTCGGCGCGGCGCGGCTGATCCATGGTTGGGGACATGGTGGTTGCCTCTCAACGCCTTCGAGGTTAGCTGTCGGGTTCGGACGAGGCCGTCCGGCCGCCGTAGCGGCTTCACCCCAAGGACTTGGGAAAGTCCGGGAACTTGTGGGTCCCCCGCCTCTGCCGCGGGTCTGGCGGATCCCGGAATGCGGCAGAGCTCGGCGTCATTCCGGAAGCGGCCCAGCGGAGATACGGGTCGCCCTACGACGGTACATGAGCCGGAAAGTAAAGTCACATTAATGTAACGGACGGTAGGCCTCCCCGGATGAGAGGGTTCCAGCGTTTAGGCTTCGGGGCCGGTGCTGGGAGCTCCCGGTACGGCAGTCAACACGGCCAAGATATCCATCGCCTAAGACTAGCTTCGGCGCGAACCGGCAGGTAGACATTGTCTATGGACCTGCCTGTGATGCCACCCGTCTCGCCCATGCTCGCCAAATCCGTCCCCACCATCCCCGATGTTGGGCATTACGAGCCCAAATGGGACGGCTTCCGGACCATTGTCTTCAAAGATGGCGATGAGATCATCCTGGGCAGCCGCAACGAGAAACCCATGACCCGCTACTTCCCTGAACTGGTGGAGGCGCTGCGGAAGAACCTTCCGGACAAATGCGTGATCGACGGCGAGATTGTCCTGATCGAGGGCAACCGGCTGGAGTTCGAGGTGCTGCAGCAGCGGATCCACCCGGCCGACAGCCGGGTCCGGATGCTCGCCGAGAAGACTCCGGCGTCCATGATCGCGTTCGATATCCTGGCCCTCGGCGACGACGACCTGATGGGCACTCCTTTTTCGGAGCGTCGGGCCATCCTGGAACGTGCGCTCGCCAAGGCGGAGCCGCCCGTTTACGTCACCCCCGCAGTCACGGACCTTGAACGTGCAAAGGAATGGTTCGTGCAGTTGGAAGGCGCAGGCCTGGACGGTGTGCTGTCCAAGCCCTTGGATGGGACGTATTTACCCAACAAGCGCGTGATGTTCAAGACCAAGCACGAGCGCACCGCGGACTGCGTGGTGGCCGGCTTCCGCTGGCACAAGACAGCGAAAGTTGTGGGGTCCATGCTGTTGGGTCTTTATAGCGACGCCGGCCGGCTCCAGCATGTGGGGGTGGTGGCCTCATTCCCCATGGCCAGAAGGGAAAGCCTGGTAGCTGAGCTCGAGCCGTACCAGGTGGAACTCGGCAAGCATCCCTGGGGCGAGTGGGCCAGTCAAGGGGAAGGGGCCGGGGGTTCCAGGATGCCCGGGGCCCAAAGCCGGTGGGGCGCGGGCAAGGACTTCTCGTTTGTGCCCCTGCGTCCCGAACTGGTGATCGAGGTGGCCTACGACTACATGGAGGGCGAGCGGTTCCGGCACACCACGCAGTTCAGGCGCTGGCGGCCGGACCGCACGCCGGAGAGCTGCACTTACTCCCAGTTGGAAGAACCCGCAGATTACGATCTTGGGGAGATCCTGAGGCTGCCGTAGCTTGGCACCCGCAGTTGCTTACTCTTCGTGTCCTTGGTCGCTGCTCATGCTGCCCTCGGCCGGCGGGGTTTCTCCCGGGGGCACTCCGCCGCCGGGTTCCAAGCCTGTGACGTTTCCGTCGAGGGGATCCGGGTTGGCAGATGCTGCAGGGTCCTCGTCTTCGTCCTGGCGCAATTCGGGGTCGGCGTTGAGGTCGGCATTGTCGGATGCCGGGGGTGTTGCGGCGCCGTAGGGCCCCGTGGCGCCGGTTGCGCCGAAGCCTTGCTCGTCCTTGTTATCTCCAGTGGTCACAGTCAGCCCTTTCGTAAGCAAACTTACTAATGCGATGGCTCCGCCAGCCTAGCCGGGACGCGTGGACTCATCAAGGTGCCTGGCCGCGAAGCGCTGTCGCGGCAACGAAACTCCGGATGGCGTCCGCCACGGCCTGGGGCCGCATGTGTTGCGCTACATGCCCGACGCCGGGGATCTCCACCAAGCGCCCCTGGTCAACCGCCCTCGACAGCCGGAGAGCCCAGTCCGGGCCAGCCACGTTGTCGCGGCTTCCCCTCAGGACCAGCACCGGGACCTTGATCCCAGCCAAACGTTTTTCAGTGGGGTACGTCATCATCACCGGCAGTTCAGTGAGGTACCAGCGCGGACCGCAGCGGAAATAGTCCGACGTGACGATCAAATTGGAGGAGGGGCTTTCGCAGAGCATCCCGTCAAGGAGAAGAGCCACGGACTGGCGCCTCACGTTCTTGTGCCGCGAATCAACAACAGGCCCCATCAGCACCACTTGCCGTACCCGATCCGGCGCATGCAAAGCCGCCTCGATAACAAACTGCGCCCCCATCGAATGGCCCACCAAAATGTAGGAACCGATGCCGCGGGAAGCGAGGGCCTCCGCAATGAAGGCACCGTAGTCCTCCACCGAGAGCTGTCGATCAGGCTTTGGAGTCCCCCAAACCCCGGGAGGTCCAGGGAGTAGGTGGGGGCGCTCGCTGCAAGGACTGTGTGCAGCCGGGCCAAATAACGGTGCGAGACCCCGATGCCGTGGACCAGAATGTAGGCGGGCCCAGCGGGATCGGCCTCGGATCCGGTAAAAGGCGCAGCTATAGGCTCGGGCGTGCCCTCAGCCCACAGGATCCGCCCCTTCAATCCCAGAACTTCTACGTCTGCAGACAGCAATGCCGCCGGCATGCCCCGCACCCGCATCATGGTGTCCGCCGCAAGAACACGGGAGCCCCGGGGCCGCTCAGCTCGTCCTCCGCTATTGGCCGGCCGGACACCGCCAGCAGCAGCGCAATGGCCGGCCCTTCAACAGCAGGTCCGTCCCCGTGATCGAAGGATGCATCGGTGGCCACCAGGCGCCAACCTTCCGCCACCTGCTTGCCTCCGCCCATCTTGGTGCTGGTCCGCACCTGATAGTGCAGGGCTGTGGCGACATGCGCTGCAGGGTAGTCACGGTGCATCCCCAGCGGGCGGCGGATGTCCTCGCCGTGCACGAAAGCTTCAACCAACCGGGTCCCCAGGCCTGCAGGCGGCCCGGATGTGCGGGAGAGCGCGGCCTGCAACCGGGCCAGGGTCTTCCCCGGGTCAGGGGTCCTTTCGCGCTCAACACCTATGGCATTGTCGCGGTCAAAATCCATCCGGGAGGCAATCATGCGTCGAATGAAGCCGAGGCGTGTGGTCTTGGCAGTGTCGATCACGTGCGCCAGGACATCATGGACGTCCCAGCCCGGGCACAGTGACGGCGTCCTCCATTGGGATGGCTGGAGGGGTTCAAGGTCCCGGATCAGGGCACGACGTTCCTCATGCACCACGGGCCACACAATGGAAGGGGAAGTCGAAGCCATACCGCTATTGAACCCCATGCCTACTCCCTGGTGGCGTCGTCGGACCTTGTGGCGTCATCGGATTCGTTGGGATCGCCTGCCTGGCGTGACGATTCGGCGGCGGCGGACGCCGCAGCCGCGTCCCGGCGTCGTGCGATTTTTGATTCCGTCCACATTGCGACGGCCACGAACACCGTGCACGCGAACATGAAGGTTGCCACAAAGTTCAATCCCATGGCAGAGCCCAAGGGTGCGGCAAGGGCCATTGCGGCCAACCCGGCCACGATATGCCACCCTTTGAAATTGCCCACCGATCAAGCGTAACCCCGGCTTTAAGGGGTGCCCGCCTGTTGGCTGGGATCGTTGCTTGATCCTTATCACTGTCGACACTATTGGCCGGCTTTGACGTCATTTCCGTCGGGTTGGTCCACAGCGGTTTCTGCCTGTTTCTTCTTCTGGGATTCCAGCCACGCGATGATGGCAGCTTGCCGGATCCGACGATGCGTTCCGCGGTATTCCACGGGGATTTCGCCGCGGTCGGTCATATTGCGCAGATAGGTGTGCGAGATCCCCGCGAGCTCGGCGGCCTGCGAAGTGGTGAGCATTTCCTCCACGCTGCTGACCGTCACGGTTTCGCCGCGGCCCAGCCTCGCGAGGAGGTCGACGACGGCGTCCCTCGCCTCGTCCGGCAGGCGGTGGACTGTGCCGTCCACGAACACGGTGATGTCGTCGCTGTCCTGGAGGGAGCGCGCCAGATTCCGGGCGTCGTCGGCGGGGAGTCCTGCGGTGACGCGGGGAGCTATCAATGCCATGGCAGAAGCCTAGCGTGAGCCGCGCGTTGCAGGCCTCGGGACAGCCCAGCGAAAGCTACTCCGCGTCCAGGTCCGTCTCCAGCAGCTTCACCAGTGCGTCCAGCGCAGCGTCGGCACCGTCACCCTCGGCCCGCAGCACCACGACGTCGCCCTTGGCGGCACCGAGGGTCATGAGCGAAAGGATGCTGGCGGCGTCGAGCGCGTCATCGGCAGGTTCGCCCTGCATGGCAATGGTGACCTCCACCGGCTGCTCACCCGCGGCCTCGGCAAACAAGGCGGCGGGGCGGGCGTGCAGGCCGGAGCGGCTGGCGATGGTGGCTGTGCGTTCGGGCATGGTTTCTCCTTTGACAGAAACAAACAGAAGTTAGAGGCCGAGTTCTTCGAGTACCGGGAGCTTGGCGCGGACCCAGTCGCGGGCCTCGGTGGCGCTGGGTGCGGAGAGGGCCAGGCGCGCGAGTTCCTGCGCCTGCTCAAGCGTGACGGTTTTCAGCACAGTCCCGACGGCGGCCAGCGACCGGGCGGTCATGGACAGTGTGGTCACACCCAGTCCGGTAAGCACGACGGCGAGGGCCGGGTCGGCGGCTGCCTCTCCACAAACACCCACGGGCTTGGCGTCACCTTCACGGCCTGAGCTTTCCTGGGCTGCGCCTTCCACGGTGAGCTGCACGAGCCGAAGGACGGCGGGCTGCCAAGGGGTATTAAGTTCGGCCAAGGGGCCGAGCTGGCGGTCGGCGGCCATGGCGTACTGGGTGAGGTCGTTGGTGCCCAGGGAAGCGAACCCCACCTCGCGCAGCACGGTGGCAGCGGTCAGGGCGGCAGAGGGAACTTCCACCATGACACCCGGCGTCTGGATCCCGGCAGCTGCGCACAGTGAAGCGAAGCGTCCGGCTTCGGCAGCGGTGGAGATCATGGGTGCCATGACCCACACATCAGCATCGGATTCCGTGGCTGCCCGGGCGATGGCCTCAAGCTGGCGCTCCAGGACCCCCGGCGTGGTGAAGTCGGTGCGGTAGCCGCGGACACCCAGCGCAGGGTTGGGTTCGGTGGCGTCCGTGAGGAACGGCAAGGGCTTGTCGGCGCCGGCGTCCAGGGTTCGCAGGACAACTTTCTTGCCCGGGAATGCGTCAAACACGGCCTTGTACGCTGCGGCTTGCTCGTCCACGGAAGGTTCGGTGTCGCGTTCCAGGAAGCAGAACTCGGTGCGGAACAGGCCAACACCCTGGGCACCCAAAGCGGCGGCTGCCACGGCATCCTTGGCTCCACCAACGTTGGCGAGGAGCGGCACCAAGTGCCCGTCCGCCGTCGTGCCGTTTCCGTCGAATTCAGCAAGGGTGGCTGACGTTTCGGCCCATGCGATGGCAGAAGCGCGGTGCTCGTCAGAGGGTGAAGCCGCCACGAAACCGGCCGCACCATCGACGTAGATCTCGGTTCCATCGGCAATGTCGTCAACGCCGTGCGCCGCGACCACTGCAGGCAGGCCGAGCGAGCGCGCGATGATGGCCGTGTGGGACTGCGGGCCACCACCGGAGGTCACCAGCGCCTGCACCACCGCGGGATTCAGTGTTGCGGTGTCCGCCGGCGCGAGGTCCTCGGCCACCAGGATGAAGGGCGTGTCCGAAGCAGGAATGCCCGGTGCGGGCACGCCGCGGAGTTCAGCCACGATGCGGGCACGCACATCCAGGACGTCAGTGGCGCGCTCGGCCATGTAGCCGCCCAGATTGTGCAGCATTTCGGATACGGAGGCGCCGGCTTCCCAGATGGCACGCTCGGCGGAGGCGCCTGCATTGATCAGCTTGGCCGCCGACTTCAGGAGCATGGTGTCCTTGGCCATGAGGGCGGTGGCTTCGAGGACGGCCTTGCCATCGCCCGAAGCGCTCTCCGCACGTCCCTTGAGCTCGTCATGGACGGACTGCGCGGCAGCCTTCAAGCCTGCGACGGCGTCTTCCGGCGCAACGTCCGCGGCCAAACGCTCTCCCGACGGCGGTTCGCCCACCGGCTTGGGCATCTGGCGGACGGAACCAATGATGCGGCCAGGGCTTACCCCTACTCCTTGGAAATTCTGCACTGAATCCTCTGTTCCTGCTTGTTGGTTCAGACCCGCCGGCGACGGCACCGGGAGCCTCGAAAACTAGCCTACAAAATTCCTTTGTGAGCCACTTCATATAGCAACGCTATAGGTGCTAGGGTAGCGGTTATGAGTTTCGATGACCAGCTTCCGCCTAAAATTCGGTTGCTTCGCGCAGCTGCCGAGTTGCTGGCGAATTCGGAGGGGTCAGCGGTCTCAACGCGCCAGATCACCAAGCTTGCCGGGGTCACGGCGCCAACGCTTTACCACCACTTTGGCGACAAAGAAGGCTTGTTCGACGCCGTCGTTTCAGCTGGATTTGAAGAGTATGTGGCGGGGGAGCGGGATTTTGCACCGTCCGGGGAGCCTTTGGAAGACGTCCGGCGGATGTGGGACAACCACGTCCAGTTCGGGCTGAGCCAGCCGCATCTGTATCTGGTGATGTTCGGCAATATCAGGCCGGAAAGCCGTCCGGCAATCGTGGCCGATGCTGAAGTGCTTCTGGAGGAAATGCTGAACAAGGCCGCAATTTCCGGTCAGATCAACGTGCCGCCCCGCGAAGCGGCCCGAAGCATCCTCGCGGCCAACGTGGGCGTCACGCTCATGCTGATCGCAGAACCGGTGGAAGAAAGGAACCTCGAGCTCTCAACGATGACCCGGGATTCCATGATTTTTGCCGTCTCCACGGACACCGCCCGTGGCGCCGCAGCGGACGACTCCGGTAAGTCGTCCGTGGTTGTTGCGGCAATCGCCCTGAATGCGGCCCTGCAGGCCTCACATTCGGACCAACTTTCCAGCTCTGAACTGAAGCTCTTCCTTGAATGGCTTCACCGCATTTCCAGCAGCTCCTAAGGCTGTTCTCTCTCGATCTATATCGACTGACCCCGCGCCGCCGCGGGACACACGTTAGGAATTCACATGGCAACAGAGACCGTTGCGAAGCCCCGCACCAGCGCCCGCGTTGGTGTTCAAAAGTTCGGAACATTCCTGTCCGGCATGATCATGCCCAACATTGGCGCTTTCATCGCCTGGGGCCTCATCACAGCCCTGTTCATCGAGAAGGGTTGGATTCCGGTGCCCGCCCTCGGTGGCTTCGGCACCAACGCCGATGGTGATCCCAACGGAGGCATCGTTGGTCCCATGGTCACGTACCTCCTGCCAATCCTGATCGCCTACACCGGCGGCAGGATGGTTTATGACGTGCGCGGCGGTGTCGTAGGCGCCATCGCAACCATGGGCGTCATTGCGGGTACAGATTCCCCTATGTTTATCGGCGCCATGATCATGGGCCCCCTGGGCGGCTGGACCATGAAGAAGATCGACGCCATCTGGGATGGCAAGATCCGTCCCGGTTTCGAAATGCTGGTCAACAACTTCTCCGCCGGTATCTGGGGTGCAGCGTTGGCTCTGGGCGGCTTCTATGGCCTCGCCTTGGTGGTCAAGTGGTTCACCGATGGTGCGGGGCTTGTGGTCGAGTTCCTGGTCAACAACGGTCTGCTGCCGCTGACCAGCATCTTTATTGAACCGGCCAAGGTCCTCTTCCTCAATAACGCCATCAACCACGGCGTGCTGACACCGCTCGGCATCCAGCAGTCACTGGAACAGGGCAAGTCCATCCTGTTCCTCCTCGAAGCCAACCCCGGTCCCGGTATGGGCATCCTGCTGGCGTACATGTTCTTCGGACGCGGTGCAGCCAGGGCTTCGGCTCCCGGTGCAGCGATCATCCACTTCCTCGGGGGCATCCACGAGATCTACTTCCCGTACGTCCTGATGAAGCCCATCCTGATCCTCGCTGCCATCGGTGGCGGCATGGCGGGAATCGCCACGCTCAGCATCACCAACGCAGGTTTGGTGGCTCCGGCCGCACCGGGTTCCATCATTGCAGTGCTCGCCCAGACCGCGCGGGACAGCTATCTTGGCGTGATCCTCTCGGTCATTCTGGCCACCACCGTGTCCTTCCTCATTGCGTCGGTCATCCTTCGCGCTTCAAAGAACACGGGCGAGGATGATCTCTCGGCGGCAACGTCCCGGATGGAAGCCATGAAGGGCAAGAAGAGCTCCGTCTCCTCCGCGCTTGTTGGTGACCGCGCCGGCGAACAGGCAGGCACCAGCGGCGCCCAGCCCGGTACCGTGCTCACCCGCCCGGTCCAGAACATCGTGTTCGCTTGCGACGCCGGCATGGGTTCCAGTGCCATGGGTGCCTCGGTCCTCCGCAACAAGATCAAGGCGGCCGGCTTCCCGGACGTCAAGGTCACCAACTCGGCCATCGCCAACCTCAACGACACCTACGATGTGGTGGTCACGCACCAGGACCTGACCGAACGCGCCCAGCCGCGCACGTCGAGCGCAGTGCACTACTCGGTGGACAACTTCATGAACAGTCCCAAGTACGAAGAGATCGTTGAACTGGTGCGGAGCAGCAACAGTGAAGGCGCTGCAGCTGAAACAGGCACGACGGCGGCCCCTGCCGGAGACGCCCAGCCCACCGCCGCAGCCACTTCAGCAGCCGCCGGCCACGGCGCGCATGTCGCTCAGCAGACTGCCGCCGTCGAAGGTCAAGCAGCCGAAGGTAAAGGTGTCCTGCTCCGCGAAAGCGTGGTCCTGAACGGCACGGCAGCCGACCGTGACGCAGCGATCGACGAGGCCGGAAAGCTCCTGCTGGACCGCGGCGCCGTGGATGTCAGCTACGTCCACGCGATGCACGAGCGCGAGGAATCCGTATCCACCTACATGGGCAGCTTCCTGGCCATCCCGCACGGCACCAACGATGCCAAGGAACACATCAACCACTCGGCCGTGTCCATCATCCGCTACCCCGAGGGCATCGACTGGGGCGGCAAGCAAGTGAAGTTCGTGGTCGGTGTCGCCGGCCTCAACAATGAGCACCTCCACATCCTCTCTTCCATTGCCAAGATCTTCACCAACAAGGCACAAGTTGCCCAGTTGGAGGAGGCCACTACGGTCGACGAGGTCCTGGAGCTGTTCAGAAAGGTCAATGCATAGTGAAGGCAGTCCATTTTGGGGCAGGAAACATCGGGCGTGGCTTCGTGGGGCTGCTGCTTCATGAAGCCGGCTATGAGGTGGTGTTCGCGGATGTCGCGGACGCGCTGATCAGCCAGCTCGCCGCGGCCGGCAGCTACGACGTCCACGAGGTTGGTGAGAATCCAGCGGTCAAGACCGTCACTGGTTTCCGCGCTTTCAACTCCGCGTCGCAGGAAGCCGCTGTTGTGGAGGAAATCTCGACGGCGGATGTGGTCACCACGGCGGTGGGGCCGCACATCCTGAAGTTCGTGGCGCCGGTGATCGCCCGTGGGCTGGCGGCCCGTCCCACGGACCTGCCGCCTCTCCACGTGATGGCTTGCGAGAATGCCATCAACGCCACGGACCTCCTGCACACGGCGATCGTGTCGGCTTGGGACACTTCCGCAGGTGATTTGGACGCCATCGCGGTTTTTGCCAACACGGCTGTGGACCGCATTGTCCCCAACCAGGCTCCGGGCCAGGGGCTGGATGTCACGGTGGAGACCTTCTACGAGTGGGTCATTGACCGGACGCCGTTTGGTGACAAGGTGCCCACCATCCCCGGAGCCACGTTTGTGGACGAGTTGGGCCCGTACATTGAACGCAAGCTGTTCACGGTCAACACCGGCCATGCTTCGGCGGCGTATTTCGGTTACCAGGCCGGGCTGGAGAAGATCTCCGATGCCATGGCGGATCCGTCTGTTGCAGCGAAGGTCCGTGCAGTGCTGGAGGAAACCAAGGAACTGTTGGTGGCCAAGCACGGGTTCGTTGAGGCGGAGCAGGAAGCGTATGTGCAGAAGATCCTGTCCCGTTTCACCAATCCGCACCTGCCGGACGCCGTGAACCGCGTGGGTCGGGCGCCCCTGCGTAAGCTCAGCCGGCACGAGCGTTTCATCGGCCCCGCCGCGGAACTCGCCGAGCGTGGCGTCACTCCAGTGGCCCTCCTTGAGGCGATGTCCGCAGCGCTGCGTTTCGACGACGGCAACGATGACGAAGCCGTGGAGCTTGCCACTCTGCTGTCCGAACTGGACGCGGCTGCCGCCGTCGAACGCATCACGGAACTGACGCCGTCGCACCCGCTCTTCCCGGCGGTCCTGAAGCTCGTGGAGGATCGGCAGGCCGAGGCGTAAGCGCCGCTCGAAAGTGACAAAGGCTCTCCGGCGGGAGAAAAAAGCGTGACTTCAGTCACAAATACCCGCTGGAGGGCCTTTCGATTTTGAAGTTAGCCTCACCTTACTAATAGAGTCAAAGCGCAATTAGGCAACACATCTGTGACTTATTAGTGAGTGGAGTACTGGCGTGAAAAAGAGGCTGTCGAGCTACATCGGGGCACTGGTTGCAGGCGCTGCCTTGCTGACCGTTACGGCCTGTGGAGGCGGGGCAACGGCGTCTTCGCAGCCTGGGGAAGCCAGCACCATCACCATCGAGCACGCCCAGGGTTCAACCACCAACGTTCCCGTGAACCCGGCCAAGGTTGTCACCTTCGATCTCGGCGTCCTGGACACCATGAACGCGCTCGGCGTCGAGCCCACCGGTGTTCCCGAGGCCAGCTACCCGGAGGCCCTCAAGAAGTTCTCCGAGGCAAAGTACGCAAAGGTGGGCTCGCTCAAGGAACCCGACTTCGAAGCCGTCAGCTCCGCAGCCCCGGACCTCATCATCGTCTCCGGCCGCACTGCCGGCGCCTACGAGGAACTGAGCAAGATCGCCCCCACCATCGACCTCTCCGTTGATGCGGCCAAGCCCATGGAGAGCTTCAAGGCCCAGACCGAGAAGCTCGGCAAGATCTTCAAGAAGGAAGACGAGGTCGCGTCCAAGCTCGCAGAAGTGGACAAGACCGTCGCGGACACCAAGGCCAAAGCCGCTTCGGCCGGCAAGGGCCTGATCGTCCTGACCTCCGGTGGCGAAGTTACCGCCTACGGCGCGGGCTCACGCTTCGGCATCATCCACGACGTCCTGGGCGTCCCGACGGCGGCTGACGTCAAGTCCGAGGGCTCCCACGGCGAGGCTGTCTCCTTCGAATACATCAAGGAAACCAACCCGGACATCCTCTACGTCATCAACCGCGACACCGCGATCGGCACCGCAAGCTCCACCGCCAACCCCATCCTGGACAACGAGCTCGTGAAGTCCACCAACGCCGCCAAGAACAACAAGATCGTCAACCTGGATCCCGCCGGCTGGTACATCGTGGGCTATGGACTGAACAACGTCCAGGCCATGGTCACGGCAGTGGCCGACTCGGTCGCCTGACAACCCGCTCCATCTGAAATCCTGACGTGACAACTACAGCCGTGCGCCCCACGGCAGCAGCAAGCCGCAACCGGACTGGCGAAACCGCCCGTCTGGTTGCGGCTGCCGCCGTGGTGGTGGTGATCGCCGTGGGCAGCATATTTGTGGGCGTCAGCGACGTTTCGCTGCCCGCCTTGGTGGCGAACGACGCCGGTGCCTGGGAAATCTTCTGGGTCTCCCGGGTGCCGCGCACCGTGGCTGTGGTCCTGGCCGGGATGGCGGTCGCCGTTGCCGGGTTGATCATGCAGCTTATGGCCCGGAACCGCTTCGTCGAGCCGTCCACCGTGGGCACCGTGGAGTCGGCCACCCTTGGAATCCTGGTGGTCACTGTGCTGGCTCCGGACTCTCCGATTCTCACCAAAATGCTGGTGGCTTCTGTGTTCGCCGTGCTGGGCACCGCCCTCTTCCTGGCCATTCTCCGCAGGCTTCCTGCCCGTAACACCCTGCTGATTCCGCTGGTAGGCATCATGCTGGGTGGCATCATCGCAGCCGTCACCACGTTCTTCGCCTACCGCTTCGATCTCCTCCAGACTTTGAGCAACTGGATGATCGGAGACTTCTCCGGCGTGCTCCGTGGGCGGTATGAACTGCTGTGGATCGTGGCGGTCCTGGTGTTGGTGGGCCTCTTTGCTGCCGACCGCTTCACCGTGGCCGGCATGGGGCAGGACTTCACTACCAACCTCGGCCTGAACTATGCGCGCACCATGCGGCTGGGGCTGATGATTGTCTCGTTGATCTCGGCGGTGGTTGTGACCACCGTGGGTGCCGTGCCGTTCCTCGGCTTGGTAGTGCCCAACATTGTGTCCCTGCTCTTCGGCGACAACCTCCGCCGGGCTGTTCCGTGGACGGCGTTGTTCGGAGCAGCGTTCGTGCTGCTCTGCGACATCATCGGCCGGACCATCCGGTTCCCCTACGAAGTGCCGGTGGGCATGGTCATGTCCGTGCTGGGTGCCATCCTGTTCCTCTTCCTGCTGTTGAGGAAACGCAATGCCTGAAACACTCCAGACCGCACCCCGTCTTTCCGCCCGTACCCGTTGGCGCGACACTATCCGAAGCACGCCGCCGGGACTGGTGATCGCCGTCTTGGCGATTGCCGCCGTCGTACTCGTTGCCGTTTTCCTGACCATCGACCTCAAGGGCAACATCGCCTACATCCTGCCGCGGCGGGCCATCAAGGTCTCGGCAATGCTGCTGGTGGCCGTGGCGGTGGGCGTTTCTACTCTGCTGTTCCAGACCGTGACGGCCAACCGGATCCTGACGCCGTCCATCATGGGCTTCGATTCGCTGTACATCCTGGTGCAGACCGCGCTGGCGTTCGTGGCTGGTGCGGCGACGCTGGCCACCGCGCCGTCCACGCTGAAGTTCGGGCTGGAGATCCTGCTGATGGTGGGGTTCAGCGCGTTCCTGTATCGGTGGATGTTCACCGGAGCCACGCGATCGCTCCACCTGTTGCTGCTGGTGGGAATCGTCCTGGGGACGCTGTTCCGCGGCTTTTCCTCGCTGTTGCAGCGGCTGATGGAACCCAGCGAATTCATCGTCCTCCAGGACCTGTTCTTCGCCAGTTTCAACAATGTGGATCCCGGCCTGCTGGGTGTTTCTGCTGTGCTGATCACCTTGGTGTGCGTTGGGGTGTGGCGGATGCGGCACACTCTGGACGTGCTGGCGCTGGGCCGGGAAGTGGCCATCAACGTGGGCGTCGACCACAAGCGCGTGGTGATGCGGGTGCTGCTCGCGTGCTCGCTGCTGGTGGCGATTTCCACCGCCTTGGTTGGGCCGGTGACGTTCTTCGGGCTCTTGGTGGTCAGCCTCGGCTACCAGCTCTGCCGCGGTTTCCGGCACGCTTGGCTGCTCCCGATAGTGGTCCTCATCGGCGCCATCGCCTTGGTAGGTGGCCAGTTGCTGCTGGAACGCGTGTTCGGTTTCGCCACTGCCCTCAGCGTGATCATCGAGTTCACCGGCGGCATCCTGTTCCTTTACCTGTTGCTGAAAGGCTCACTGAAATGATTGGGGTCTGCCCATGATCACCGTCCGGAACGTGACCAAGCGCTACGGCGGCACCACCGTGCTGGACGACGTCACCTGCGAGATCCCGCGTGGCGGCATCACGTCAATCATCGGCCCCAACGGGGCGGGCAAGTCCACTCTGCTCTCCTTGATCAGCCGCCTCCAGCCCATGGACGTCGGGGGAGTGTCGGTGGCTGGCTTGGATGTCACAGCGACGCCCAGCAAGGAACTGGCCAAGACCATGGCCATCCTGCGGCAGGAAAACCACCTGACCATGCGGCTCACCGTCCGCGACCTCGTGGCTTTTGGCCGCTTCCCGCACAGCGGCGGCCGGCCCACGGTGGAGGACCTTGAACACGTGGACGAGGCCATCCGGCAGTTGGATCTGACGTCCATGGCTGACAAGTTCGTCGATGAGCTCTCCGGCGGTCAGCGTCAGCGCGCGTACATCGCGATGGTCCTGGCGCAGGACACCGAATACCTGCTGCTCGATGAACCGCTTAACAACCTGGACATGAAGCACTCCGTGGAAATGATGCGGCTGCTGCGCCGACTGGCCGACGAGCTCGGAAAGACCATCGTCCTGGTGGTGCACGACATCAATTTCGCGTCCTGCTACTCGGACACCATCCTGGCCATGAAGGACGGCCGGCTCATCCATCAGGGCACACCCTCGGAGATCATGCGCGCAGGGATGCTGCACGATGTTTACGACATCGACATCCGCATTGAGGAAATCGACGGCAACCGGATCGGCGTGTACTTCGCCTGACGCTTTGCTGTCCCTGCACCAAGTAGAGCCCGACGTCGGCACCTAAGCTGGGTGCCGACGTCGGGCTCTGTTTGTTAAGGCTTAGCGCGCTTTAAGAGTCAGCGCGCGGCTGCGGTTTCGGCCTCGGACATGGCCTTCCATTCGGCCACGCGGGCCTGGTGGAGGGGCGTCCTGCGGACCACCGCGTAGGCGACGCCGAGGATGGCGAACCAGATGGGCGTCACCAGCAGTGCCGTGAGCGTGTCCGGCTGCGTGGTCAACGCCCAGACAAGGAACGCGAAGAACGCGAAGACCACCCACACCATCGGGATGCCGCCGGGCATCTTGAAGGGCGAGGCCGCGTGCTGCTCGGGACGGCGCTTGCGGTACACGAGGTAGCTGGCCAGGATGATCGACCACACGAACATGAAGCAGACGGCGGACACGGTGGTCACCATGTCGAACGCGACGCCAACGTCCTTGCCCGCGTAGAGAAGCGCGACGCCGGCCAGCAGCAGGACGCAGGAGAGGAACAGCGCGTTCTGGGGTACTTTGCGGCTGGAGAGCCGGCCGAAGAGCTTCGGGGCGTCGCCATCGTTGGCCAGGCCATAGACCATGCGGGACGTTGAGTAGATGCCCGAGTTGGCCGATGACATGGCCGAGGTAAGCACTACGAGGTTGACCACGGTTGCGGCCATGCCCAAACCGGCCAAGGAGAACATGGCGATGAACGGGCTCTGGCCTGCCTTGAACTCGGTCCACGGGGTGACGGACATGAGGATGATGAGGGCGCCTACGTAGAACAGCATGACGCGCAGGGGGATGGCGTTGATGGCGCGGGGGAGGTTGTGCTCCGGGTTCTTGGTTTCGGCTGCTGCGGTGCCAACAAGCTCGATGCCGACGAAGGCGAAGACGGCGATCTGGAAGCCGGCCACGAAGCCCATGAATTCCTTGGGGAAGAAACCGCCGTGGCTCCAGAGGTTGGTGAAGCTCGCGGTTCCTGCGTTGGACTGGAAGCCCGTGAAGATCATGACCAGGCCCACCACGATCAGCGCCACGATGGCGACGATCTTGATGAGGGCGAACCAGAATTCGGTCTCACCGAACGCCTTAACGGTGGGCAGGTTCAGGAGGAGCAGGATGATGATGGTGGCGATGCCCGGGATCCAGAGCTGGATTCCCGGCCAGAGTTCGTTGGCGTAGCCCGCAATCGCGATGACGTCTGCCACGCCGGTGACTACCCAGCAGAACCAGTAGGTCCAGCCGGTGAAGAAGCCCGCCCACGGGCCGAGGAGGTCGCCTGCGAAGTCGCTGAAGGACTTGTAGTTCAGGTTGGAAAGCAGCAACTGGCCCATAGCCCGCATGACGAAGAAGAGCATGAAGCCGATGATCATGTACACGAAGATCACGGAGGGGCCGGCGACGGAAATGGTTTTTCCGGAGCCCATGAAGAGGCCGGTTCCGATGGCGCCGCCAATGGCCAGGAGTTGGATGTGGCGGTTGCTGAGCGAGCGTGACAGGTGAGGCTCGCTGTCCCTGCTGGAGGCGCGGAGCTGCCCCTGTGTTGTCTGGTCGGACATTAGTTCAAGAACCCTTCGAAGGACCCGCCCATAATAGTGACGGCCGTTACAAATCTGTTCGATAAAGCTATAGCTAATGTCTGACGAAAGGCGAATCGGTCTGAATGGCGAAAGCTCCCGCCCTGATGAAGGGGGAGCTTAGGCCTTTGTTTGGCGCTGTTTCTTATGCTGCGGTGACTAGGCGATCTGGCGCTTGTAGGCGGCAGTGGCAAATGCGTAGGAGGCAATGAGGATCCCCAGGCACCATGCCAGGGCTACCCAGATGTCGCCACCCACCGGACGCTGGGCGAACAGATCCTGGAGAGTGTTCACTATGGACGTGACCGGTTGGTTTTCGGCGAACCAGCGGACCGGGCCGGGCATGGTCTCCGTTGGGACGAAGGCCGAGCTGATGAACGGCAGGAAGATCAGCGGATAGGAGAACCCGCCCGCGCCGTCGACGGACTTCGCTGAGAGGCCCGCGATGATCGCGATCCACGTCAGCGCCAAGGTGAAGAGCGCCAGGATACCCGCGACGGCGAGCCAGTCCAGCACGCTGGCTGAGGTGCGGAAGCCCATGAGGAGCGCCACCAGGACGATGATCACCAGCGAGAGTCCGTTGGCCACCAAGGAGGTCAGGACGTGCGCCCAGAGAACCGAGGAGCGTGCGATCGGCATGGACTGGAACCGCTCGAAGATGCCGCTCTGCATGTCCGTGAACAACCGGACTGCCGTATAAGCGATGCCGGAAGCGATCGCGATCAGCATGATGCCCGGGAGCAAGTAGTTCACGTAGTTCTCGGTGTCTGTGCTGATGGCTCCGCCGAATACGTAGACGAACAGCAGCATGAGGGCGATCGGGGTGATCGCAGTGGTGATGATGGTGTCAACGCTCCGGAAGATGTGTCGCATGGAACGGCCCAGCAGAACTGAGGTGTCTGCAAAGAAATGCGTGTTCATGACCTGTCCTTCACTGACTCGTTGTTACCGGCTGGAGCGTTGGTGCCCACCAGGGCCAGGAAGATGTCCTCCAGGCTCGGTTGTTTTTCGACGTATTCGATCTTGGCCGGCGGCAGCAACTGCTTGAGTTCGGCCAAGGTGCCATTCGCGATGATGCGTCCCTCATGCAGAATGGCAATTCGGTCCGCGAGTTGTTCAGCTTCGTCGAGGTACTGCGTGGTGAGCAGGACCGTGGTTCCTTGCTTGGCAAGGTTCTTGACGATCTGCCACACCTCAAGGCGGGCCTCGGGATCGAGGCCCGTGGTCGGCTCGTCCAGGAAGATCACCTTGGGGTTGCCGATCAAGCTCATGGCAATGTCCAGGCGACGACGCATGCCGCCGGAGTACGTCGCTACTTTGCGGGGCCCGGCCTCAGTGAGGCTGAACTGCGCCAGCAACTCATCCGCGATCTGTCCCGCGTTCTTCAAGTGCCGCAGCTTCGCCACCAGGATCAGGTTCTCCTTGCCGGACAGGACCTCGTCCACTGCCGCGAACTGCCCGGTCAGGCTGATGGACTGCCTCACCTGAAGCGATTCGGTGGCAACATCAAAGCCCTCGACGGCGGCCTGCCCGCCATCCGCTGTGAGCAGCGTGGAGAGGATCTTCACCATGGTGGTCTTGCCGGCGCCATTCGAGCCAAGAAGGGCAAAAATGCTGCCCGACGCTACCTCGAAGTCCACCCCGCGCAGGACGTGGAGATCCTTGTACGACTTCTCAATGCCGTCCACCCGGATTGCTGGAGCGGTCATAATCCCGCCTCCTTCGCTTTGTCGATTGCCTTGGTGAGGCGCTCGCGTTCCTTGTCGATCCAGCGCTTACCGCCGTAGGCCTGCGCGAAGCTTTCAGCGAATTCGATGGGGTCTTCACCCACGATTTCGCCCACGGGCGTGCCGTCGATTGCGGCGCGTTCCCAGAGGTCTGCGAGGTCCGTGAACATCTGAACCATGGTGTCGCCCTCGGTGACGCCGCCGTAGTACATCAAGTACCGGTTGAAGGCGGTGGCCACGGTCAGGTAGGGCTCGGGCAGGGAATCCAGCCGTGCCTTGGCTTGCTTGTACTGCTTCTTCTGCTCGAGTGATCCGGTGACCAGTTCGATCCATTTTGCTGCCATGTTAATTTCCTTCCTTGCGGAGCTGTTCAAGCCGTTCGGACAAGAAGCTCCAGGTGTTCCAGAATTCGTTCAGTTCTTTTTGGCCCTGGGGGTTGAGCGTGTACACCTTGCGGGGTGGTCCCTTTTCAGAAGGCCGCTTTTCAACGTCCACCAGCCCCTTTTGTTCGATCCTGACCAGCAGCGCATACACGGTGCCCTCAGCAATCTCGGTGAAGCCCTGCTCCCGGAGCAACGTGGTGATCTCGTATCCATACGCTGCCTTTCCGGTCAGGAGGGCCAGCACAATGCCCTCCAGCGTGCCTTTGAGCATCTCCGTCATTTGCTTGCCCATTGGACACCTCCTTTAGTACTCAGTATTACTAGCTACCACTACATGGTAGAACTAAGTACCGGTACTTAGCAATACTGAGTTCTTACCAAAATGGCATGCTGGGGTGGTGACTGCAGAATTTGGTACCGCGCCCACTTTGATGACCGCCGACGTCGGGCCTGGAACCTTCAGCCTTCGACGCGCCACCAAAGCCGACCTGCCGCGGATCCTCGCGCTGCTCGCGGATGACCAGTTGGGTGCCACCCGCGAGAACATCGACGATTCAGCGCCGTACGAGCAGGCTTTTGACGCGATCGACGCCGACCCGGCCCACCTTCTGGTGGTGGGCGAGCTCGCGGGCGAGGTGGTGGCCACGTTCCAACTCAGCTACCTGCCAGGCTTGTCCCGCAAGGGTTCCTGGCGTGCCCAGATCGAGGCGGTTCGGGTGTCCGATGTGCTGCGCGGCCAGGGTGTTGGGGCGCTGATGATCGAGTGGGCACTTGAGCAGGCGCGGGAGCGGGGTTGCTCCCTGGTGCAGCTCACCACTGACAAATCCCGTACGGCAGCGCACCGTTTCTACGAACGGCTCGGCTTTGTGGCGAGCCATGAGGGCATGAAGCTTACGCTCTGAGCCGGGACGCTGGCCGGCGGTAGTGGCTTGTTTTCCACATAGGGAGATTCCGGCCTTATGGGGCCCGTAGCCCACTGGAAGAGTTGGGCCATGGAGAAGATTCGGGAGCGGCAAGCGATTGATATGGACCCACATGCCCTCCTGATGGGGCCTCAATCGGACGGCTCCGTGCCCACTGTCCCGGCTCTTATGGGGCTGCTGAGGGCTCTTCGCCTTGGGTCGAGCAGTGGTGAACTGATTGATCAACTGCGCGGTTTGGAGGATCTGAAATCGGCTATCGCCAGTGTCCAGGCCCGGGCGGCCGTAGCCTTTGAGCTCGCCCAGCGCCGCGAGCAAGCGTCGGCCGGCATTCCTGCGTCAGAGCAGGGTCGGGACGCCGGGGCGCAGGTCGCGTTGGCGCGTCGCGAATCACCAAGCCGAGGCTCCCGTTTCCTTGGGTTGGGGAAAGCGTTGGTGAAGGAGATGCCGCGCACCATGGCTGCACTGGAATCCGGACAGCTCAATGAATGGCGCGCCACCTTGCTCGTGAAAGAGACGGCCTGCCTCTCCTTGGAAGATCGGTCCGCCGTGGACGAGGAACTCGCAGCTGACGCAGGCACCTTCGACGGTGTCGGTGACAAGGCCATCATCGCCGCAGCGAAAGCCGCCGCTTATCGGCGCGATCCCCGTACCGTTGCCCAGCGTGCCCTCCACGCTGCCACCGAACGGACGGTCAGCCTGCGCCCTGCGCCGGACGCCATGACGTATTTGACCGCCCTGCTTCCTGTCGCCCATGGGGTTGCTGTCTATGCTGCGCTCACCCGGAAGGCGGACTCTGTACGTTCCTCTGGTGAATCACGGAACAGGGGCCAAATCATGGCAGACGCCCTCGTCGAGCGCATTACCGGCAGACGCGGCGGAATCAGTGGAGTCGATCTTGAGGTCATCATGACGGACCGCACACTGTTGCAGGGGGACAGTGAGCCGGCGCGGCTGAAGGGCTACGGGATAGTCCCAGCGGAGTGGGCGAGGGCCCTGGTTGGAGCCGGAGGGGCTGCCCTGGACGAGGCGCGTGAGACGAGGCAGTCTGCGACGGGCGGTAGTCCAGCGCCAACGCAGGATCCAGAGTTCACGGTGTGGCTTCGCCGCCTCTATACAGCGCCGTCCACGGGCGAGCTCATCACCATGGACTCCAAGGCGCGACTCTTCCCGCCGAGGTTGAGGCGTTTCGTCGAAGTCCGGGACGACACCTGCCGCACGCCCTACTGCGACGCGCCCATTAGACACATCGATCATGTCGTCCCGTGGCATGCAGGTGGCACCACCACTGTGAGCAACAGTGCAGGGCTCTGCGAAGCGTGCAACCACACCAAGGAAAATCCTGGCTGGGCGGCACGGCGGTTGCCCGACGACGTCCACACCCTGGAAATCAGCACCCCAACAGGGCATAGCTACCGATCGTCCGCGCCGCCCCTTCCCGGGCATGGTCGATCAGTGAATGTGCCGGACTTCGAAGCCGGAGCTGGGCGGGAGAAGGTGGCTCAGGCCGACCAGTTTATTGACTCTTAGGTTCCCTAACTATTAGGATACCTAAATATGAGTCCTTTTGATCCCCGGTTGCTTGATCTAGCGCAGGAATTTCGCGAGTCACTACGACTCGGCGTGTACATGTTCCGCCGCCTCGATCCTGAAGGCGACCTTACCGCCGCGCAGCTCAGCCTGCTGTCCATGACCTCCGACGGCGGCCTTCGCGTGGGCGACATCGCCAAGAACCTGGGCATCAAAGTCCCCAGCGCCACCGAGCAAATCATCAAGCTCGAGCGCGCCGGCCTGGTCACCCGCCAGCAGGATCCGGACGATTCGCGAGCAGTCCAGGTGGTCATCACCGAAGCCGGGGCGTCCGCCGTCGAGTCTGCCAATCAGCGGCGCAACGCCATGGTGGCCGAACTGCTTCAGGACCTCAGCAGCGAGGAAATCGAGCACCTCGCCGCGGCATTGCCCGTGATCGCCAAGCTCAACAGCTCGTTCCAGAACTAAGAAAATCCAGCACCACCAGAAAACCAGCACCGACAAGGAGCCATTGAATGTCACGCCAGTTGGCTGACGCTTCAGCAAGCGCCGAAACAACCCTCGAAACCACCCTGGAGGCTGAAAAAGCTTCCTTCCTCAAGCAGCCAAAGGCAGTGTGGGCCACCGCCCTCGCCGCAGTTTTTGCCTTCATGGGCATTGGCCTGGTTGACCCCATCCTGCCGGCAATTGCCAAGAATCTTGAGGCGTCCACCAGTGAAGTGTCGCTGCTGTTCACCAGCTACTTCCTGGTGACGGCCATCGCCATGTTGATCAGTGGTTTCGTGTCGTCAAGGATCGGTGGCAAGAAAACGTTGCTGATCGGCCTGGCTATCATCGTGGTGTTCGCATCGTTGTCAGGCCTTGCCGGCAGCGTTGAACAATTGGTCGGGTTCCGCGCGGGCTGGGGTCTCGGTAATGCCCTGTTCGTTGCGACGGCCCTTGCCGTGATCGTCGGCGTGGCCAGCGGTGGAACCGGCACGGCCATCATCCTTTACGAAGCAGCCCTGGGCCTGGGCATCTCGCTCGGCCCACTCTTGGGCGCACTCCTTGGCGGGTGGCAGTGGCGCGCCCCGTTCTTTGGTACCGCTGTCCTCATGGCGGCAGCCTTCGTGGCACTTCTGGCTCTCCTGCCGAAGACGCCCGCTCCGGCAAAGAAGTCCCGCTTGCGTGACCCGCTCCTGGCATTGGGCTACAAGGGACTCCGCACCACTGCAGCCAGTGCGCTGTTCTACAACTACGGGTTCTTCACCATTCTTGCCTTCACGCCCTTCATCCTGGGCATGGACGCATACGGAATCGGGGGAGTGTTCTTCGGATGGGGTGTCGCCGTCGCTGTTTTCTCGGTATTCGTTGCTCCCGTACTGCAGAAGCGCTTCGGCGCAGTGAAGGTCCTGACTGGCACGCTGGCTGTCCTCATGCTTGACCTGGTGGGGCTGGGGCTGGCCGCAGGGCACTCGGTGACTGCCGTCGTCGTGCTTGTCATCGTGGCTGGTGCACTGCTGGGCATCAACAACACTGTCTACACCGAACTGGCCATGGGCGTTTCTGATTCGCCGCGTCCTGTCGCTTCGGCGGGCTACAACTTTGTGCGCTGGATGGGCGGTGCGCTGGCTCCCTTCGCGGCGGCTCAGCTCGGCGAGCACTTCGGGCCGCAGGTTCCGTTCTTTGCCGGCGCGGCTGCCATGGTGGTCGCGATCGTCATTTCCGTCTGTGGTCGTGAGTACCTGACAGCGCATGAGCCGCACCTCGTGTAGTGGCCTGCACCTAAACGAACTCCAGACACGGAAAGGCCCGGCGGATTCAATCCGCCGGGCCTCTTTCGCGTCTACTTGGATTCGTCGGAAGCCACCGGCAACGGCGCCACTGGCGCGCCCTTGGGAACGAACAACGTTTCGGCCTGCTCCAGGGACATGCCGTTCGTCTCGGGAACCTTGAACATCACAAAGAAGAACGACGCCGCAGCGAACGCCGCGTACATGGCGTACGTCAGCGGGAGTGAACCTGCTGCCATGACGGGGAAGCTGAGCGTGATGGCGAAGTTCGCGATCCACTGAGCGGCGGCAGCAAGGCCCAGAGCGCGGGCTCGGATGCGGGACGGGAAGATCTCACCCAGCAGCACCCACACGAGCGGACCCCACGAGGCACCGAAGCTGATCACGAACACGTTGGCGGCAACCAAAGCAACAGGGCCCCAAGCGCCGGGAAGCGTGATTTCCGAGCCGGACCCGGTTGCTGAAGAGAAGGCCAGCGCCATGACGCCCAGGGATACGGCCATGCCGATGGAGCCGGTGAGCAGAATGGGTCGTCGTCCAATGCGGTCCACCAAGGCGATGGCCACGAGGGTCACCAGGATGTTGGTTACGGACGTGGCGACGGAGATCGTGAGGGAGTCCTTTTCCTGGAACCCGACAGCCTTCCACAGCGTGGTGGAGTAGTAGAAGATGACGTTGATGCCGACGAACTGCTGCAGCACGGACAGGATGATGCCGATCCACACGACTGGCAGCAGGCCGAACCTGTTGCCGCGCAGGGAGCCCTTCTTGGTGGAGAGCTTTTCCTGCTGGATGGAATCGCGGATCTCGCGGATGTGCCGCTCGATGTCGTCGCCGGGGATGAGCTTGTCGAAGATAGTGCGGGCCTGGTCTTCCTTGCCGTTGAGCACCAGGAAGTGAGGGGACTCGGGCAAACGGTAAGCGATCCAGCCGTACACGGCTGCCGGAACGGCGCAGGCGATAAACATCCAACGCCACGCCTCGATACCAAGCCACAACGTGCCGCCGGCGCCGCCTGCCGAGTTGGCAAGAACTGCGTCAGAGAGCAGCGCGGCGAAGATGCCTGTAGTGATGGCGAGTTGCTGGAGCGAAGCCAGACGGCCACGCACGTGGCGGGGCGAAATCTCGGAGATGTATGCGGGAGCAATGACCGAGGCAAGGCCGATGCCCAGGCCGCCGACCAGCCGCCAGAAAATCAGGTCCCATACGCTGAAGGCAAGGCCTGTGCCGATGGCGCTCACCAGGAACAGCAGAGCGCCGATCTTCATGGCCGGGATGCGTCCGTAGCGGTCGGCAATCTTCCCGGCAAAGTAGGCACCGGCGGCGCACCCCAGCAACGCAACAGCAACGGCGAAGCCGGTCAATGCCTCGCTCATGACGAACTCGTCCGCCATCGCGTCCACGGCGCCGTTGACCACGGAGGAATCGAAACCGAAGAGGAAACCGCCCACCGCGCCGGCGACGGCCAGGCCGATCACTTTCCGCGAAACGGGGGGCGCGCCTTCGGTGCTGGAACTGGACATGGGTCTCCCTTGGGAAATGGTGTTGTGGGAGCGAGGTGCGGGACGTCGTCGGCTGTTCCGACGGGGACGCCGGTGCACTCGCGCTACACAGTGTGGCACGTCATATCGCTCCAGTTCCAGTCAAGTGACCGACGTGACATGCATTCAGGTTATTAACGTATAGCTGTCTGTTTGGCGGCTGTGTGTTCGCTGGGCGGCGCCTCCGTGTGCATTGGGGTGCCAAAAGGGGCGCTTTGGCGGAACTACTTGAACACAAAGCGCGACGACGGACCGTCCCTTATGGGGTCAAATGACGGCCCCGCCGTCGTCACTTTCCGGCAGACGCGCTGGCGGCGTTAGGAGAACTCCTTGAGTGCTTCGGTCAGGAGGGCCCCTGGAGCCCCAAGACCCGCGTGCACCCCGTTCGAGGCGATCAGTTCACCACCGATGACCACCTGCGTGACATCACTCGCCGTCGCGCTGAAAGCCAGCTGCATGGGCCGGGATCCCGCGGTCCGGGTGGAGGCGGGATTGATGACCATGATGTCGCAAACCCCGCCCACCTGCAGGGCCTGTGGGGCTATGGGGGTGGCCATGGAATGAGTGGCTCCTTCAGTGGCCGCGGCCAGCAGCTCTCCGGGCGAGAACCTTCCGCGTTGCCCGCTGCCCAGCCGTTCCCCTTGTTCCAAGGTGCGCATTTCAATCCAAGGGTCGATCACCGCATGCTGGTCAGTGCCCAGGGCGATGGTGGCTCCTGCGTCGCAGAGTTCCCGGGCAGGGCCGATCCCGTCTGCGAGATCGGCTTCCGTGGTCGGACACATCACCACGGTGGTGGACGCTCCGCCGAGCAAAGCGATGTCTTCCTGGGTCAGGTGCGTGGAATGGACAGCTGAAAGTCTGGAAGACAAGAGGCCGTGGCGTTCCAAGAGTCCGGTCGGAGTGGTGCCGTATGCCTCCATGCATGCGTCATTTTCAGCAGGTTGTTCGCTCAGGTGGATGTGAAGCGGAATGTCCCTGGGTAGCTGCTCGGCAACGATTTTCAGGGCTTCTTCCGGCACCGCGCGGACGGAATGCAGGGCAGCTCCGACACCCACCACCTCGGGCGGAAACTCCTCTGCTATCGCAGCCCGAAGGGAGGACAGCCGGTCCAACCAAGCCAGGGCATCCGCGTCCCCGAACCTGGCTTGGTCACGGCTCAGAGGGGTGCCAATTCCGCCCGTCAGATACAGCGTGTCCAAAAGTGTGAGCCGGATCCCGGCAGACACGGCTGCCCGGGCAAGGGCCAGCTCCATGGCATGTGGCTCCGCATAGGGCGCGCCTGCGGGTTGATGATGGACGTAATGGAATTCGGCGACGCTGCTGAATCCGCTGACTACCATTTCGGCGAAGACGGCGGTAGCGAGCTTCTGGTACTTCTCAGGAGTCAGCTCGGACGCGCTCCGGTACATTTGCTCCCGCCACACCCAGAAATCTCCGTGTCCATCGTGGGTTCTTCCGCGAAGGATCCTGTGGAAGGCGTGGGAGTGTGCGTTCGCAGCTGCGGGGAAGGCGACGCCCGCCAGCGTTGTGTCGTCGGGCAGGGGCTGAACGCCGGCGTGGATGGCGGAGATGCGGCCATCGCTGGTTTCGACACGTACGCCGGTGGCAACCTCTGTATGGCCGCCGTCGCCGTCATTGATGGCGATGACGGCCGTCTCACACCAGAAGGCGTTCACAGAAGTCCCTCCAAAACATCAGCTAGCGCAACGGCACCGGCTGAGGCGTCCTCATCGGCCACGTATTCCTCCGGTGAGTGCGAAATGCCGCTGGGGTTGCGGACAAAAACCATGGCGGAGGGAACGTAGCCGGCCAGTACACCAGCGTCATGCCCCGCGCCGGTTGCCAGGACGGGAGCAGCTGGCAGTATGTCGGTGATACGACGGCTTAGGCCGGCATCAAAGTGGACAGTGTCGCTGTACGACTCTTCCGTGAGGGTTACGGTGCAACCCTCTGCGGCTGCGACATCCTGGGCTGCACGGTAGATTCCCTCGATGAGTTGAGCTGTCACGGCGTCGTCGGGATGACGGGCGTCCAGCCAAAGATCGACGCGCGAAGCGATGACGTTGGTTCCGCCCGGAACCGGCGTCAGTCGGCCTACGGTGGCTCGGGCGTCCGGCTGCCTGGCCGCCGTTTCGCGAACGGCGAGGACGATCTGCGCGGCCGCGACCATCGGGTCGGCGCGGTCCGCCATGAGCGTGGTGCCGGCATGGTTTCCCTGGCCGCTGACACTGATTTTCCAGCGCCCGTGCCCCAGGATTGAACTCCCGACGGCGATGGCGGGGCCATCCTGCCCCAGGCCCTTTCCCTGTTCAACGTGGAGTTCGACGAAGTCGCCGATACGCGCCATGGCTTCCGGATCCGGGCCCATGTGACGGGGATCCAAGCCGTTGGCGCCGGCGACGTCGGCGAAGGTGTCACCGTTGACGTCGCGCAGGTTCAGGGCCTTGTCGGCGTCTATCGCACCGGTGAGGAGTCGCGATCCCAGGCAGGCGACGCCAAAGCGGGATCCTTCCTCCTCAGGAAAAACGGTGACCGCGAGCGACCTTGGAGGCTGGAATCCCCGGGTTTTGAGGATATCGACGGCGGCCAACGCGGAGGCGACACCGAGAGGTCCGTCGAATGCGCCGCCACCAGGCACGGAATCGAGATGGCTCCCGGTGACGAGTGCGCCCTCTTGGGGTTTGCCCCACCAGGCCCACATTATCCCGTTGCGGTCCGTCTCGACGTCGAGGCCGCGGTGTTGGGCTTGCTCAACGAACCACTGCCTGAGGTCCAGTTCAGGCGTCGTGAAGACGGCCCTTGAGTATCCTCCGCGCACCGCGTCGCGGCCCACATCCTGGATTGAGGACAAGAGTTGATTGACGGTTTCCACGTATTCCTCCGATTGAAGACTGCCACCAAGTAAAAACCACATGCCAGCCCTTGGCAAGGGTTCGCGCGAGTATTTACACTGCCGAAACATGCCCGCCTTCCTGCGGGGCATTCGGCGTCACGTAACCGGCCCTGTCTCTCATTTTTCAAAAAACTCTTGCCATTTGATGAAAATTGATTTTTACTAAGTGGCAAGACATGGTGATGTAGACCACTTGAAAGCAGGTCAGGCAGTGGCAGCGGATTCTTCCACCCGAACAGTCGAGAGGGCATTGGCCCTCCTCAGTGCAGTCTGCACTGACGGCTCCATCAGCCTGAGTGACGCAGCGCGTGTGGTTGATCTGTCAGCCAGTACCGCGCTCCGCCTCCTCCGAACCCTCGAAGGCAGCGGATTCGTGACGCGGGATCCCGGGGGCAATTTCCGCCCGGGAGCAAGTGTCATTCAGTTGGGAGCGCTGGCTTTGGGGCAGGAGTCCCTGGTGTCGCTCTGCACGCCGCACATGAAGCGGCTTGTGGCTGATACGGGTGAATCCTGCTACTTGAGCATTCCCGGTGCTGGGGACACCGGAATCTACATCGCCATCGTCGAAGGTACCCGCTCTGTCCGGCATACCAGTTGGGTCGGCAGGAGCATCCCGCTGGAGGGCTCCGCCGCCGGCAAGGTGCTGACCGGCGGGCAGAACGGCCGCGGCTACGCCATTGTGCGGAGCGGCGTTGAAGACGACATCACGGCCGTCGCCGCACCCATTGTGATCGGCGGCCGAACAGTGGCAGCCCTCAGCATCGTGGTGCCCAGCTACCGCTTGGACGAGGCGAAGGCCCAGACATTTGGCGAGGAACTGGTGAAGGTTGCCGACAACCTCCTCGTGGAACCCGACGGAAACCATGAAGTGCCCCAGGAAAGCATGGAAAAGAAATGATCAAATTTGAAAATGTCACCAAGGCGTACCCTGACGGTACGGTGGCAGTCGACGGCCTCAACCTGGAGGCTCCCACCGGAAAGTTGACCATTCTTGTTGGTCCTTCCGGATGCGGCAAGACCACTTCCCTGAGGATGATCAACCGCCTCATCGAACCCACCAGCGGCACCATCTACCTGGATGATCAGCCCACCTCCGGCATGGACGCAGCGTTGCTCCGCCGCAGGATCGGTTACGTCATCCAGCACGCAGGACTCTTCCCGCACAAGACCATCGTTGACAATGTGTCCACCATGCCGCTCCTGCTCGGGGAAAGCCGCCAAAAGGCCCGGACCAAGGCGCTCGAATTGATGGAGCGCGTTGGATTGCCCGCGAGCTTCGCCAAGCGTTATCCCTGGCAGCTCTCCGGCGGACAGCAGCAGCGCGTCGGTGTCGCCCGGGCGCTCGCCTCGGACCCTGCGTTCATGCTGATGGACGAGCCCTTCAGTGCAGTTGACCCTGTAGTGCGCGCCCAGCTCCAGGAGGAGTTCCTTCGCCTTCAGCGCGAGATCGGCAAGACCATCATCATGGTCACCCACGACATCGATGAGGCCCTCAAGCTCGGGGACCAGGTTGCCGTCATGCGCGTGGGCGGCAAGCTGGCGCAAATGGCGTCCCCCTCCGAACTGCTGACCGCCCCCGCTGACGAGTTCGTGGCCGACTTCGTGGGCCGTGACCGTGGCTACCGCTCGCTCGGATTTACGAAAACAGCCGGCACTGTGGCCATTGGCGAGGAAGCTGTAGTTCAGCTCGGTGCTTCCGCGGATGAAGCCCGCGCCAAGGCGCTGGGTGCTTGGGTGTTGGTGGTCGACGGCGGCCGGAAGCCTCTCGGTTGGGCCCAGCCGCAGCTTCTCAACGGTGAGGTGAAGCGGGAGAACCTGAATCTGAGCGGGATCCCGGCAGCAGCATCGGGCACCATGCGTCAACTGCTGGATGCCGCCCTTTCCTCGCCGAGCCGCCGAGGCGTGGTTGTCAATGAGCATGGCGAACTGATCGGGACCGTCTCTGCAACAGACGTGGTCAAAGCCATCGAGGCCGAACCACACCTGGAGACGATCTGATGAACTTCGAATGGCTGGGCCGCCAGTTCGACAACATCGTGTTCCTGCTCGGCTGGCATGTCCTGCTGGCCGTCACCCCGCTGATCCTGGGGCTTCTCATCGCGCTGCCTCTTGGCTGGTGGGCGCACCGCAGCCGGCGGATCTACCCGCTCTTGGTGGGTGTGGCCGGGTTGCTTTACACCGTTCCTTCCCTTGCGCTGTTTGTACTGCTCCCGCTGGTCCTGGGTACCAAGATCCTGGACCCGCTCAACATCGTGGCGGCACTGACCATCTACACCGTGGCACTGCTGGTTCGCGTAGTCGCCGATGCCCTCGATTCCGTTCCCGAAGACACCGTCCAGGCAGCCAAAGCCATGGGCTACCGGGGCTATCAGAGCCTCCTGAAGGTTGAACTTCCCGTGGGTGTCCCGGTGATTTGCGCAGGACTGCGCGTCGCCGCCGTCTCCAATGTCAGTCTCGTCTCCGTGGCTGCGCTGCTGGGCATTCCGCAACTCGGTTCGCTCTTCACGCAGGGCTTCCAGCTCCGTTTCTACACCCCGATCATCGCCGGCATTGTGCTGTGCGTGGTCCTGGCCATGATCCTGGACGGGCTGATCATCCTTATCAACCGGTGGCTGACACCGTGGACCCCCAAGGTGGTGGCATCGTGAACTACTTGTTCGACCCCGCACACTGGAGCGGCGCAGACGGCATCCCAACGTTGATCGCTGAGCACCTCCTGTACTCGCTTATTGCCTTGGCCATTGCGGCCATCATCGCGGTGCCCCTGGGTATCTACATTGGCGTGACAGGCAAGGGCGTGTTCATGATCGCCGGCCTTGCCAACGCCCTCCGGGCACTTCCAAGTGTGGGTCTGCTGATCCTGTTGGTCCTGCTCATTTCACCCGCCTTCCCCTCCCGCATGGGCTACGTACTTCCCAGCCTCATCGTGCTGGTATTGCTGGCAGTTCCGCCCATCCTGACCAACACCTATGCCGGCGTGCGCGCAGTGGATGCGGCCGCCGTCGACGCCGCAAAAGGCATGGGTTTCCGCACCATGAAGATCCTCACGGATGTCCAACTGCCGTGTTCCCTTCCGCTGGTTTTGTCCGGTGTCCGCAGCGCGCTGTTGCAGATCATCTCAACGGCGACCATCGCCGCGTACATTTCGCTTGGCGGCTTGGGTCGCCTCCTGATCGACGGCAAGGCCCAGAACGATTACGGCCAAATGGTGGCCGGCGCCGTCCTTGTCGCCCTGCTGGCACTGTTCTTCGACCAGCTTCTCGCTTTCATCACCCGCCGCGTTGTCTCACCCGGATTGACCCGGCGCACCATTAAGTCGGCCGCTGTGGCCGAACCCGTGAAGACCCCCGTCACGGTCTAATCAACACCCGCGCCCGTGGTTCCGCGCGGATTCACCTCCACCCCACCCCATCTGGCCGCTGCATGCCCTGCAGCACCCATCCCAGGAGAGTTGACATGAAGAAGTACCTCACCGGATTCACCCTGGCAGCCGTTGCTGCCATCACCCTGAGCGCCTGTGGCGGCGGGGACCCCATGAGCTCGTCGAACACCGCCGCGGCGGGTGCTTCGGGGGACAGCATTATCGTCGGTTCCGCGGACTTCCCGGAAAGCCAGCTGATCGCCAAGATCTACGCCGAAGCGCTTAAGGCCAAAGGCGTCGAGGTCACCGAGAAGCCGAGCATCGGCAGTCGCGAGGTGACTATCCCCGCACTGAAGGACGGTTCCATCGACCTCATGCCGGAATACGGCGGCGCACTCCTGCAGTACCTCGACTCCGCCACCAAGGCCGTCTCCTCCGAGGATGTCGCCAAGGAACTGACCACCAAGATCCCGGCCGGCCTGACAGTACTGACTGCTTCCGAAGCGGAGGATAAGGATGTCCTCACCGTCAAGAAGGAAATCGCCGATCAGTACAAGCTGAAGACCATCGAAGACCTTCAGCCCGTCGCCAAGGAGCTCGTGTTGGGCGGCCCGCCGGAGTGGAAGACCCGCCTCAACGGCGTTGCCGGTCTTAAGTCGGTCTACAACCTGGAGTTCAAGGAATTTTCAGCGCTCGACGCCGGTGGTCCGCTCACGCTGAACGCCCTCCTTTCCGGTCAGGTACAGGTAGCTGACCTCTTCAGCACCGATCCCGCCCTGGCGGAAAACAACCTCGTGGCGCTTGAAGACAACAAGAACCTCTTCCTCTCTGAGAACATCGTGCCGGTCATCAACGAGAAGAAGTCCACGGACACCATCAAGGAAACGCTGGATAAGGTCTCCGCTGCGTTGACCACCGAGGATCTCATCAAGATGAACGGCCGCGTGGCCAAGTTCGAGGACATCGGCGAAATCGCCAAGGAATGGCTCAAGACCAAGAACCTGGGCTAATCCCTGCAGGTTCGTTTCGCCTGTTTCTTTAGAGGAGTAAAGAGAATGACTGCCGATTTCACTACTGGTGCCCGTCCGGTTAAGGCCGCCCGGGGTATTGAACTTACTGCCAAGTCGTGGCAGACCGAGGCGCCGTTGCGCATGTTGATGAACAACCTGGATCCTGAGGTCGCTGAGCGTCCTGATGATTTGGTGGTTTATGGCGGCACGGGCCGTGCTGTGCGGTCGTGGGCTGCGTTTGATGCGATCACCCGGACCCTGGAGACCATGGAGAAGGACGAGACGCTCCTGGTGCAGTCGGGGAAGCCGGTGGGTGTGTTCCGCACCCACGAGTGGGCTCCGCGGGTGCTGCTGGCCAACTCGAACCTGGTGGGGGATTGGGCGACGTGGCCTGAGTTCCGCCGTCTTGAGGCTGAGGGTTTGATGATGTACGGCCAGATGACAGCCGGGTCCTGGATTTACATCGGTACGCAGGGCATCCTGCAGGGCACGTATGAAACCTTTGCCGCCGTCGGCAACAAGTTGGCTGCTGAGGGGCGCCACCCGGCCCGGTCTTTGGAAGGCACTGCCGCGGAAGGTTTCACTGAGGGCCCGCTGGCCGGCACCCTGACATTGACCGGTGGTTGCGGCGGCATGGGCGGCGCCCAGCCGCTGGCTGTCACCTTGAACGACGGCGCGTGCCTGATTGTCGATGTCGACGAAACCCGCCTGCGCCGCCGCGCCGGCAAGCGCTACCTGGACGAGGTCGAAACGGACCTGGACACCGCGATCGCCAAGGTCAACAAGGCCAAGGAAGAGCGCCGTGGCTGGTCCGTCGGTTACGTGGGCAACGCCGCTGAGGTCTTCCCCGAACTGCTGCGCCGCCACAAGGCCGGAGAGCTGACCATTGATGTGGTCACGGACCAGACGTCCGCGCACGATCCGCTGTCCTACCTTCCCGAGGGCATCAACGTCGATGAGTGGCACGCCGAAGCCGAAGCCGATCCGGAAGGTTTCAGCAAGAAGGCCCAGGCATCCATGGCTCGGCAGGTCCAGGCGATGGTGGAGTTCCAGGACGCCGGAGCTGAGGTCTTTGATTACGGAAACTCGATCCGTGACGAGGCCCGCAAGGGCGGCTATGACCGGGCGTTCGAGTTCCCCGGCTTCGTCCCGGCCTATATCCGCCCCCTGTTCTGCGAGGGCCTGGGTCCGTTCCGCTGGGTTGCCCTGTCCGGTGACCCCGAGGACATCGCCGTGACGGACAAGGCCATCAAGGAACTCTTCCCGGAGAACACCCACCTGCACAAGTGGTTGGATGCTGCTGCGGACCGCGTGGAATTCGAAGGCCTGCCGGCCCGTATTTGCTGGCTTGGGTACGGCGAACGAGCCAAGGCCGGCCTGCTCTTCAACCAGCTCGTGAAAGAAGGCAAGGTCAAGGCTCCGATCGTGATCGGCCGTGACCACCTGGACTCGGGCTCGGTGGCATCGCCTTACCGCGAGACCGAATCCATGGCTGACGGTTCCGACGCTGTTGCTGACTGGCCGTTGCTGAACGCCTTGATCAACACCTCTTCGGGGGCTACCTGGGTTTCGATCCATCACGGCGGCGGTGTCGGTATTGGCCGGTCCATCCACGCCGGACAGGTTTCCGTCGCTGATGGCACGGACCTGGCCGCGGAGAAGCTCGAACGGCTGTTGACCAACGACCCCGGTATGGGCGTCATCCGCCACGTCGACGCCGGCTACGACCGCGCCATCGACGTCGCCAACGAACGCGGCGTCCGCATCCCCATGAACGAGGCTGTCGGCACGCGCTAGCAGTATCCCGCAGGAATCCCAGGGCGGCTATGCAAAGCATTTTGCGTGGCCGCCCTGGGACAACCGCAAGCATCAGTTTGTATGCAAAGTCCAAACACTCTTTCTGAGAGCGAGGAGACGCACCATGGACAGGCAAAGCCCGGCGGTGTGGGCATCAGCCGCTATCGGAGCACCGGTGACCATGACAAAACAGGGCCACCATCCGTTTCGGGGGATTGTCGCTGACAGGACCGCCGATGGAACCATTCTTTGGGTCCTTTCCAGTACTGGGATCCGGAAGCTTTTTCACGCAGGGGATGGGTTTCATCTGACCCCTGGTCGACGATGACAGCACACCTTTCGCCTCTGGCCCTCCAGCCTGATGCCAGGATTCATGTTCGGGATCGGGAGGAATACCCATACCGAGCCAATACAGGCGTAGGACAAACCCAGTTATCTTGTCCGGAGGACTGCTTCTACTGCACTGCGCCGGAAACTGATTAGTGCACGAGGCTGATGAGCCCATGAAACTGAAGAGAAAGGATCGGTTCATGATCGTGATCGATGGCTTGACACTGGACTTGGCCGACGTCGCCGCAGTAGCCGACGGCGAGGACGTCATCTTGGCTCCGGAAGCTGTGGTCCGAATGGACGAATCGCGGAAGTCTGCGGAAGCTACGGCGCTACAGCGCCCGGTCTATGGCCGATCCACTGGCGTCGGAGCGAACCGCGGGGTTTCCCTGATGGAAGCCGACGGTGGGGACACCCACGGACTAAAACTCCTGCGCAGCCACGCTGTAGACGCCGGCAAGCCGCTTGATCGCAGGACCGTCCGTGCGATGTTGGTTGTCAGGCTCAGCCAACTGGCGGCCGGCGGATCAGGAATCAACCCCGCCATTGCCGATGCGTTGGCGGAACTCATCAATGCCGACGTAGTTCCTGAGGTCCGGGAGTTCGGTGGAATCGGAACTGCGGACCTGCAGGCGCTAGCCGGAACGGCGCTCACGATGTTGGGCGAACGTCCACCTTTGGGCGGGGATGAGGTTCCAGTCAGCCTTGCGGGGTGGGCCACGGCTGATGCCCTGCCCTTCATCAGTTCCAGTGCGCTGACTATTGGTCAAGCGGTCTTGTCCCAACAAAAACTGTCGACGCTCTTGGACAACGCAGCGTCAGTGGCCGCACTCTCCTTCATTGCGATGTCCGGCAATTCCGAAGCTCTGAGCCCGGCCGTAGCGGCAGTGGCGGACACGTCCGCAGTCGCCGATGCAGCACACGCGCTTCATGCAATGGTCGAGGGCAGCGGCCAGCCCGCCCGGATCCAAGATCCCTATTGCTTGAGGACGCTGCCGCAGGTCTTTGGTTCCCAAACAGAGGAACTCGCGGCCTTGGGTGCTCTGCTGAGTCGTCTTGTCACAGCAGGAAATGAGAACCCGCTCGTCCACGGCTCGCCGTCCGACGGCAGCAATGATGTGGCCCACCACGGGCTCTTCCAAATGACCAACCTCGCCCGCCGGGTGGACGCGTTGCAACTGGCTATCGGCGCGGCGTGTGCAACCCACCTGCGGAGGATCGACCTCCTGTGTGACCCCAAATACACGGGCCTGCACCCCTTCTTGGCTGAGGACGGCTCAGGTCAGTCGGGGCTGATGATGCTTGAATATGTGGCCGCTGCCGCCGTCGGCCGGATTCGTGCCAACGCCCAACCGGTTAGCCTGCAGACCGTGGTGCTCTCGCTCGGCGCTGAGGAGGATGCCAGCTTTGCAAGCGTAGCCACAGCGCGGTTGGAGTCGACGGCGGACGCACTCGCTACTGTCGCCGCCGTCGAGCTTGTGTGTGCTTCCCGGGCGCTTCGCCTGCAGGGGCGGCAGCCCGAAGAGTTTGCCAGCAGCCGGCTGCGCTCCATGATGCGGGCGGGTTTCACCTTGCCGTCCGACGTGGGGGACCGCGACCTTCGCGGGGATCTGGAGCAGGCCATCGAGCTCATGAGGGCTTCGCTCTAGAGGGAATCAACCGAAAGACACGAATCCGGCAGCTCAAGGAAAACGGCAGGCAGTCCGAGGACTGCCTGCCGTTTTTTATGTAACAATGCGCGGCCGACAACGCGCGACCGACCAGCGCGTGAGGAACCAACTTGTGATGAGCCGGCGATTAGTGTGCCGGCACCGATTCCTTGGCTGCAGCCTTTGGGTCGGTGAGTTTCTTGTTGGGCAAGGCGAAGCTGATCAGGAACGCGATGAGCATGAGGCCGGCTGCCGTGAGCATGACGATATCGATCGCCTGGGCAAAGCCCTCGGTGATGGGCCTGGTCAGCGTGCTGTTGGCAGAGTGGAGCCAACTGGTGTCGTTCAAGGACTCGTTGTTGGCGCCGTTCTTGAAGAAGTCGAACAGCTTGGCGTTGGCGGGGTCGGATGCCACGGCCGGGTCCTGCATGACCGCTTGGTAGTCCGGGCTGGAAGCAGCGGTCTTCATGCCGTCGGCGATCTTGTCGGCCGCGACGCTGAACAGCATGGAGATGAACACAGCAGTGCCTACTGCGCCACCCATCGAACGGAAGAAGGCGGCCGTGGACGTGCCCACGCCCATGTCCTTGGGCGGAACGGACACCTGCATGGCCAGGGTGAGCGGCTGCATGCAGAATCCCAGTCCCACGCCGAAGAACACGGCGATCAGGCCAGGTACCCACAACCCGGTATCGACGCCGAGCACCAAACCCATGACGGTGGCAGCGCCTGCCAGTATGGCCGTGCCCGTGATCGGGAAGATCCTGTAGACGCCGGACGATGAGATCGTGCGGCCGGCAGAAATGGAACCGAACAGGATGCCGACCGTGAAGGTGATCATCATCAGGCCAGCCTCGGTGGGGGTGAGGCCCTTTACCAACTGCAAGTACATCGGCAGCATGGCGATGGCACCGAACATGCCGATACCAATGATGAAGTTCAGCAGCGATGACAGACCGAACGTCATGTTCTTGAAGAGGCGCAGAGGAATCAACGCGTAGTCACCGGCACGCTTCTCGGCGAGCAGGAACGCCACAATGCCGACGACGCCGAGACCGTAGCAGAGCCAGGACGCACCTGACGCCCAACCCCACACGCGGCCCTGTTCTGCCACGAGCAACAGCGGCACAATGGCCAGGGTAATGGCTGCTGCGCCCCAGTAATCGATCTTCTGCTTTACGTGCCTCGCCGGCAGATGCAGGTACATGAAGACCACTACAAGAGCGGCCAGCCCGATGGGTAGATTGATAAAGAAGACCCAACGCCAGCCTTCGAAACCCAGGATGTTGGCGGAGCCCGCGAAGGCCCCGCCAATCACCGGACCGAGGACGGAAGAAATGCCAAAGACGGACATGAAATAGCCCTGGTACTTGGCCCTGTCCTTCAGAGCCACGATGTCGCCGATGATGGTCAGCGCCAAAGCCAGCAAGCCGCCGGCTCCAAGCCCTTGGATGCCGCGGGCGATGGCAAGCTCCGTCATGGAGTGGACGGATCCCGCGTAAAGAGAGCCCACCAGGAAGATCACGATGGCCACGAGGTAGAGCGGGCGGCGGCCGAAGATGTCGCTCAGCTTGCCATAGAGCGGGGTGCTCACGGTTGAAGTGATGAGGTACGCAGTGGTGGCCCAGGCTTGAAGCGAGAGGCCATCGAGATCGTTCGCGATGGTGTAGATGGACGTGGACACAATGGTCTGGTCCAACGACGACAGGAACATGCCGAGCATGAGTCCCACCATGACGGTGAGTGTCTGACGGTGGGTCAGAACCTCGCCGGCGGCCCGGACGGGCGTGGTTTTGGGCATATCTTCTCCAGAGGTGGCAGAAAAGTGGATTAAGCAGGATAGTTGCTTTCAGTAACTATCTTACTGCCAGGTTGATTCCCGGCGGGAGAATATTTCTTCCACTTTCCCTCTAAGTCGGGCCCCCACCGAAGAGTCAGCGCTCGATCAGGATGCCGTCCGGGTCGCAGAAGATCATCACGCCGGGTTGAATGCGGACGCGATCGATCACCAGCTCTACGTCCACTTCGCCAACTCCCGTCTTGGCGCTCTTCTTCGGGTTGCTCCCAAGGGCTTTGACGCCAAGGGGCAGGCGGGCGATGGCCTCCCGGTCCCTGACGGCTCCATTGATCACCACACCGGACCAGCCGTTGGCCACGGCGCTCGCGGCAATGAGGTCGCCCATGAGTGCCGTCCGCAGAGATGCCTGGCCATCAATGACCAGCACGGCACCCTCACCGGGCGTGTTGAGGACCGTTTTCACCAGCGCATTGTCCTCAAAGCACCGGATAGTGCGGACCGGCCCACTGAAGTGCGTTTGGCCTCCCAGATTGTGGAACTGAACGGCTATGGACTCCAGTTCCTCGCCGCGCTCGTCGTAGAGATCGGCCGTATTTATTTGCTCGCTCACAGTGCTTCTCCTCATTCTCTGTGAGGCCACACTAACGCTCGCCAGGGCGCTAAAGCAGCGCTTGCAGCGGCCTATGTGGATAAAAGACCCGACGGCGGTTCAGTGCCGCTTCGCCGCGCTAGGCTGAATCCAAACATTCAATGAGGGGGAACCTGCCATGAGCTTGTCCGACCTGCCGGGTCCGGTGCCGGACCCTGCAATCGTCCGCGGTGGAAACACCACGGCGCTTGCCGAACCTGTTGCCAAGGTACGGCCGATCTGGGTCACCGGCGTTGTGCTGGTCAACCTGGGCATCAATGCAGCGTTCTTTGGCCCCCTCCAAGTGCTCCTGGGCCTGCAGGCAGCCCATTTTGATGAAGGCCAGAAAGAGGCGATCCTTGCCTTGGTCACTGGCTGTGGAGCGGCCGTTTCCATGGTTGCAAACCCACTCTTCGGGGCGTTCAGCGACCGCACGACGTCCCGGTTTGGTCGCCGTGTTCCTTGGGTCCTGATGGGCGCCATCCTGGGAGCTGTTGCGCTCGTTGCTTTGGCCGGTGCTCCCAACGTTGCAGCCATGACTCTCCTGTGGTGCCTTGTGCAGGCCGGAGCCAACGCAATGTACGCCGCTATCACGGCCGCAGTACCTGACCGCGTCCCGGTTCCACAGCGCGGAACTGTAGGCGGACTCGCCGCCATGGGTCAGACTGTGGGCATCTTGATCGGCGCGGTGATCGCGGCGGTCGTCGTTGGAAACTTTGCCGCCGGGTACTGGCTGTGCGCTGCGGCGTTGCTGGCCGGCGTCGTGCTTTACCTTTTCAAGAATGACGATCAGCAGCTTCCACCAACTGAGCGCCCGCCCTTCAACCTGGCAGACTTCCTCAAGGGTTTCTGGGTCTCGCCCAAACGCTATCCGGATTTCGCGTGGGCTTGGCTGACCCGTTTGCTGGTAAGTACAGGCAACCACATGGTCACCTTGTACTTGTTGTTTTTCCTTAGTGATGCTGTGCGTCTCAAGGAAACTGAGGGTATCGATCCCTCGTTTGGTGTCCTCATTCTTACCGGGCTGTATGCGGTCTCGGTCATTATCACCAGCGTGCTTGGGGGCAGGCTGAGCGACAAGATGGGCAAGCGGAAGCCATTGGTGATCGCGTCGTCGGTCATTATTGCGCTGGCCTCGCTGATCCTCGCCTTCGCACCAACGTGGATCGGCGGGCTTGCCGGTGCGGTGGTGTTGGGGATCGGGTTTGGAGCCTACCTCGCCGTCGACTTCGCCCTCATTACGCAGGTCCTTCCCACGGGGATGGACCGCGGCCGGGACTTGGGCGTTATCAACATTGCCAACTCATTACCGCAGGTGATCGCCCCGTTGATCGCCTCTCCGTTTGTCCTTTACTGGGGCGGCTACGTCTCGCTGTACGTCGCCGCCGCGGTCATTGGGCTCCTGGGAGCGGTGTTCGTGGTGAAGATCAAGAGCGTTGACTAGGCCTAGAAGACCGCGGTGAAGCCACCCCAGCCCCACCCGACGGTGGATTGTCCGTACCATCGGATGTCCGGGCGGCCGCTGTTCAGGTACCCTGCGCCCTTGTTGTAATACATCGTCAGCCGTCCTGCGGTGTCAACGCTGAAGATGTCCACCGTGCCATCGCCATTAAAGTCACCCGCTGAACCCACGAACGGGAAGTCATTGAACCCCCATCCGATATCGGTACGGCTGCCATCCAGCCGGCCGCTCCGGCTGGCTTCATAAAGCCGGAGATAGCCGTAGTTTCGGCTGACAATTCCCAGGTTGTTCGTCCCGCCGAAGTGGCCCACTGTGAAGATCGGATCGCCGTTGACCCAATAGGTGTCAACGCCGTAGGGCTGAAGGAAGCCACCCCTGCCGTTGCCGGGGTAGAGGATGGCTTGGTACCAGCGGTCCACAACAATGAGGTCGTTGCTTCCATCGCCGTTGAAATCACCCGCCGAGGACACGGTCCGGAAATCCTGCCAGCCTTGGCCGATCTGGAAGGCACTCTTCCAGCCGCCGGTTCCGTTGCCCTGGTAGAGGAACAACCGTCCCTGTCCATCGCGGCCAATGACGTCCACTGTGCCGTCACCGTCAAAGTCGCCCGGAGAGAACAGTGTGTTGAAGATATTCCATCCTGTTCCGAGTACTTGGGCTGCACGCCAGTTGCCCCGGCCGTCAGTGGGGTAGAGGAGCAGGCGGCCTGCGGCATCGCGGGCAAAGATGTCCAGGGTGTCGTCGCCGTTGAATCCGCGTGCCCGGGGTTTGGCAGCGATCCTCAGCGGGTAGTCCGCCTGCAGGGTGAGCCGTGACTCGGCGTCGTAGGAGACCGTGACGAAGACGGCGACTACCCTGCCGCGGTCCCCTGGGGTGGCCCGGTAGGTCGAGCCTGTGGCGCCTGGTATGGCTTGACCGTCCCGGGTCCACTTGTAGGTGAACGAAGGCGTGCCACCCTCGGGGATGACGAACGGAGCGTATCCGCCAAGTTCCGCTTTGAGGAGGCCCCCTACGGTGGGGTCGCCAGTCAGTTTTGGCTGCCCCATGTAGACAGTTCGGGCAGCAGCTGGCTGCACCATGAGTTCCTGGCCGGAGTACTGAAGGTACGGCGCTGCATTGGCAGGAGCCGCCACCAGCGCACTGCTCAGGGCGCCCACCAGCAGGGAAGCGGTCAGCAGCCGGCGCGCAGGGTTGGGCGCGGTCCACCGCAGGGCAGTAAGAAGGTCCAAGGATTCCCCCAAGAAGTGACTGGCCGGAGGGCCAGCAGAGATCAATTGAGATGACACTACATTTTCGGCTCTGCCCGGTAAATGGTTCCGTGAAATCGAAGTTATTGTGAAGGAGGGCCTCCCCGAAGAAACCCGGAAGAGGCCCTCAATCAAAAGCCGTGAGGTTGGTCTAGAAGACGGCGTTGAAGCCGCCCCAGCCCCAACCGACCACGGCCGAAGTCTTCCACCCACCGGAGCCGTTGCCGTAGTACATGCGCATCTGGCCGGAGGTGTCGATGCCCCAGACATCGTTGGCGCCGTCGCCGTCGAAGTCTCCTGCACCGCCCAGCTTGGTGATCGCGTTCCAGCCCTGACCGATCACGGCGCTGGTGGTCCATCCGCCATAGCCATTGCCGCCATAGAAACGAAGATTACCTGCAGCGTCGCGGGCCAGGACATCAGGCTTGTGATCACCGTTGAAGTCCCCAGGTGAGAAGACAGACGTCATGCCGCTCCAACCCCAGCCAACTGTTGACGCACCGAGGAAGCCGCCGTACCCGTTGCCGGGGTACAGGACGAGTTCCCCGGAAGACTTGCGGGCCAAGAGGTCGTTGTTGCCATCTCCGCTGAAATCGCCGGCTGGGAAAACAGACGTGAAGATACCCCAGCCCCAGCCGATTTGCTGGCGGGGATACCAGCCACCCTGACCGTCCGAGGGGTAGAGGAAGAGGGAACCTGCTCCGTCGCGGGCAATGACATCATTCTCGCCGTCATTGTTGAAGTCCCCGGCGGAAAACATCAGATTGAAAATGTTCCAACCCGAACCAACCTCATAGGCCTGCTTCCACGTACCGTTGCCACCGGTGGGGAAGAGGCCCAGGCGGCCCCCGGAGTCACGGATGAAAAGGCTCATGGTGTACGGATCCCAGTATTCCGTGCGGTAGGAGCCTGAGGTGTGGGGCCGGTCAATGTCCACGGGTGTTACGTAATTGAAGTCCAGGCCATCCAGAGCCACAGCAGCAGTGCCGGAACCCGGAAGGTTGCCTGGGTTATGGATCAGTGAACCGTCGCGCCAGTAGCCCAACTCCTGGCCGGCGGCGGTGAGGATCTGCAGGTACTGCGCAACATACGTTCCTGGCGGAGTGCCTTGGGCAAAGAACACGTCAAACGAGTAGGTCGAGTCGGCTGCACTGTAGGAGCCCTGGGTCATCTGCGTGTGGAGCTTACCAGTGGCTGTATTGCGGAAGAGCACGTAAACGTCGGTGACAGGCCCCGAGGCCTGGACCGTCACTCTGGATGTTGCTTGTCCTCCGGACGCGATGGAGTCCGGTGTCGTGGAGACGGCTACCGGGACCGGGGCGAAGGTGTCGTCGGCCTGAGCTGCAGGGGCCAAGCCCAGCCCGCCAACCAAAACGATGCAGCTAGTCAGTGCGGCGAGCCAACTGCGCACGCGGCGCATAGGAGTGATCCCCATTGTTCCCCCAAATCAAGCCGGTCCCGGATGGCCGGCGGGTATAAGTGACTTGAGGGTACAACGCCGGAACGACAGTCTGGGAATTTGCTGGCAAATGTTCAACGAAAAGACAAGTCAAACCCTGAAATCAACCGAAATCAGCTTAGAAAACGGCAGTGAGGTAACCCCATCCCGTCCCCGCCTGGCTGGTCTGGCGATAGTAGCTGTTCCAGTCGCTGCCCAGTGCCTCGGTGGTGAACACGCCTTGGTCAGAGACGCTGAAGAAGTAGTTGTAGCGGTCGGAATGATTAAATCCGCCCAATCCACCCAGGTAGATGCTGGATGAGTAGTTTCCTGTCAGCGTCCTCGACGACAACCATCCACCCTTGCCGTTGGGGTAGTAGGCGCTGAGCTTCCCGTCTGTCCCGCGGGCGAGGAAATCGGAGACTCCGTCGCCACTGAAATCGCCGGGAGTGAAGACCTTGTTGAAGGACTGCCATCCCTGTCCAACCTGCGTTGGGGTAAGCCATCCGCCCCTCCCATTGCCGGGGTAGAGGAAGAGGCGCCCCTGAGGGTCACGCGCCAGGACATCGCTGGTCCCGTCACCGTTGAAATCGCTGGCCGGAATGATCTCGCTGAAACCTGCCCAGCCGGTCCCGATGACAGAAGAGCCGTGCCAGCCGCCGGATCCATTTCCGCGGTATAGCCACAGTTGACCGGACTTATCGCGGGCCATCACATCCATTGCGCCGTCGCCGTCGAAGTCACCGGGAGACATCAGCGCAGTGAAGCCGGCCCACCCCCAGCCGATGTCCTTGGTGGCGCTTTTGAACTGGCCATAGGTGTCCCCTCGGAAAAGGGTCAGTGTGCCGTTGGGTTTTCTGGTGATGACATCCGGTTTGGCGTCGCCGTCGAAGTCCCGGAGGAGTGACTGATGCTTGACCATCACATCAGCGCTGCGGAAGAGGCCTACGACGCTGCCGTCGTAGGTGACAACGGCCGTCACACCGAGTTTCTTGCCGGCATCTAAGGGCTGAGGGCTGTAGCTGGCCCCTGTGGCCGAAGGGATGGGATCGGCAATGTTCAGGAGCCATTGGTAGCTGACAGTTGGTTTCGCTCCCGCGGGGAGTCCCTTGATGGTGGAGGGATCAAACACTGCCTTCACGGACCCCCGCACCCCTGGATAGCCGGAGACCACCGGGTCCGCGGCGGCGGCCAGGTAGAACGGCTTGGTCTCGACGGTCTCGGGAAGGTGCCCGGCTGCCAGGGCGGTGAGTTTCAGCGTGAGCCCGGACCCGGTTCCCGCGTACTTGTCCGAAACATCGAACCAGTTGCTGCCGGAGGACTTGAAGACGCCGTCGCGGAACCATTCGTACGTATAGGACGACGGCGGCGCGGACCACGTTCCGTGGTTGACGTCGAAGGCAGGATAGGAGTAGCCCGCTTCTTTCCGGATCCCGAGAGCCGGCAGGGTGATGTTGTCGTTGGGAACAAGGACGTTGGCGGGATTGCTGACCGTGAAGTCCAAGGTTTCCCAGGCAACAGGGAGCACCTCTTCGTAGGTGGAGCCACGGTTGTAGGTGAGCATTCGTTGGCCGTAGGTGATGATCACACTCTGCAGCGTGTGGGTGCCGTTGAAGTAGGTATCGGCTGCCACGGCGGCCGAGGCGGTCGCTGTCAGTGGCCCGGCGGCGGGTGTCCCCGACCAAATGACGCGGTGTTCGGTGACATGGGATTCGTCGGTGTACCGGAACTCGACGCGTTGGGCCCGCTGCGCCAGGGTAAAGGCGATCTTCACGGTGGCCCCCACAGCAACCGTGGGGGTGGATACCCGTTGGGCGGAAACGATCTTCGGAACAGGGTCTTCAGCCGCTGCCGCAGGCTGGAGCGAGGCCGGCGCCAACAGCATCGCAGCCAGGAGGACTCCCAGCAAGGCAGCCAGAGGGCGGAGTTTGGTGGGGCTTAGCCCTGCAACGGTGCGAGTGGTCATGACGTCTTCCCCCGAATGGTGTGAAGTGGTTGTGGGCATGGCTAGAAGACGGAGTTAAACGAGTTCCAGCCCCAGCCGATGGTCGCTTGGCGCTTGAGGGCGATATGGCCCAACCCGTAGAACATGGTGAGCCGTCCATCGGGGTGGATCCCGTACACCTCAGGGACCCCGTCACTGTCAAAATCTCCGGGTGCGCCGATCCGGCTGAAACCTTCCCAGCCATAGCCCGCATAAGCGCCGAAGACGTTGGGCGTCCATGCGTTTTCGTGGAAGTATCCATTTCCGGAGCCGCTATAGGACCGGAGGTTGCCTGAGTTGTCACGGGCGAAGATGGAACGCGACGACGGAGAGATGAAGGCATTAAAATCGCCCCACCCGCCACTGAGTGTGTAAGGAGTCAGGAAGCCACCACGTCCATTTCCGGGATACATCACCATGGTGTTCGAAGCATCCCGGGCAATAAGGTCTGCGGTGCCGTCACCGTTGAAATCGCCCGGTGCCACGATGTCCTTGACCGACCCCCAGCCTTGACCGATCTGGAACGATCGAAGCCAGCCGCCCTGGCCATTGCCCTGGTAGAGGAAGAGTCGTCCGGCACCATCGCGGGCCATGACGTCAACGTTTCCGTCGCCGTCGAAGTCGCCAGGGGAGAAGAGCGAGTTGAACCCGTTCCAGCCTTGGCCGATTTTTTGGGCGGGCAACCAGCCGCCGCTGCCGTTGCTGGGGTACAGCCACAGGTTACCGCCGGTATCCCGGGCGAAAATGTCCCCCGTGCCGTCTGCGTTGAAGCCCTTGCCGCGGGTCTTGTTTGCCAACGGTCCCACAAGGTCAACAACCTCGGTAATGGCCGAGCCTGCATCGAAGCGGGCTGTTACCCCTGCAGTGATGATGATTCCCTTGTCCGCCAGGGTGGTCCGGTAGTCCCGGGAGGTGGCGCCTGGAATAGGAGTGCCGTTGCGTTTCCAGACGTAGGTGTAGCTGGCCTGGCCGCCCTCGGGGTCGACGCCGGCGGCACCATGCTCCAAATGGAGGACGCCGCCCACTGACGCGTCACCGGTGATGCGCAGGTTGCTGACCCAGACCCGGCGGGGCATCGGCCCGAATGCCAACGTTGAGACGCTGGCGGGGAGGTATCCGGCAGCCCGCGCGGTCATCTTGACCCAGATCATGTTTGCGGGATCGTCGTACATGTTGGACTGGTAGGTGTCCTTGGTGGCGTAGTCGATGGGAGTGCCGTTCCGGTACCACTGGATTTCCGAGAATGACGGTTCTACGGGCCATGTTCCACGCTGGATACTGAGGATCGTATTGGGAACCAGATCCCCCGCAACTCTCGGCGCCACGGAAGGACTCAGCTTGGGCAGCACCTTTGCAGGGTTGCTCACCACGAAATCGCCGGTAGCAAGTTTTACCCGCACGGCGGTACCCAAGGGAACAGGTGATGTCCGCTCCAGCGTGCCATCGCGAAGGTAGGAGTCCTTGGCCAGCCCATCGAAGTACGTGACCTCGACGCGCTCCAGGGTGTACCCGCCGGAAGCTTGGGCGGCAGTGACCGCACCCGTTGCCGTGACGGTTTGGGGCCCAGGCGCAGGGGTGCCAGTCCACGCCAGCTCGAAGGTGGTGACCTCGGAAGCGTCGCGGTAGATCAGCCGGACTGACTGGGCAAGCTGGGAGAGCTTGACCTGGACTCCGGCGGTCTGCCCGGGAGCGAAGGTGGCTTTGGCCGGCACAAGCGACGTAGGGACAGGCGCAACGTAGGGCAGCATCGGGTTCTTGATCTTGAAGTCTTGCGCCGCGGGATCGCCAAATGGCGAAGTGCCCGTGCCGGGCGGGTAGACGCCACCGCCTCGGTAGTACACCTGTGAGGCGCCCACAGTGGTGATCACCTGGACGTAGCTGACCTCGATCGTGCCGTTCGGCCACGAGGACGGGGAAGCAACGCCGGCCACAGTCCCGGCCTTGGCTCCGGCGGAGGTCCAGGCCAGAATGTGCGTTCCCGCAGCACTCCGCAGCCCAACCTCAACACGCTTGACCGCAGCGGAGGTGGTGAAGGAAAAGCTGACTGGAGCGCCGGCGTCGACCGTTGCAGGGGATGTCCGCGCAAAAGTAGAGAGGACCGGTGTAGCAGCCACGGCGGGTGAAATGGGGGTCAAGACGACGAATGCCAACGTAAAAGCCAGCGCCATGAGGAGCGCTCGAACAGCGGTGGACGCAGCGCGAAAGCGCAGAGCAGAATGAGACCCCAAGATTCCCCCAAAAGGTGCAGACCAGAGCGGCCTGTCGAGGCCAATTGAGATGAGAATACAGCCCGGCCTCACCAGGTACAGCTATTGGGATTGGATTATCGTTATTCGCTCAAATGTGTCGTGCGTCAAAGCCCAAACTCAACCAAAACCGGCTTAGAACACCGCCGTGAATCCGCCCCATCCCCAGCCAACAACGCCAGCGCCCTTCCAGCCGCCGCTGCCACTGCCGTAATACATGTTCAGCTGCCCGGCGGAGTCGATGGCCCAGACATCGTTGAAGCCGTCGCCGTTGAAGTCTCCTGCGCCGCCGATAAGCGAAATGACATTCCAGCCGGTGCCGATGGACCGTGCAGTGGTCCAGCCGCCGCTGCCGTTGCCGCCGTAGAGGCGGAGGTTTCCGGCATTGTCGCGGCCCATGACGTCGGGGTTGCCGTCGCCGTCGAAATCGCCGGGGGAGAAGACTTGGCTGAGGGCATCCCAGCCCTGGCCGACTGCGCCCGGCGAGCGGAAACCGCCCACGCCGTTCCCGGGGTAGAGGACCAGAGCTCCGGCAGGGGTCCGGGCCAGGAGGTCGTTGGCGCCGTCCCCTGAGAAGTCGCCGGAAGCAATGACGGAGTCAAAGACGTCCCAACCCCAGCCGACTTCCTTACGCGGCAGCCAGCCGCCTGTCCCGTTGCCGGGGTAGAGGAACAGGGTGCCGGCCTCGTCGCGTGCCAGGACGTCGTTGAACCCGTCGCCGTTGAAGTCGCCGGCGTTGAACACGAGGTCGAAAACATCCCAGCCATACCCGATGGTCTTCGCCCCTTGCCATCGTCCGGCGCCATCTGTTGGGTAGAGGAGAAGGTTCGCCGCGGCGTTCCGGGCGAACAGATCCAAGGAGGTACCGGCGTCGAACCCTGCTGTGTGGGCCTTGTTCCGCACTACGGTGCGGCTGTACACCGTGAACGGGCGCGTGGCCGTGGGCGGATTGCCGGCCTGGACTACCGCGCGGAAGCCGACGACGGCGCCACGGTCGGCAGCGGTCAGCGTGTAGGTTTTGGCGGTGGCTCCGTTGATCGGGGTACCGTTCCGCACCCATTCGTACTTGACGCTGACGGCGCCGCCGGCTGTCCCGGTGGAGACGCTGCCTTCGTTGAAGACACCCGTGAGTTTTTCTCCAACGGTCAGCTTGCCTTGGAGCGCAGGGGCGGTTGCGGTGATGGGGGAGGTGGGGGTGAGCGGCAGGGAGGATGCCGACACAGCCCGGTATCCTGCCCGGGTGGCCGTGACGCGGACGGACAGGGTCTGGTCCAGGTCGGCTTCGGCCACCCGGTAGCTGTTGACGGTAGCGCCGGCGATGGGTTGGCCGTTCCGCAGCCACTGGTAGGCGAAGCCGGTGGGCGGGTAGGTCCAGGTGCCGTTGTCAGTGGTCAAAACTTGGTCGTAGCGGGCCACTCCGGACACGACTGGTGTTTTGGTATTGGGGTTGTCGATGAGGGGGAAATTGGGGTTGTTGACGGCGAAGTCGACGCCGTCCAGGGCGCCGGGCCGCTGCGTCGGCGCTTCGAGACCTTGGCTCAGGAAGAGGATGTTGCCGTCACGGCTGTAGCGCACGGATCCTTGGCCCGCAGGAAGCACAATGTTGACGCTGAGGAGTTTGTACCGGCCCGTGCGTTTGAACGCGCTTCCGTTGACAGGCACCTTGGCCTGCGCACTGTAGGGTCCCGGAGCTGCGCTGGTGGGTCCGTAGAGAATGGCCTGCTCCAGCGTGTCCTCGTTGACGTACGCGAATCCCACTTCCTGGGCCGGCCCGCTTAGGGTGAAGGAGAGGGAGATGGTATTGCCGGGGACCACGGTGGCGGGTGAAGTCCGCGTCACCACAGTAGGCAGCGGCGCAGGGCCTGCTGCTTTGGCGCCGGGCGGCGGAACCGCGATGGCGAGGGCGACGCACAGGAGAATGGCCAGAAGGAGATGTAAACCCGGCCGCAGCGGACGTCGGGAAGTCAGGGCGGAAGAATGCAATGTCATGGAATCCCCCAAGTCTTAGAAGACTGCGTTGAAACCGCCCCAGCCCCAACCGATGGCACCGGCGCCGTTCCAGCCGCCGTCGCCGTCGCCGTAGTAGGCGAGCAGTTGGCCGGAGCCGTCCACCGCGTAGACGTCCACGTTGCCGTTGCCGTCAATGTCGCCGGCCGCGCCAATGGTAGGCATGCCGCCCCAGCCTTGGCCGACCACCGACATGCCGGCCCAGCCGCCCGCCCCGTTGCCCTTATACAGGCGCAAGGCTCCTGCGGCGTCGCGTGCCAGGATGTCCACGTTGTGATCGCCGTTGAAGTCGCCGGGGGTGATGATTTTGTTGACCACGTTCCATCCGCTGCCCACCACGGAGCGGGTGAGCCAGCCGCCGTTTCCGTTGCCAGGGTAGAGGTAGAGGAGGCCGCCGGCGTCGCGGGCCAGCAGGTCGTTGGTGCCGTCGCCGTTGAAGTCGCCGGGGGAAACGATCGAGTTGAAGGCGTTCCAGCCGCTGCCTACCTGGCGCCCGGCGAGGAAGCCGCCGTTGCCCGTTCCCGCGTAAAGGAAGAGGTTGCCGGCCGAATCCTTGGCCAAGATGTCGTTGGCGCCATCGCCGTTGAAATCGCCGGGGGACACCACAGTTCCGAAACCGTTCCAGCCCGGTCCCACTGTCCTGGCGGATTCCCAGGCGTTGTTGACGCGGGGATACATCATGAGGGTGCCGTCGGCGCGGCGGGCGAGCATCTCATATGCGCCGCGCCCGGTGAAGCCGTTCGCCCTGTTGGAGGCGGAGATCGGGGCGGTCTCTTCGCTGGAGACTTCCAGTGGCTCGCACCCGTTCTGACTGGCCACGACATGGGCTGCGATGGTCTTGCCGCGATCGGATTCATCGAGCGTGTAAGTCCACCATGCCCAGTGGTCCTGGGCCCGAACTCCGTCGCGGGTCCAGTAAATGCCGTAGTCCGGGCCGGCCGCGGCGCCGCAGCCTCGGTAGGAAGCAGGATCGATCTCAAGCGTGAGTGTTGAGCCAACAAACGGTGCACCATGAATCACGGGATTCGAGGGATCCATGGTTGCCATGGCGGGTGCCGGCGCGAAGGCGAGTGCGGCGACGACCGCCGCTGCAATGCCAGCCACCACCCGGCGCACACCTGACGTAGGGCGCGTTGGTGCGTTCATGATGTCCTCCCCAGACTTTATGGGGCTAATTCTACCGCGCGGGGGTTTTCTCTAGAAGATCGCTGAGAATCCGTTCCAACCATGACCGGCGATCTCAGACCCGCGCCAGCCGGTGCGCCCGTTGCCGTAGTAGATCACCAACCGACCCTGCTGATCGACGCCATAGACATCGTTGAAGCCGTCATTGTCGAAGTCCCCGGCGGCACCCGCTGCTTTCAGCGCGTTCCAGCCGACCCCGATCAACCATGACCTCGTCCATCCGCCGGCACCGTTGCCGCCGTAGAAATAGAGATAGCCGCCGCGGTCCCGTGCCAGCACATCCACGTTGCCGTCGCCGTTGAAGTCCCCCGGCGTCAGCAGCGCATCCATCATCTGCCAGCCCTGCCCGACGGCGGTCCTCGCCAACCAGCCTCCGGAACCATTGCCCGGGTACAGGTAGAGGGCGCCACCTGGTTCGCGGGCCAGGACGTCGTTGTGGCCATCGCCGTTGAAGTCTCCGGGGCTCACAATCGTGTCGAAGACGTTCCAGCCCTTGCCAATGGTCTGTGCCGGTTTCCAGCCACCGGTTCCGTCGCCGGCATAGAGGTACAGGGTTCCGGCGGCGTCCCTGGCGATCACATCGCCCTTGCCGTCGCCGTTGAAGTCGCCCGGCGAGAAGGTCAGGTTGAAGATGTTCCAACCCCAGCCCACTGTCCGGGCCGCTTCCCACACGGTTCCCTTGCGGCCGTAGAGCTGCAACGCGCCGTCGGTGCCGCGGGCCAGCAACTCGTAACTCCTGCCCGTGAACCCGGCCGCCCGGTTGGCGGCGCCCACGGGTTTGGTTTCGTCGCTGTGCAGGGATTCGCCGCTGCATGCCGTCTTGCTGGCGGTGGCATGGGCGGCCATCCGCGCCCCGGTGTCGTCGGGCTGCAGTGCGTAAGTACGGGCGGTCTCGCCGGCCACCAGGAATCCGTCCCTGGTCCAGTAGATGGTGAAGTCCGGTCCCTTGCCGCCGCCGCAGCCGTAGAACGTGTACGGGCCGATGTCTACGGTGAGCTTGCCGCCGACGAACGCCTCTCCACTGAGGACGGGATCGGGTCCGCTGCTTTGGGCGGCCGACGCCGGGAGCGGACTCAGTGCCATGGCCGCCACAGCGGCGGTCAGCAGCGCCGCTGCCATCCGGCGTCGAAATATCCCCAAGTGCGTTCCTCCCGTGATCCAGACCTGCCTGCAGTGTATGTGCGCGGAGCTCCAATGGCAGGGAGCGGCGTGCGCGCTTTCTTGTCTGGTGAGCTCTCAGGAAACGGTCATTTAGCTCCCGTATCATTGATGCGATCGGCCAGCCGCGGGTCTTTGACCCCAGCCGGCCGCTTCCTTGTCAGCCTGCCAAGAGATCGCCGGAAATGCCCGCCTCAAACTCACTGGAACCGTATTCCCTTGACCTGACCACGGGGTTGCCCCGCATGGCTGCCGCGCCCACCACCCCGCGGCAGCAGCTGCGCTATGCCCGCATCCTGAAGACGGCTGAGGGTTTTGCCCAGAGGCAGTTCGATACGTTGAGCCTTTCGGATGTCGCGGCCAGGGCTGATATCCCGCTCGGCACGCTGTACCGCTACTTTCCCTCCACAGCCCACCTGATGCTGGCCGTGTACAGGCAGCAGCTGCGGGAGCTCCGGGACGGCGTCCGTCGCCGCGAAGGTAAAGGGCACGCGCTCGCGGGGTTGATGATGGAAATCTTCCATCTGAGGGTCATGCAGCCGGGGGTGGAGCACTGCCTGATCCGTCCTGCAGGCAAAGACGACGACACCGCACAGTTGCTGCGCGAGATCGATGCGTTGTCCGAGGAAGTGGTGGGTTCGCTCAGCAAGGACACCGGGAAGGATTCCGTGCGTGCCAGAATCCTGCTTCACCTCGTCAGTGGTCTTGTCCAAGCCGTTCGATGCCGACGGTTGTCCCTGTTTGAGGCTGAAAAAGATCTGAAGAAAGCCTGCTCACTGCTGACCGGAGAATGACGGAATATGCCCTCTGGTCTAGACCAGCAAGGCTTCTGAACGCGCTTTTTCGCATGACCTGGATCACAATAAGAGCTGGTTGAACGTTTTACTCTCGAATCGTCTCTCTTGGTATTGAATCTTGTACCCCCGCAGGCTCCTTAGGCTGGAAACACCGAAGCGGCTAGCAGCCCCCTATCTGCAGAAGCAACGCCGGACCAGCCATCCTTGGTCCGCTACAGCAGTTCTGTTCCTGCCCGAACCATGCCGTGGGTCCACGGCTAGCCTGAGGAGACAAAGACGTGTCCATTGAGACAATTGCTACAGACAAAGACGCCCTGGTACTGACCGAAGAAGAGATCTTCGCAGCCCACGAAGGCGGCAAGCTGACCATTTCCAGCACCGTGCCGCTGAACAACAAGCGCGATCTTTCCATCGCCTACACCCCCGGAGTTGCGCAGGTCAGCCGCGCAATCCACGCAAACCCCGAGCTCGCCCGCACCCACACCTGGGCCGAGCGCCTGGTTGTTGTGGTCAGCGACGGCACCGCGGTCCTTGGCCTCGGCAACATCGGTCCCAGCGCCTCCCTGCCGGTGATGGAAGGCAAGTCCGCCCTGTTCAAGTCCTTCGGGGACCTCGACTCCATCCCGCTGGTCCTCAACACCACCAACGTGGACGAGATCATTGAGACCCTGGTCCGCCTGCGCCCCAGCTTCGGCGCCGTGAACCTCGAAGACATCTCGGCTCCGCGCTGCTTCGAACTCGAAGAGCGCCTCATTGAGGCCCTCGACTGCCCGGTCATGCACGACGACCAGCACGGCACCGCCGTCGTGGTTCTTGCAGCCCTGACCAACGCCGCAAAGGTGACCCAGCGGGAACTGGCCGGGCTTAAGGTTGTTGTTTCCGGTGCAGGCGCCGCTGGTATCGCCATTGCCGAAATTCTTCTTGCTGTTGGCATCAAGGACGTCATCCTGCTCGACTCCAAGGGCGTGGTCAACGCTGACCGTGCCGATCTTGTGGCAGACCCCGGCAGCGTCAAGGCCCGCATGGCCCAGCGCACCAACCCCCGCGGCGTCACCGGTGGCCCGGGCGAGGGACTGACGGGTGCAGACGTCTTTGTGGGCGTCTCCTCCTCCAAGCTGGACGAAGAGCACTTGAAGCTCATGAACGATCAGTCGATCGTGTTCGCCCTGTCCAACCCGGACCCTGAAGTTCTCCCGGAGGTTGCCCAGAAGTACGCGGCCGTTGTTGCCACCGGCCGCAGCGACTTCCCGAACCAGATCAACAACGTGCTGGCCTTCCCCGGCATCTTCCGTGGCGCACTGGATGCCAAGGCGCGCCGCATCACGCCCGCCATGAAGATCGCTGCTGCCAACGCCATCGCTGAGCTGGCCGCTGAAGACCTCTCCGCCGACTACATCGTGCCGAGCCCGCTGGATGCCCGCGTGGCACCGGCCGTTACCGCGGCAGTTGCTGCCGCCGTGACTGAGTAGCGGTTACCTACGCAAGACCGACGACGGCGACGCCTCCCGTGCTGGGGAGCGTCGCCGTCGTTCTTGGTTAAGCCGTCGTCCTTGGTTTAGAGGCACCGCGGTGTCACCTCAGTGCCGCCATCGCGCGCTGAAGGGGCCATAAGTGACCCCGCGCTGCTGTGCATAGACTGAGGGACATGAACGCCGAACTGATCGTGACCATCCTGTGCGGCCTGGCCATTGCGGTAGGCGTGGCCGGAACCATCATTCCTGTACTTCCCGGCAGTATTCTCATCGGCGCGAGCCTGCTGGCCTGGGCTATCTGGGGAGGCGCCGGTCCGCTCGGCTGGGTGATCTTCGCCGTCGGCATGGTGTTTGTGGTGGCCGGCATGGCAGCCAGTGCGGTGCTCACCGGACGAAAGCTGAAGCAACACGGCATTCCCAACCGGTCGGTGCTGATCGGCGTGGTGCTGGGTGTGGTGGGGATGTTCGTCATTCCCGTGGTGGGGCTCTTTGTGGGGTTCGCCGTCGGGCTGCTTCTCAGCGAAGTCCAGCGGACGCGGGACTTCCGCACGGCTGTCCGTTCCAGCGGCGCCGCGCTCAAGGCAACGGGCATCGGGATCCTGGTGGAGTTCGGGCTGGCGTGTGCCGCGGCGAGCACATGGATCATCGGCGTCTGGATCAACGCCGTCAACGGATAACCCCTTAAACGCCAATTCGATGGCTCCCTGCATACCGCCGTTCGCAACAGCGTCTGCGCAGGGAACCATCGAAAGGGGTGATTGCAAAGCCCTACTTCAGCACGATTGTCCTGTTCCCATTCAGAATGATCCGCCCCTCGCAGTGCCAGCGAACGGCGTTGCTGAGGGCTTTGCATTCGGTGTCCCGGCCGGCGGCTACAAGATCGTCCGGCCCGAACGTGTGGTCCACCTCCACTACCTGCTGGGCGATGATGGGACCTTCATCCAACTCGCCATTCACGTAGTGGGCGGTGGCGCCCACAGTTTTCACACCACGTGCGTAAGCCTGGTGATAGGGCTTGGCACCCTTGAAGCTGGGCAGGAACGAGTGGTGGATGTTGATCGCGCGCCCATCGAGCTTGCGGGCCAGATCATCGCTGAGCACCTGCATGTAGCGGGCCAGGACAATGAGTTCCACGTCCAGTTCGTCGATGATTTCCAGCAAGCGACCCTCGGCTGCGGGCTTGGTGGCCGCCGTGACCGGAACGTGGAAAAACGGGATCCCGTGCCACTCCGCCAACCCCTGGTGGTCGGTGTGGTTGGACACAACGCCCACCACGTCGATGGGCAGTTCACCGATCCGTGCTCGGAACAGGAGGTCGTTCAGGCAGTGCCCAAACTTGGACACCATGATCAGCACGCGTCGCTTGTACCCTTGGGGCTGCAGTTCCCAGTTCATGCTGTACTTATCACCCACCGGCGCGAAAGCCCCCCGCAAGGCATCAACGGTGGAGGCATCGCCGTCGGACGCGAAATGCACGCGCATGAAGAAGTGGCCCTCGGCGCGGTCTCCGAACTGCTTGTTGTCGATGATGTCGCAACCGTGGTCCAGCAGGAAGCCGGACACCGCGTGCACGATGCCCGGACCTTCGGGGCAGTCGAGGGTGAGGACGTGTTCCACGGTCGTCTCCGGGGAGGAAACGGCAGCAGTTTCAGTTTGGATGGCAGTCATGGCTAGCACTCCACTACGTTGACGGCGAGGCCTCCACGGGAGGTCTCCTTGTATTTGGATTTCATATCTGCGCCTGTCTCGCGCATGGTCTTGATGGCTTTGTCCAAGGACACTTTGTGGCTGCCGTCGCCGTGCAGGGCAAGGCGGGCGGCATTGATGGCCTTGACGCTGGCGATCGCGTTGCGTTCGATGCAGGGGATCTGCACCAGCCCGCCCACGGGATCGCAGGTGAGGCCCAGGTTGTGTTCGATGCCCACTTCGGCGGCATTTTCCACTTGCTCAGGTGTTCCGCCGAGGACTTCGCAGAGACCGGCGGCGGCCATGGAGCAGGCCGAACCAACCTCACCCTGGCAGCCGACCTCGGCACCGGAGATGGACGCGTTGATTTTGAACAGGATTCCGACGGCGGCTGCCGCCAGCAGGAACCGCACGACACCGTCGTCGTTGGCTCCCGGAACAAACTTGGTGTAATAGTGCAACACGGCCGGGACAATTCCGGCGGCACCGTTGGTGGGCGCGGTGACGATCCTGCCGCCCGCGGCGTTCTCCTCGTTCACGGCCAGGGCGAACAGGTTGACCCATTCCATGGCGAGGAGCGGGTCCGCAGATTTTGCTCCGTTGAGGCCTGCGTCAGTTTCGGAAAGCTTCTTAAACAACGACGGCGCCCGTCGCCTGACGTTCAGGCCTCCCGGCAGTATTCCCTCGGCAGAGCAGCCGTTGTCCACGCACTCCTGCATGACGGCCCAGATCCCCAGCAACCTTTCGCGGAGTTCTTCCTCGGAACGCCACACGAGTTCGTTGGCCAGCATGATGTCCGAGATGGATTTGCCCTCGCGGAGGCAGATGGCCAGCAGCTCGTCGGCAGTGGTGAAGGGGTAGGGCAGGACGGTGTCATCGGCTACCACTTTGTCGGCTCCGGAGACGTCCCCGTCCACCACAAAGCCGCCTCCGATGGAGTAGTAGCTGCGCTCCCGGAGCACGGTGCCAGTGTGGTCCAACGCGCGAAACGTCATGCCGTTGGGGTGGGCGGGCAAGGACTTGCGGCGGTGCAGGACCACGTCCTCGTCCCAGTTGAAGTCCACCCGGTGGTTGCCGGCCAGGCGCAATTCCGCGTCGAGTGCCGCGGCCGCAACCTGGTCATCGGCGGTGTGGGTATTAACGGTTTCGGGGGAGTGGCCTTGCAGCCCCAGCACCACGGCCTTGTCTGAGCCGTGGCCCCGGCCGGTGGCGCCCAGGGAGCCGAAAAGCTCTGCCTGGACGCGCACCGTAGCCGGAAGCTGGCCGGACGATTCAAGACCGTCCGTGAACTGCTTTGCCGCACGCATGGGGCCCACCGTGTGTGACGATGACGGCCCGATGCCAACAGAAAACAGATCAAGCACACTCAATGCCATTAGGGGACCTCTGGGGAGGCATACTCCCGCATGGCATCGAGGAGCCAGCGTCCCAGGAAGTCGGCAAACGATGCCCGGGGAAAGATCCGGTAGGACTCCTCCGAGGTCTTCCAGAGCATCACCGGAATGTGCGCGAGCTCAGTGGAGACAGCGGTCCCGGCCTTGAAGACCCGCGGGTGCAGGTCCAAGGCGCAAGTCTTCTCCAACACTGCGCGGGCGTGGCTGCCGGAGAGCTCAAACGTGGTGCGGTTGGCGGACAGGTCCACCACCTGGCCCGCGTCGTTGCCCAACGCCGTGGTCAGATCGCTGACCAAGGAGCCTCCCAGGGAATCGTGGGCTTCCTCCGGTGCGACCACCATGAACTCCGTGGGCCCAAGCCACAGGGTGTTAACCGAACCGGTCCCCGTCACGTCTCCGCAAGCGGCAGGCAAACCGCCGGTCACGGACGCAACGCGGGCACCGGCGTCGGACGTTCGGTCAACCCGAAGACCAACCATGGCCTGGTACGGGATTTCGGTGAGCGTCACCGTGCCCGGCACGGAGCCGGAGCTGAAGGCCTCAGCCAGGTGCTCGGCCGGGCTGCGGCGGGCGCCCCGGACGCGGTCGACGTGTGCGGTTTCTGCTGGTGTTGCTGTTTCAGCCATCTTTGCGGGTCCCTTCAGCATCGAAAAGTACGGTTTCGCCAACAACCACGTCCACCAATTGGTCTCCCAGCGAGGCCACCAGGGTCTCGCCGATGCGGTTGCGGCCGTTTTGAATGAGTGCCAGGGCGAAGGAACGGCCCAGTGCGGCGCTCTGGTAACTGGAGGTCACGAAACCCTCCATGGGGACGGGTCCGGAAGCCGGGTTGACCGGGATGCCCTTTTCCACCAACTGGGTGCCTTCCGGCAACCGCAGCGAGTGGTCCACGGGAAGGACGCTCACCAGATGCTTGCGGTCCTCGCGGCTTGCATCCTGCCGGAGGTAGGAGCGCTTGCCGATGAAGTCCTTGGCCTTGGAGACGATCCAGTCCATACCGGCGTCCTGCGGGGTGACCGTGCCATCGGTGTCCTGCCCAACGATCGGGTAGCCCTTCTCGGCGCGGAGAACGTGCATGGTTTCGGTGCCGTACGGGGTGATGTTGAACTCGGCACCTGCGGCAGCAACGGCTTCCCAGGTGTTGAGCCCGTACCAGGACGGGATGTTGATTTCGTAGGCCAGTTCACCGGAGAAGGAGATGCGGCAAACGCGTGCCTGCACTCCGGAGGCCAGCGTGGTCTCGCGGAACGTCATGAACGGGAAGGCATCAGCATCCAGGCCACCGTTTTCGGCGAGCTGGGGAGCAACCTTGGCGATCACTGCGCGGGACTTCGGGCCAACGACGGCGATGGTGCTCCACTGCTCCGTCACGGACGTGCAGACCACATCGAGGTCCGGCCACTCCGTCTGGTGCCACTCTTCCAGCCAGTCCAGCACCTTGGCTGCGCCGCCGGTGGTGGTGGTCATGAAGTAGCGGTCATCGTCCAAGCGGAGGGTCACTCCGTCGTCGAAGATCATGCCGTCCAGGGTGCACATGACGCCGTAGCGGGCGGATCCCGGGGCGAGCTTCTTGAACGCGTTGGTGTACACGCGGTTCAGGAATTCGCCGGCATCCTTGCCACGGATCTCGATCTTGCCCAGGGTGGTGGCGTCCATGAAGCCCACGGAGTCGCGGACCGCTGCGCATTCACGCAGGACTGCTATGTCCATATCTTCCCCGGCCTGCGGGTAGTACCAGGGGCGCTTCCACTGTCCAACATCTTCGAACAGTGCGCCCCGGGCAACGTGCCACGGGTGGATGGAGGTGACGCGGGCGGGATCGAACAGTTCGCCACGCTGGCGGCCTGCCAACGCTGCGAAGGCCACGGGCGTGAACGGCGCACGGTAGGCGGTGGTGCCAATCTCGCCGACGCCCGGAATGTTCTCAGCTCCGCCGAACTTCAGGGCCGCGGCGATGACGCCGATTGCGTTGACTCCGGACGTCTTGCCCTGATCATTGGCGGTGCTGATGGAGGTGTACCGCTTGACGTGCTCCACGGACCGCATGCCTGCCCCGGTGGAGCGGAGGACATCGGCCACGGACTGGTCGCGCTGGAAGTCAACAAAGTGGTGGTGCCATTCGCCGGGCTCACCGGTTTGGCCGGGGACCAGCCAGAGCTGGCGGCTCGGAGCGCTGGCCACAGGTGCCTGCAGTTCCACCGGGGTGGTGGCGGATTCGAAGCCAGCGGCGATGGACGCTGCCGCTCCCGCCGAGATGCCCTCTGCCAGGCAATCCTGGAGTTCGAAGCTGCCACGGCCTGCGCCCACAACCTGCTGGTCCTTGACGGGAGCGGTGGGAATGAACGCTGCGAGCCCGTCATCCCAACGCAGCTTGCCTTGGCGCTGGCTGTGGAGGTGAACCACCGGGCTCCAGCCACCGGAAACTGCCAGGAGATCGGCAGTCAGCTGTTCGACGCCCGAGGTGAGTTCGCCGTCGTCGTTAATACTGCGGACGGTGACGCCATTCAGGCGGCCATCCTCGTCCGCCGACGTGTCAGCCACGGCACTGCCGATCAGGACCCGGATACCGGACTCGACGGCGGCACCGGCCTTCGCGCTGATCTGCGGACGGGCATCGACGACGGCGGCAATGGCCACGCCTGCTGCCTTCAGGTCCGCGGCAAGAGCGTAAGCGGAATCGTTGGTGGTGGTGATGACCACGCGTGAACCGGCTGCCACGGCGTAACGGTTCAAGTAGGTGCGGGCGGCCGAGGCGAGCATGATGCCCGGGCGGTCGTTGTTCTCGAACACCAGCGGACGCTCGTGGGCGCCGGGAGCCAGGACAACCTGCTTGGCACGGATGTGCCAAATACGCTGGCGGGAGACACCGGAAGCTGCAGGAACGCTCAAGTGGTCCGTGCGGTTCTGAGCTGCGATGAAGTAGTTGGAATCGTAGGAACCGAAAGCCGTGGTGCGGTTCAGCACCGTGCATTCGCCGGCGGAAACCAGTTCAGCCTCCACGTCGGCAACCCATTCCAGGGCCGGCTTGCCTTCGATCAGTTCTGCCAGCTCCGGGGCAGTGGAACCGGAGAGCAGCGAGCCGCCAAGTTCCGGCTGGTCATCGATCAGGATGACGCGGGCGCCGGTGCGGACTGCTTCGCGGGCTGCTGCCAGTCCGGCAATACCGCCGCCGACCACCAGGACATCCGTATGGACGTACTTCTTGTCGTACTCAGCCTTGTCCTCGTTGGGATCAAGCTTGCCAAGGCCGGAGAGGAGCTCAATGTTCATGCCGTCCACCAGTGAGACTGCGGTGGCGGGAAGCATGGACTCTGCAACATGTCCGCGGAAGCGGGGAGCGATCTTGACCAAGGCGTTGGACTCTTCCACGCCGGCGGCCATGATGCCGCGGGGGCGGTCCTCGTAGAGGGAGTTGCCGGCGTTGATGTGGCCGTTGGCCAGCAACGCGGACGCGATGGTGTCACCCGGGTGGCCGGTGAATTCCTGGCCGTCCACGGTGAAGCGCCAGGAGATGCTGCGATCGATGCGTCCGCCGGTGGCGAGGCGTGCGTTCTTACTGGTCACTTCTAGACTCCTTCCGAGGAGATGGGGGTGGTGGCCGTGGGTGAGGCGGCGCCGGGGGCGAGGCCTGGTTCGCCGGCTTGGCCGAAGTCTCCGGCCTGGGTGAACTCGCCTGGCTGGGTGGGTTCGCTGTTTGTGCCGGCGCTTGTCCTGGCACCCGCCTTGAGCTCCGGTCGGGGCTGGCCCATCCCGTAGATGGAGTGAATCTCGTAGCTCACGGTGTCGCGGAGCATGTTGAACCACTGGCGGCAACCGGTGCTGTGGACCCAGCGTTCGGCGAACGTGCCCTTGGTGTTCTCACGGTAGAACAGGTATTCAGCCCATTCACGGTCCGTGAGGTCGTTCGGGCTCTCCGGGTAGGCGACGTGCGCTTGGCCGCCATAGTGGAATTCGGTTTCGTCGCGTGGCCCGCAGTTGGGGCATGAAATGAGGAGCATGTCTTTCCTGTCCTGTCCTGGCTAGTGGGCTACGGCTGCGGCGCCGTGTTCGTCGATCAAGGCGCCGGTCTCGAAGCGTTCCAGTGCGAACGGCTTGTTCAGCTGGTGCGGTGCGCCGGTGGCAATGGTGTGCGCAAACGTCAGGCCCGCTGCGGGGGTGCCCTTGAAGCCGCCGGTTCCCCAACCACAGTTGACGAACATGTTCTCCACCGGGGACAGGCCAACAATCGGCGAGGCGTCCAAGGTGGTGTCCACGATGCCGCCCCAAGTGCGGAGCACGTGGGCCCGGGCGAAGATCGGGAAGAGTTCCACGGCTGCTGCCATCTGCTCTTCAATCACGTGGAACGAGCCGCGCTGGCCGTAGCCGTTGTAGGAGTCCACGCCGGCGCCCATCACCAGTTCGCCCTTGTGGGCCTGGGAGACGTATACGTGCACGTGGTTGGACATGACCACTGTGGGGTGGACGGGCTCGTGCAGTTCGGACACCAGTGCCTGGAGCGGGTGCGACTGGATCGGCAGGCGGAAGCCGGCCATTTCTGCCAGGACCGAGCTGTGGCCGGCGGCGCAGAGACCCACCTTTTCGGTGTTGATGGTGCCGCGGGTGGTCTTGACGCCGGTGACCCGGTTGCCGTCCTTGATGAAGCCGGTGACTTCGCAATTCTGGATGATGTCCACGCCGAGTTCGTCGCACTTGCGGGCGAAGGCCCACGCCACGTGGTCGTGCTTGGCAATGCCTGCACGCGGCTGGTACGTAGCACCCATCACGGGGTAGCGGATGTTGTCGCTGATGTTCAGGATGGGGCACAGTTCCTTGACCTGCTGCGGATCAAGCCATTCAGCATCCACGCCGTTGAGCCGGTTGGCACCCACACGGCGAACGCTTTCACGGACATCGCCCAAGGTGTGGGCCAGGTTCATGACACCGCGCTGGCTGAACAGGAAGTCGTACTCCAGCTCTTCCGGGAGGATTTCCCAGAGCTTGAGCGCGTGCTCGTAGATGGCAGCGCTCTCGTCCCAGAGGTAGTTGGAACGAATGATGGTGGTGTTGCGGGCCATGTTTCCACCGGCCAGCCAGCCCTTTTCCAGGATGGCGATGTTGGTCATGCCGTGGTTCTTCGCCAGGAAGTACGCGGTGGCCAGGCCGTGCCCGCCGCCGCCCACAATCACGGCGTCGTAGCTCTTCTTCGGGTCCGGGTTGCGCCAGAGGAAGTCCGGGTGATCGGGGAGGTGGTCTGCACTCACTGGGCTGCTCCAATCAGTTCTGCTTCGGTTGCGGCGCCATTGCCGTTGTTGTTCAGGTGCGGGTAAAGCGGGAACTTCTCTGCCAGCGCGGTCACGCGGCGGCGGAGTTCGACGGCGGTGGTCTCGTCCAGGGACACGTCGGCTTGGATGCCTGCTTCAGTTCCTGTTTCGGTGCCTGCCTGGGTGCCGCTGTTCGCTGCGGCGATCAACGCCGTCGCAATGATGTCCGAGACTTCGGTGAAGTCCTCAGCCTTGAAGCCGCGGGCGGCGAGTGCCGGTGTGCCGATACGCAGGCCTGACGAAACCATCGGCGGGCGGGGGTCGAACGGGACGGCGTTGCGGTTGACCGTGATGCCGATCCGGTGGAGCGTGTCCTCGGCCTGCTGGCCATTGAGGACGGAGTGGCGGAGGTCGGCGAGCACCAGGTGGACGTCGGTTCCGCCGCTGACAACGGAGATGCCGGCTGCAGCTACGTCGTCCTGGAGGAGGCGCTGGGCCAGGATCTTGGAGCCTTCAAGGACGCGGACCTGGCGTTCCTGGAATTCCGGCTCGGCGGCCATCTTGAAGGCCACGGCCTTGGCGGCGATGACGTGCTCCAGCGGACCACCCTGCTGGCCCGGGAAGACTGCCGAGTTAACCTTCTTGGCGATGTCGGCGTCGTTGGTCAGGATCACGCCACCGCGGGGACCGCCGAGGGTCTTGTGCGTGGTGCTGGTGACGATGTGGGCGTGGGGCACCGGGCTGGGGTGCAGCCCTGCAGCAACGAGACCCGCGAAGTGGGCCATGTCCACCATGAGGTAGGCGCCCACCAGATCAGCGATGCGGCGGAACTCGGCGAAGTCCAACTGGCGGGAGTATGCCGACCAGCCGGCGACGATCAGTTGCGGCTTGCTCTCTAGAGCCAGGCGCTCAACTTCAGCCATGTCTACGGTGTGGGTGTCCTCGCGGACGCCGTAGGGGACAACCTTGTACAGCTTGCCGGAGAAGTTGATGCGCATGCCGTGGGTCAGGTGGCCACCATGGGCCAGGTTCAGGCCCATGATGGTGTCGCCCGGGGTGATCAGCGCGTGCATGGCCGAGGCGTTGGCCTGGGCTCCGGAGTGGGGCTGGACGTTGGCGAACTCTGCGCCAAACAGTGACTTCAGGCGGTCGATGGCCAGCTGTTCGATCACATCAACGTGTTCGCAGCCGCCGTAGTAGCGCTTGCCCGGGTAGCCCTCGGCGTACTTGTTGGTCAGTACCGATCCCTGGGCCTCCATGACGGCCGTGGGAGCGAAGTTCTCAGAGGCGATCATTTCCAGCGTGGACTGCTGGCGGATGAGTTCCTGGGCGATCGCCTGATCGACCTCCGGGTCCGCCTGTGCAAGCGGGCGGATCAGCGGTTCAACCATGGTGTTCTCCTTCAAAGGCTTGTCTAGTGGCCGACTGTTAGGCAACTGATATATTAGAACTATTGCCATAGTATGTTGGAGATCACATAGTCGTCAACAGGTCAGCGGTAACTCATCGAGCAGACTATGAATGCGACTAACGGGAGAGACTAATGAGCGCAGCACTGGAAGCACTGGAATCAGTACCGCAGGGTACGTCCCTGGCGGAGAACGCCTACTTGCTGCTGCGCGACCGGCTCATCATGCTGGACATCAAGCCCGGCGACCCCATCAACGACGGCCAGATCGCCGCCGAACTGGGAATCGGGCGCACCCCCGTCCGCGAAGCCATCAAACGCCTTGAAAGTGACCATCTCGTGGTGTCGTACCCACGGCGCGGCACCTTCGCCACTGGTGTGGACATCACCCAGCTCGCCGAAGTCTCCGAGATCCGCGAGCTCCTGGAACCGCTCGCGTCCAGGAAGGCCGCCCGCATGGCCAGCCCCGCCATGCGCTCCGAACTCCGCGGCGTCGCAGCCGCCATCCGTGATCTTGAAGGCCAGGACAACTCCTCCCAGGAACTCATGCGCTACGACATCCAGGTTCACAGGCTCATTTACAAAGCCTCAGCCAATGCGCACCTCGAAGACGTCCTCATCCGTTACGACAACCTGGCCACCCGCATCTGGTGCCACATGTTGGAGAAGATGCCCTCCGTGTCCGGCCACATCTCCGAACACGCCGACCTTCTCACAGCCATTGCCGACGGCGACGAAGACCGCGCCGCCGAGCTCGCCCTGCACCACGTAGTCAGCTTCGAAGAGACCATCCGCAAGGTCCTCTGACCCTCTCTCACGTCCCGCGGGTTTGGGCGGGTCCCTCTCTCACGTCCCGCGTGGTTGGGCGCGTCCCTCTCTCACGTCCCGCGGGTTTGGGCGCGTCCCGGCAAGCACGTTTGGCCCAAAGGATGAATCTGCTGGCCAGCGGGTGGAGATTGACTGCAGGGAGCAGTGATTGGCGATGTAGCATCTCCGTGCGTAGATAGTCTGGCTGGCATGGAACGAACACTGAGAGTTGTCCGGCATTGGGGCGCACCCGCGGCGGCCGCCATCTTCTTCGTGCTGTGGTGCGTGGGAGAAGCGGGCCGGATGGGGCCGTGGCCCGGGTTCTACTGGCCGGGTCTGATACCTCTGCTCGTAATGACGGCAGTGATCGGAACTGCGACGTGGAAAGCGTACCTTTCCTTGGGTCTGACGGCTGCCTTGCTGGTCGGACAGCTTATGCACGTCGTCCCCGCCATGCTGGCCAACCACTGGGCCATCTACTTGGGATCGTTCATTTCGCTGGGATTTATCATGTGGACCGGCAACAAGAAGCAGAGGCTCCTTGCAGTAACTTCCAATCTGCTGTTCATGGCCGTCATGACGTACATGATGATTTCCGCGCGTTATGGGAACGGGATTGGTTGGTTCCGACCGTTGTACTTGGGGGACAGTGTTGTACTGCGTCAGTATTGGTGGCAGTTGTTCCCTCTCCTCTTGCTCGTTGCTGCCGCATGCGGCACCCTAGGCATCTTCCTGTCCCTTTACGAAGACCGCCGGGCGTTGTCCAAGGCGCAGGTTCTCACCCAGGCCAGCCTTAGGGAAACAGAAGTCGAACTGATCGTTGAGCAGGAGCGGACCAGAATCGCCCGGGACCTGCATGATGTTTTGGCCCATTCCTTGGCGGTCATCGCTGCACAAGCCGACGGTACGAGGTATATGAGCCGCGATCAGCCCCAACCCGTTCTGAATGCCCTGGAAAACATTGCCGTATCTGCCAGGCACGCGTTGGTTGATGCGCAGCGTGTCATCGAAGGTGTTCGGGACGATGGCATGGTTGCCCCACAACCCCTGATCAGCGACGTCGGACCGCTCATGGAACGGATGCGTCAGGGCAGCCTCGAGATAGAGCACAGCGAGAGCGGCGTGCCCGTTGAACTGGGAGCAGGCCAGCAGCTTGCAGTCTTCAGGATCGTCCAGGAATGCCTGACCAACGCCTTGAAGCACGGTGGTCGGGGAACCGCTGTGCGCGTGCACTTCGATTGGAGCGGCCCAGGACTAACCCTTCATGCTTCCTCCCCGCTTCCGGCGTCCGTTGCATTGGGGGAAAGGGACGCCGGGCAAGACAAGGGGCGGGCTGGACGAGGCTTACCCGGCATGCGTGAGCGTGCGCATTTGGCAGGTGGCTGGCTGACCGCGGGACCTGATGGCGAGCAGTTCCGGGTGACCGCTTTTATTCCCTATGGAACAACCACCGGGAGCTTACAGATCACTCCGAGTCCTTCCGAGGCATTGACGGACCTGGGAGAACGGACCTCGGACCGTGCCTGAGTCTTCGGCGTCCATCTCCGTGGCGTTGGTTGATGACCAGCCCTTGTTCCGTGCGGGCATCCGGATGTTGGTTCAAAGCCAGTCGGACATGCGGCTGGCGTGGGAAGCGGACGATGGCGGCCAAGCGGTTGCGCTCGCGGCATCACGACCGCCGGACGTCATGCTGATGGATCTCCGCATGCCAGTTATGGATGGCGTGACTGCCACCAGGAACATCTGGGAGGCGGCCACGCGTGACGGGGTGGAAAAGCCGAAGATCATCGCTTTGACTACGTTCAACCGCGACCAAGCCGTAGTGGATGCAGTTCAGGCAGGAGCGAGTGGTTACCTTCTCAAGAGCGCCGAGCCCGAATTCCTCTTGGCTGCCATCAGGACCGTTCATTCCGGATACTCGGTCATCGCGCCCGGATCGGTGCACGATCTCTTTCAGCACGCGGCCCGGACAGTGCCGGTTGCGGCTCCTGATCTCTCAGTTCTGGATCCGTTGTCTGCGCGCGAACGGGATGTCTTCCTGTTGGCGGCCAAGGGCTTGAGCAACAGTGACATGGCAAGCAGCTTGTTTGTGTCCGAAGCTACCGTCAAAACGCATTTGCGCAGCGTCATCACCAAATTGGGGGTTGGAACGCGTCTCCAACTCGTGTCGTTTGCTTATGAGCACCGGCTGCTCGGATAGCGCCTTTCCAACGGCCCCCGAGTTGCCAGTTGGTGCCCATGGTGAGCCCAAACATAGGGTTGCCGCCAACTCGGCGAAAGAAAAACGGCGGCCGTCCCCTCACGGGAGCGGTCGCCGTCGTTTGTTCACAATGCGTGCGGGAAGGTTTACATCTTCCGTCGGGCTGTTGTTGTTTCGTCCATGGCATCCCTGCCCAGCCAGGCACCCAGGCCGATCATGGCAACGCCGAGGATCAGGTGCAGCCAGTTGTCGGCCGTGTTGAACGGGACAAAGTTGGCAGCTGTTCCCTGGTTGATGACCAGGCCGTAGATCCAAAGAACGATGTACACGGCGCCGCCGCCCAGGAGGAACAGGCGGGCCATGCGTGGGTTCCTTGCCATGGCCAAGCCGGCCACGCCAAACAGCAGGTGAACGATGTTGTGGAGTATGGAAACTTGGAAGACTCCAAGCAGCATGGCGCCGGATTCATGTCCCGCAAAGGTCATGGCGCCGAAATTGGTGGTGATCCCCGGGATGAAGCCCAGGACACCTACCAGCAGAAATACAATGCCAACGCCCATGGCGGTGTTGCGAAGCGTCAACCCCATCATGTGGTGGTGTTCGGCGGGGTGCGAAGCGGTGGTCATCAGTCCTCCCTTTCACGCGGTGAAGCGGCTCTTCTCATGGAGAGCCGACCTGCGGCAAGGGGTGTGGCAAAACCTTGCCGACGCCGCCATAATACTCCTGAAATGCCTCCGATAGCAGGGGATGTGCCCAGTTCAGCGCCGGTTAGCATGGATTCATGAGCCAAGCTCCGAACGGACGTGTGCACACGATCTTCCACGACACCCGCGATCTCACGCCTTTCCGCGAGGGTTACGTCCGCACCTCGGTCCGTGGCCTTGCCGACGGCGTCAATGACGTGCTTTCCGGGGTCCTCAGCGGCCGTGACCACGCGAGGTTGTCCGTGGTGGGTAATGTCCCGCGGCTGAAGATGCTGTCCTCCAAGACTGCCAAGGCGATGCACGAGGCCGTGTTCACCTCCACGGAGCCGGATGGGCTTCTCGCTTTCGGCCGCATGAATCCGGGGTGGGCCGGCTTATGCCACGTGATGGCGGGCTTGCTCGCGTACAAGCACGGCGGTTTCCTGAGGGCTTCGGAGCTGCTGCAGCGCGGTCTAACAACAAGGATCGACGACGACGCCAGCCAGTTCTCGGCGACGTACCTGGGGCAGGTGGTCACCAAAGTCGAGGTAGCGGAACGCATTGAGGTTCCGGTTCTGTTCAGCGAGGAATCCGTGTTCCTGGCGCTGGCCCATTGCCTCCGGGAGATGGGGATGACCGAGTCGGCGTTGGAAGCAGTGGTGGGCTTGCCGCCGTCGTTGCCTTCTGCCTTGGCGCGCTGCACGGCGGCGTATTCGCTGGAGCGTCACCGCGACGTGGTGCTGTGGACCGAAGGTTTGCTGAATACCGACGACCTTTCGGCTGCCCTGTTGTTGATCCGTGCTCGTTCCCAGCGGGCCAGGGGTGACATCGAATCCGCGCAGCTTGCGTTGAAGGAGGTCCTCAGGCGGCGGAAGACCAACTTGGCTTTGAAGAATGATGCACTGACGGACAGGGCACTCCTGGCACTTGACCAAGGCCGCCGAACCCTGACTCCGCGGTCCAAGCGTCCTGCCCCGCCGGCTGAGCTGGAGACGCTGGAGGTCATCCGCAAGGACGCTGAAATGCGGCGCCTTTGGGAGAACGATTTCAGGCAGCTGGGCGGCGAATAACAAACCATTGCGTCCTCCGGGGAGGAAGCGTAGTCTCTTAATCAACCAAACAGTTGATCAATAAATCAGTTGATTAAGGTTCGGTTGATGACGAAGGGTTGAAGTGGCGATGGAACACGATGCTCTGGGGTCAGGCACCCTGGACAGGGCCTTCATGGCGTTGGCGGATCCGGTGCGGCGGGCCATGGTGGCCCGGCTGTCCCGGGGAGATGCCACTGTCAATGAGCTCGCGGAACCATTCACCATTACCAAGCAGGCGGTTTCCAAGCACATTCAAGTCCTGGAGCATGCGGGCCTGGTGACCCGGTCCCGGGATGCCCAGCGCAGGCCGGTCCACCTGGATGCGGCAGCCTTGGAGCGGTTGACGGCCTGGATTGACCAGTACCGGCTGATCGCCGAATCCCGCTTCCGGCAGTTGGACGAACTGCTGGGGGCAGGCATCTCCCACCAAGAACACGAGAACACAACAGTAAAGAAGAAAGAGGAACTGAAATGAGCAATCCAACAACAATCACGGCTGACAGCGGCGTCCCGTTCGTTGATACGGTCCGCGAATTCGATGCTCCCGTGAGCGCTGTCTTCAAGGCCCACGTTGACCCGGATCTCCTGGCCAAATGGCTGGGTCCGCGCAGCACGGTCACGAAAATTACCGAGTACAACGCCACCACCGGCGGCAGCTGGCGCTACGAAAGCGGTGACGACAACGGAATGTACGGCTTCCGCGGCGTCTTCCACACCGTTGAAGCCGATGAACTGATCATCCAGACAATTGAGTTCGAAGGCGCACCCAACCAGGTGGTCATCAGCACCACCACCTTCGAGGAAACCGACGGCAGGACCCGGATGGTTGCCCACGAGGTCTACCCTTCCGTGGAAGCCCGCGACATGGCCCTTGCAACAGGTATGGACTACGGCGTGATCGAAGGATACGAGCGGCTGGACGAACTGCTTGCTGCCTAAGCGCCCGCCGGCTGCAGCTGCAGCAAGAGCGGAAGGAGTTGCTCTGACAACAGCACTGTCCCCAGTCCGATCATGATGATCCCGCTGGTCAGCGTCACAATCCGTGCGGCACCCGGCCTGGAAGCCAGCAGCTTCCGGGACGTCAGCGCCACGCCGGTGTAGACCGCCCCTGCCAGGATCACGAAGGTCAGGCCCAGCAAACCTGACTGGACCGGAACGGGCAGTGCTGCCTCGGGGCTGACGAACTGCGGTACCAGCGCGATAAAAAAGAGCAGGCCCTTGGGATTGATGCCGCTGGTGCCCATGCCCTGAAGGAAGGTGCGGAGTTGGTTGCCGGACTGCACGACGCCGGCTTCCGCACTGAAGCTCGCACCCCGCCACGAGCGGATGGTAGAGGCGCCGAGCCATAACAAGTAGGCCGCCCCGGCGATGGTCAGCCATCCCAGGAGTCCCGGGACTCCTGCCAGCAAAGCCGCCAAGCCTGCCGCCATCAGCAATGTGTGGATGACATACCCGCTGCACAGGCCGGCCACGGCGGGAATGAAGCTGCGTTGGCGGAGGCCGGCCGAGATCGAATATGCCCAGTCGACGCCGGGGGTGCATGCCAAGCTCACGGCCACCAGCATGAAGGCGAGGAACAGCTGCGGATTCACGATCTCTCCAGAGGTAGTTGGTAGGAAAACTCTAGGAAAAATCCGTCCATAAGTGTTCCCGGATTTAGCCCCGAATCGGGCATTTTGGGTAAGATTCTTGCGTGATTGACGGAATCGATAGAAGTATTTTGCGGCACCTTAAAGAGGACGGCCGAATGACTGCTACAGCCCTGGCCTCAAAGGTGGGTTTGACCGTGGCTCCGTGCCATCGGCGATTGAAGGATTTGGAGTCGTCAGGGGTGATCCGCGGCTACCGTGCCGACATCGATCCTGCTGCCGTAGGGCTGGGTTTCGAAGCGATAGTGTTTGTCACCCTCAAGCAGGTGGAACGCACCATCATGGCGGAGTTTGAGGAGCGCGTAACAGCGAGCCCCAACATCGTGGAGGCGCAGCGGCTGTTCGGCTCTCCCGACTATCTGTTGAAGGTCATTGCCGCAGACTTGCCTGCCTACCAGCGCTTCTACGACGACGAACTCGCGGCTCTTCCCGCCGTGGAACGCCTGACGTCAACCCTGGTGATGAAGAACTTGAAAACCAACATCGGCCCGCCCGTATAGTCCCGGCCTACTCGGCAAGCAACCCCGTTGTCCGGTAGGGAATCACTTCGCGGAGGAACATGCTGGTGGACGTGCGAACAATTCCGGGGCACAGGCGGATTTCCTCGGACACGCGGTAAAGATCGTCCGGGCTCTTGGCCACCACCCTGATGATGAGGTCGGTATCGCCGGCGGGTGCGTGGCACTCGAGGACTTCGGGGATGTCCCGGAGTGCAGCGATGGCCTCGTTCAAGTGGCTTTGGTCCAGTTCGGCGCTGACCGCAGCAGCTACGCCACGCCCCAGGGCCGACGGCAGGACCCGGCTGCTGTTGGGTCGCAGGGCTCCGGCCGCCGTCATCCGTTCCAGGCGTGACTGCACAGTGCCGCGCGCGAGATGGAGCTTCTGGGCCAACACCATGATGGGCACCCGGGGATCGTCATCAAGGGCGGCCAGGATTCGCCGGTCCGTCGCGTCGAGTTCCTGCAAAGTGACCACTTCCTGTCCAAGTTTTCCGGGCAGACTGGTCAGATCGACCATTCTTTTCGGTGTCCGTTGCACCAACTGTATGTCTCCTGCTCAAATGGTGACAACGAAGCAGGGCAAGGCTACCGCCGGACCCCGCAGGCACCAGGCATCCGGAACACCACCCGGATCCCTGTACAGGTTTCCCGCAAGGAAGCAGCCGCTGATTGACTCTTGTTCACAGCATTGTCATTCTGCACTCGCCCGTATCGTGCGGGCAGCACAGTAAGAGCCCCTGAGCCACCGGATCGTTGCGGTAGCTGAGGGGCTCTTGCATTGCCCGGTTCCCGGCGGGCGCCCCGCAGCACAGCCACATAGGCTTGGACCATGACTTCAGCTGGCCGTTTCGCTCCGAGCCCTTCCGGCGAACTACACGTCGGCAATCTCCGTACGGCCATCCTCGCCTGGCTCTTCGCGAAGTCCAGTGGCAGGGACTTCCTGCTGCGCGTCGAGGACCTGGACCGTGCCCGGTCCGGCGCCGAGGCTGAGCAGCTCCGCGACCTGCAGGCCGTCGGCGTCAGGTGGGACGCCGCCGTCGTACGCCAGACTGAGCGCGCGGCGCTCTACGACGAAGCGATTGCGCGCCTCACCGCTGATGGTCGCACCTATGAATGCTTCTGTACCCGCCGGGAAATCCAGGAAGCGCCGTCGGCGCCCCATGCGCCGCAGGGAGCTTATCCGGGGACGTGCCGGCGGTTGTCCCACGCTGAACGGGAGATCCGGCGCGCGTCACGTCCGGCGTCGATCCGCCTCCAAACGGACGTTGTTGAGTGGTCTGTGGAGGACCAGTTGCGCGGCCACTATGTGGGCGTGGTGGACGACTTTGTGCTGCGGCGGAATGACGGAGTCACCGCCTACAACCTGGCAGTGGTGGTGGACGACGCTGCCCAGGGAATCGACCAAGTGGTGCGCGGCGACGACCTCCTCCCCTCCACCCCCCGGCAGGCCTACTTGGCGACGCTGCTGGGCCTGCCCGTTCCCGAATATGCCCACGTTCCGCTGGTGGTAAACCACGACGGCGCCAGGCTGGCAAAGCGCGACGGTGCGGTCACGCTGGGCGACCTCGCCGCCGTCGGAATTCCTGCCGAAAGGGTCCGTAACCTGATCCTTGAATCGGTGGGCCTGCCCGCCGGAACCTTGGGCGAGGCGCTATCGCACTTTCACCCCCGGAGCCTCCCCACGGAGCCGTGGGTGTGGAAAACTCCCCGGCCCTGAGACGCCCACCACGTAGGCTGTCTGGATGCATTCACAGGTGATCGCCCCAGGTTTCGAACCCGTCGCCGAACTCTTCGGCAGTTTTCTCGAGCAGGATCCGGACTATTCGGCACAAGTCGCCGCCTATCATCGCGGCGTCAAAGTGCTGGACCTCAGCGGCGGACCGCATATTCGGCCGGACTCGGTCACAGGCGTCTTCTCGTGCTCCAAAGGCATGGCGGGTCTGGTGATGGCGTTACTGGTTCAGGACGGCACTTTGGACCTTGATGCCGAGGTGACCAAGTATTGGCCGGAGTTTGGTGTCGAAGGGAAAGCCTCGATCACCGTTGCCCAGCTTTTGTCCCATCAGGCTGGGCTCCTGGGAGTGGAAGGCGGCCTCACCCTCCACGAGGTCAACAACTCAGAGCTCGCGGCCGCCAAGCTCGCCAAACTGCCGCCGCTATGGAAACCCGGCACTGCTTTCGGCTACCACGCACTGACCATCGGAATCTTCGTGGAGGAGTTGTGCCGCCGCATCACCGGTTCCACCCTCCAAGACGTCTTCGAACAGCGGATCCGGGCCGTGGCCGGAGCCCACTTCTACCTTGGCCTGCCCGACGCCGAAGAGGCCCGCTTCGCACCCTTCCGCTGGGCGGCCGATCCGGCATGGCCGTGGGTGGATCCTGCCAGCCACGCCGGCCTCGCAGCCAACTCTGCCGTGGGTGACATCCTGGACTTGCCCAACATCCGGGAGGTGCGGGCCGCGGGGCTGAGCTCGGTGGCTGGCGTGGCCAGCGCGGAAGGGATGGCAAGGATTTATGCGGCGGCACTGACCGGGTTGGCAGGCGAACCCGCTATTCCTCCTCTCATGACGGAGGAGACCATCTGTGCGGTGACCAGCGAGCAGGTCTTCGGGATCGACCGCGTCTTTGGAGAGGCCGGCTGCTTCGGCACCGTTTTCATGAAGTCCCACACGCGGATGCCGTTCGGCAGCTACCGCGCGTTCGGGCACGACGGCGCCAGCGCAGCTTTGGGGTTCGCGGACCCTGTGTATGAACTCGGCTTTGGGTACGTGCCGCAGCAGGCTGAGCCCGGGGGACTGGGCTGCCGCAACTTCCAGCTGAGCTCGGCGGTGCGGGAAGTGATCGCTGGGCTCGCTGCTTAGCGCATAACCACTTGGCCGGGCTGTCTAGCTGAGCTGGGCTGCCGGGACTCCGGCCGCCATGCCTGCCCACAGGGTATCGGTGGTCGCGGTGACTACGTCCTCTACTGAAGTCCCGTCCAAGTGCCCGCCGGCCGCTAGCAGGGCAGTCCCGTGAAGGCTGACGAAGCACACCATGGCCAGTGTTCCGGGGTCGCCGTCGGCCAGGACGCCGGCTTCCTGAGCCTCGGCGATCATGGCTTGGGCAACGTGTATTCCTTGCGCGCCGGTGTTCCGCAGTTCCTCGCTGGAATCGGGGTGGTGCTTGGTGGAGTACATCACCGTCAGCAGGGCGGGGTGCTCAACGGCAAAGTCGACGTAGGCTTTGCCGACGCGGACGAAACGGCCACGGAGGTCGTCGCCGGACTGCGTGGCCTCCCGGATGAGGCGGTTCATCGACTGAAAGCCAGCCAGCGCCACGGCGTCGATCAAGGCTTGCTTGTCACGGAAGTGCTTGGCCGGGGCGCCGTGGCTGACGTTGACATCACGGGCCAGCTGCCGCAGGGAGAGCCCCTCCACGCCGGCTTCTTCAATGGTCTCCATGGCGCGCTCCAGGAGGGCTTCCCGGAGTTTGCCGTGGTGATAGGGCTGGTCAGTCATGGCTCAAGTCTAAGCCAATGTAGTCATTGACAACAAAGTAGACACTGCCTACCATGTAGACAGCGACTACATCAGTCTCCGACTCAACCGATGGGATTCCGCCATGACCATGACTTACGCAGGTACCACTGCACTCATTACAGGTGCCAGCTCCGGCCTCGGTGCTGAGTTCGCCGGACAATTTGCTGCCCGGGGTTCCAACCTCGTCCTGGTGGCCCGGCGCGCAGACCGTCTGGAGGAGTTGGCCCAGGACCTGCGCTCCCGCCACGGAGTGACCGTGACAGTCCTCCCCATGGACCTGGGCCGTGCAGGGGTGGGGCGCGAGCTCTTCGATTCACTGGCCGGCCGCGGGATTACCGTGGACACGCTGATCAACAACGCGGGCTTCGGCACCCACGGGCCTTTGGTCGAGGAAGATCCGGACACTATTGCGTCTGAGATTTCCTTGAACGTGGCCGCCCTGGTGGACATCACCCGGGCTTTCCTGCCGGAACTGCTCGCCTCCGGGAAAGGCGCCCTGGTGAACGTGGCCAGTACCGCCGCCTTCCAACCCATTCCCGGCATGGCCGTTTACGGCGCCACCAAGGCCTTTGTCCTGAGCTTCACCGAAGCCGTGGCGCACGAAACCAAGAACTCCGGACTGAACGTCCTGGCCCTTTGTCCCGGTGCGACGCGCACTGAGTTTTTCGACGTCCTCGGCGGTGAGTCCGCAGCAGTGGGCAAAATGCAGACCTCCCAACAGGTTGTTGGAACAGCGCTTAAAGCTCTGGGTCGCAAGGACACGCCCGGCAGTGTCGTCTCGGGGTGGGTCAACCGGGTGACGGCCGGATTTGCGCAGCGCTTGCCGAGGGCAGTCACCGTCGCCATCGCCGCCCGCGCCGTGCAGGACTGGTAGATCCCGCCCACGGCGCTTGCCGCCCCGGAACAACCGATAGCCTGAACATGGGATCGATCGCCGTTGGTCCCATGTTCAACCCGGAGGCCAGCATGACCGAACCACACTTCACTGTAGAAACAGCCCAAGTCCTGGCGGAGGTGGCCCACAACCGGCAGAAGGACAAGCTCAAGCGACCCTACCGCGAGCACGTCCTGGCAGTGGGCGATGCTCTGGCCGACTTTGACGAGGACATCCAGATCGCCGGCTACCTTCATGACATCGCCGAGGACACTCCCATCACCCGGCAGGCCCTGCTGGAAATGGGCGTTTCCGAGCGTGCGGTAGACATCATCGAGCGCGTCACCCGCCGCTTCCATGACGACCCGGATGATTACGACGCCGGCATCCGTTTCGTTGCGGAGGACCACGACGCCACCTTGGTGAAGATCGCGGACAACGCCCACAACTCCCTGCCCGAACGGGTTCAGGCCCTTGCGGAGAAGTGGCCGGACAAGCCGCCGGTCACCCGCTACGCCGATGCCCGACCTGTGCTGTACACGGCCGTTCCCCGCGACGAGGTCAGGATGATCCTGGAACGGATCAACCCATACCTGCTCCAGGAACTGGACGAGATCGCTCCCGAGTAACTCCCAGGAGCCCGTCGTGGGGCCTGCTCTGTGTGCCTCGGAGACGAAATGGCGCGCTGAGCGGGCCCCGCAACGAGCGAGCACTTAGCCCGCCGCGTTTTCCAGCCTTCGGAGCGCAGCGGCCCGGCCCTTGTGGCCGCGTCGTTCGTCGTAGGCGATGGACAGGCCCAGGACCAGCATCATGACCAGCATGCACACCGGAACGGATGCACCTGCTGCGGCCAGTGCAATGGTTGAAGCCAAGCCCAGAACCACCAGCGTGGAGCTCCAGAGGTGTTCCCGGTCCATGCCGAGCAAGATGCCGTACAGCGTGCTGAGCGAAACCTTGAACAAAATGACTGGGATGGCGATGGAAGCCACCGCAGCGGCCGCAGGAATGTGGGCTTCATGATCAATGAAGTACGCGGCAACGTGCAGGCCCGCACCAGTGGCGGCAATAGCTGCAAAGACCGGCATGTGCCCGTAACCGAATACCCACGAACGATGCCGCTGGACGTGCAGTGCCGGGCCTGAAGGCAGGATGAAGTAGATCCACCACATGGCGAAGGCCAAGCCTGTACCGCTGAGGCCAACCAGCGCAGCGTCCATGGACCACCCATGGGTTGCGACGATCGCCCGCAGCGTCTCAATGGCGCCGATCAAGCACTCGCCCAAGGCGATAATGGCCAGGAGGCCATACCTCTCCGCGATGTGATGGGCGTGCCACGGGGTACGGATCTTCCGTTCCGCGAAGTACGGTGCCGCCATCTCCATGACGAACAGAGGAGCTGCCATGAGGAAAGTGGTAAGGACGCTCGCGTCCACCAACAGCACAACAACCCAGCCGATCTGAACGATCGCCACGTACTTCGCGTAGCGCAGACAGGTTTCCCGGCGTTCAGGATCCTGCCGTGCAGCCCGAAGCCACTGGAAGATCAGGGCCACCCGCATGACGATGTAGCCGAGCACCATGGTGAAGTTGTCCACGTGCTTGCCCTCGATGATGGAGTGGAATACTGGTTCGATGCCCATGGCCAGGATGAGCACGCCCACCATCTGGACCATGGTGACCACCCGGAACACCCAATCATCGGTGTCGTAGGCGCTGGCGAACCACGTGAAGTTGATCCAGGCCCAGATCATCGCGAACATGGCGAACGAGAAGGCCAGCAGCCCAGGCCAGAAATGTGCTTCAGCCACTGCATGGGCGAACTGGCTCCCGGCCACGCCAAAGGCAATGACAAAGGTCAGGTCGAAGAAGAGTTCCAGCGGGGTTGCTGTGCGGTGCTTTTCATGGGGATCGCGGCCGCCCATGCGGGACAGCGCATGGCGAAGGGGATTCGAGGACATGGCTCAAAGATTACCGCTGCCCCTGCCTCTACGCCGAGATCGCCGGAATGCGTCGGGATCGCCCGGAATGTTCCAGCGAACCCGCAGCGTTCCGGCGATCTCGCGGGAAGGAGCTACACCCGCCCCAGCACGTCGATGTCCTCGAGGAAGTCCTGGTGCACCTCGGGGCTCACGGTGGTGCGGGTGTCACCAATCGCGTCAAGGTAATCCTGCGTCACGGGTCCCTTGCGCCCGTTGGACCCGGCCCCGGACGCAGCGCCCGCTGAACCGCCTAAAGCAGCTCCGTCGTCGTACACTGCTTTTTCCAGGGCACGCTGGGAGGCGCTGCGGGCCGCGAACTCGATGTCGGCGGGCGAGAAGCCTTCCGTCCGTTCCACCAGTTGGGCGATGTCCACGGAGTCCACCACGGTGGCGGGGATGAAGCGCTGCCACATGGCTTCGCGGGCGTGGACGTCGGGGAGGCCGATGGGGATGACGTAGTCGAACCGGCCGTGGCGGAGGAATGCGGTGTCCAGGGCGCGGATGAAGTTGGTGGCGCACACCAGGAGGCGGCCGGGCTGTTCGCGGAAAGCCGGGATGATCTTGAGGAGCTCGTTGGTGACGCCCTGCAACGGCGACGGGGGATCGCCGGCACGCTGGGATGCGATCTCTTCCACCTCGTCGATGAAGACCACGGCGTGCTCCAGCTCGGCGATCTCCAGGAAGGTCTCGCGCAGTGCGCCCGCCAGGCCTTTGGGGTCAGCGGCCAAGCGCGACGGGAAGACCTCCACGAACGGCCACTCCAGCCGCGACGCAATGGCCTTGGCAAACGTGGTCTTCCCCGTACCCGGCGGACCGAACAGCACAACAGCACGGGGCGGCACCACGCCATATTCGTCGGCGAGGTCGGCCTCAGCCAGGGGAAGCACTAGTCGGCGTTCCAGCAGTTCCTTCTCGCGGCGCATGCCGGCCACGTTCTCCCACAGATCCCGCGCGAGGATGCGGCCACCGAGCAGGCTCAACGGCTCCAATTCCTGCCGCTGCACGGGAATGGTGCGCTCGAAATAGCGCAGGTTCTTCTTAACTACGAAGCCTCGTCCCAGGAAGGCTTCCACCCGGGTTTCGGTCTCGGGCATGAGTGCGGACAGCTTGTTGAGGCCGTGCGGGGCCATCCGGTTCTCGACGGCGGACAGCAGCGAGGTGCCGATACCGCGGCCGCGGAACTCCGTGAGCGTGGCCAGGAAGACGATCCAGCCTTGGTCGTGTGCGGCGCGTCCGACGGCGGCGCCCACCACTTGGTCGCCCTGCACAGCCACCACCGCGTGGTCCTTTTCGCACGACGCCAGGACCTCGGACAGTGCGTACACCGGCTCCACGCCGTCTGCCTTGAGTGATTCCCAGAGGTGGAGGATGCCATCGAGGTCGGATGAGTGGAAGTCCCTGATGCGCCAGTTGCTCATGGGTAGTGCTCCTGAGTTTGCTAAGTGAGTCGCCGTTGATCTCTTGGAGTTGAGCATAGGCGAAGCACCGCTGCAGGAGGTTGCGGGCCCGTTGCGTTACGTAACGCCTACTGAACCGGACGCAACCGCAAACCCTGCATGCCGCCGTCGACCGCCAGCGAGGTTCCCGACGTCGAACCTGACAGCGGGCTCGCAAGGTACGCGACGGCGCCGGCCACCTCTGCGGCGTCAACCAGCCGGCCGTGGGGCTGCCGGGCGTTCAGGGCCGCGCGCTCGCCGGCGGGGTCGGTAGCGGAATCCAACAGGCGTCCTACCCACGGCGTGTCAGCGGTGCCGGGATTGACGCAGTTGACGCGGATCCCCTCACGGACATGGTCGGCAGCCATGGCGAGCGTCAGGGACAACACTGCACCTTTCGACGCCGAGTACAGCGCACGCTGCGGCAATCCCGCGGTCGCTGCGATGGAGCAGGTGTTGACGATCGCCGCGGCCGGTGACTCGCGCAGGTACGGCAAGGCCGCGCGGCTGACGCGGGCGATGCCCACCACGTTGACGTTGAGGACACGCAGCCACTCGTCGTCGTCGTTCGCCGCAATGTCACCTTGGGCGCCGATTCCGGCGTTGTTGATCACGATGTCCAGCCGGCCAAATTGCTCCACAACGGCCTCGATGGCGGCACTCACCGATGCGTCATCCGCCACATCGCACTGGACACCGAAGTGCGGGCTGGTTTCCGGGGCGAGGTCCAGAACGGCGACCTGCGCGCCACCGGCAGCGAGGCGGTCCGCGATGGCCGCCCCGATGCCGGACGCGCCGCCGGTCACGAGGGCCGCAAGGCCCTCAAAGTCGTTGCCCACCGAGGGCGCCGCGGCTGCCATCAGGCGTTGACGTGGGCGGGAGCAGCTGCTCCGGCCTGATCGCCTGTCGCGGAACCGGCCTGTGCCCTGAAGTACTCCTGGCGCTGGCGTCCCAGTCCCTCGATGTCCAACTCCACGATGTCGCCGGGCTGGATGAAGGGGAAGCGGCCGGACAATGCAACGCCCTCGGGGGTCCCGGTGATGATCACATCTCCGGGCTCCAAAACCATGTATTGGCTCAGGTGGTGCACGACGGTGGCCGGGTCGAAGATCATGTCCGACGTGCTGGAATCCTGGCGGGCTTCACCATTGACCAAGGTCTGGAGGCGCAGGTTGCTTGCGTCGATCTCGGAGACCGGGACCAACCACGGGCCCAGGGGAGTGGAGCCGGGGAGGGACTTGCCTTTGGTCCACTGTCCCGCAGCACCGGGAATTTGGTAGTCGCGCTCGGAGAGGTCGTTCGCCACGGCGTAACCGGCGATGCAGGCTTCGGCTTCCGGGACAGACGAAAGGTATGACGCTTCCCGCCCGATCACGATGGCCAGTTCCACTTCCCAGTCGTACTTTTCCGACGACGGCGGGATGGGAGCGGCGTCGAACGGTCCGGCGATGGTGTTGGTGGGCTTGAGGAAGACCACGGGAACCTCGGGCGGTGTGGCACCGGACTCGGCAGCATGGGCGGTGTAGTTGAGGCCTATGGCTACTACTGCACCCGGGCGGGCAACCGGCGCACCGATGCGCAGGCCCGCAGGGGAAATTTCGGGAAGATCCCCGCTGTTCAGGGCTTCGCGGGTGCGTTCGATGCCATCCGCGGCGAGGAATCCGCCGTCGATATCCTGCGTCAAGGGCGTGAGGCTGAAGTATTTCTCGGTGCCGTCGGCGTCCTGGGCGATGACGGCCGGTTGTTCGTTTCCGGCCGTACCCAGCCTGGCGAATTTCAAGGTCATGGCTTCCTCCGTGTTCGGGACTAACATCCGAGCTCTAGTGTGGTGTTTCACCCCATAATACGGAAATGTGACCCATTGACAAGGAAGACATCGGATGTTTAGGCTCGGTGAAGAATCGTGACGCACTTCAGGAGCCGCATGAGCATCATCACCGCAATGGATACATTCGATATCCGCTTTCCAACATCCCTTGAGCTGGATGGCTCCGACGCCATGAATCCGGACCCGGACTACTCCGCGGCATACCTGATCATTCGCACTGACGCCGGGGACGGACACGAGGGCCACGGCTTTGTGTTCACCATCGGCCGGGGGAATGAGGTGGAAACGGCGGCGATCAACGCGCTCCGCGAACACCTCCTCGGCGCTGATGTTGAGGCACTGCTGGCTGACATGGGGGCCACATGGAAGCTGCTGGCCCATGATTCGCAGCTCCGGTGGCTGGGTCCTGAGAAGGGTGTCATGCACATGGCCATCGGAGCTGTGGTCAATGCCCTGTGGGATTTGAAGGCCAAACGTGCCGGGCTGCCGCTCTGGGAACTGTTGGCCGGAATGACGCCCGGAGAGCTCGTGGCCCTGGTGGACTTCCGCTACCTCACGGACGCCCTTACTCCCGCGGAAGCGCTGGGCATTCTTCGGGCGGCCGAACCTGGCAGGGAGGCACGGAAGGCGGCACTTCGCGCCGAGGGTTACCCCGCGTACACCACGACGCCGGGCTGGCTGGGGTACAGCGACGAGAAACTGACGCGGCTGGCCAAGGAAGCCGTGGCGGACGGATTCGCGCAGATCAAGCTGAAAGTAGGCGCCTCTTTGGAGGACGACATCCGCCGCGTGCGGACGGCACGCGCTGCTGTTGGGCCCGACATCAAGATTGCCGTGGACGCCAATCAGCGCTGGGATGTCCAGGAAGCCATCGACTGGATGGCCCATCTTGCCCCGTATGACATTGCCTGGATTGAGGAGCCCACCAGCCCGGACGACATCCTGGGCCACGCTGCCATCGCCCGGGGAGTGGCACCGATTCCTGTGGCCACGGGGGAGCACGTGCAGAACCGGGTGGTGTTCAAGCAGATGTTGCAGGCCGGTTCACTTCAGGTCCTGCAGATCGATGCCGCCCGGGTGGCGGGAGTGAACGAGAACCTCGCCATCCTGCTGCTCGCCGCAAAGTTCGGCGTGAGAGTGTGTCCGCATGCCGGTGGGGTGGGCCTTTGTGAGGCCGTGCAGCATCTGTCCATGGTTGACTTCGTCGCCGTGTCCGGGACCAAGGAGGGTCGCATGATTGAGTTTGTGGACCACCTCCATGAACACTTCATCACACCCGTGGACGTCCACGACGGCGCGTATTGGCCGCCGTCGAACCCTGGCGCCGGAAACGAAATGCTCCGTGAAACACTGGCCGCGTACAGCTTTCCGAACGGCCCCGTATGGAAGGAATCCCGTTGATCCAGCACGCACCTTGGTTCGAGGAGGCACGCTTTGGCATGTTCGTGCATTGGGGTCTCTACGCCCTTCCAGCACGCCACGAGTGGGTGATGAACCAAGAGGAAACAACGGTGGAGGAGTACTCCAAGTACTTCCGGCGCTTCGATCCGGACCTCTACGATCCCCGCGAATGGGCCCGGGCCGCACGCAACGCCGGGATGAAGTACGTGGTCCTGACCACCAAGCACCACGACGGCTTCTGCCTGTGGGACTCCGCCCTGACGGACTACAAAGCCACCAACACTCCCGCCGGCCGGGACTTGGTCGCTCCCTACGTGGAAGCGCTCCGGGCCGAGGGACTGAAAGTCGGTTTCTACCATTCACTCATCGACTGGCACCACCCCGACTTCACTGTGGACGGGGTACATCCCCAACGCAACGCGGCCGACGTCGAAAGCTTGAACGCCGGGCGTAACATGGACCGATACCGCGAGTACCTGCACGGCCAGGTGCGTGAGCTCCTGACCAACTACGGCACCATCGACTACCTGTTTTTCGACTTCTCCTACACAGGCGGACACCAAGAGGAGTATTGGGGCGGCAAAGGCCGGAAGGACTGGGACTCGGAAGCCTTGCTCGCCATGGTTCGGGAGCTGCAGCCAGCCATTGTGGTCAACGATCGGCTGGAAATCCCGGGAGATCTGGTCACACCGGAGCAGTACCAGCCCGCCGGCCCCATGATGGTCGACGGCGAACCGGTCACCTGGGAGGCCTGCCAGACGTTGAACGGCAGCTGGGGCTATGACAGGGACAACCTGAACTACAAGCCCGTTGACCTGCTCATCCGCATGCTGGTGGATGGCGTGTCCAAGGGTGGCAACCTGTTGCTCAACGTGGGCCCCACAGGCAGGGGCAGCCTGGATCCGCGGGCGCTGGGTTCGCTGGAGGGCATCGCGGAATGGATGAAGCTGCACTCGCGCGCCATCTACGGGGCCGGAGCATCGTCCTTTACTGCGCCGACGGATGCCCGCTACACGCAGCGAGGTGACAGGCTGTACGTCCATCTCTTTGCGTGGCCCTTCGAGTACGTCCACCTGCCGGACCTCGCCGGCAAGGTGGAATACGCCCAGTTGCTGAACGACGCCTCGGAGGTTTTCCTGCGGGAACTGGACCCCGCCCAGCAAGCCATGAACATGACCCCGGGCGGCCAGCCACCCGGAACGCTCACCATCAAGCTGCCCGTTCAAAAACCCGACGTCGCGGTGCCTGTGCTGGAACTTTTCCTGAAACCGTCAGCCCTTCGGCAAGAGGCCGTCCATGACTGAGAGCATCGCGCTCCACACCAAGCTCAAGCCGGGAACCGAGGACGAATACGCCGACGCCCACGCGCACATCCCGCCCGAACTGGTGGCGGCTCTCAAAGAAGCCGGGGTGAAGAACTGGCGGATCTGGCGCAGCGGTCTTGATCTCTTCCATGTGGTGGACGTCGAAAACTACCAAGCCATGCGGCACGCGCTCGCCGACCACCCCGCCAACGTTCCGTGGCAGGCCCGGATGGCTGAACTTTTAGCGGTCCAGGATGATTACTCGGGGGAGGATGCGGGTATCCAGAAGGTATGGGAACTGCCATGAACTCACTGGACCTTGACCTGGACCTTGACCTGAACAAATTGGGCAAGCTTGGCTTCGGCGGTGCGGGCATTGGGAACCTGAACCGGGCCATTCCGGACGGGGAAGCGCTCGCCACCGTTCTTGCCGCTTGGGACTCCGGCATCCGCTACTTCGATACCGCCCCGCACTACGGGCTTGGCCTTTCGGAACAGCGGCTGGGTGCGGTACTTCGGGACAAACCACGGGATGAATTTGTCATCTCCACCAAGGTGGGCCGGCTGCTGGAACCGAGCTCCAGCGGCGGGCAGGACCCTGAAGGGTTCGATGTTCCCGCTACTGCACATCGTGTCTGGGACTTCTCCGAGAAGGGAATCCGGCGCAGCATCGAGGACTCGCTGGAACGGCTTGGCCTGGACCACGTGGACATTGCCTATCTCCACGATCCTGATGTCCACGATCTCCAGGCCGGCATCTCCGAAGCGTTGCCCGCGTTGGAAAAGCTGCGCTCAGAGGGACTGGTCAAGGCCATCGGCGTGGGGATCAACTCGGCCGAGGCTGCGCTGGAATGCGTCGACGCCGCTGACCTGGACCTGGTAATGCTGGCCGGCCGGTACACCTTGCTTGAGCAGCCCGGCGTTCCGCTGCTTGACCGCTGTGTGGCGCGCCGCACCGGCGTCGTCAGCGTTGGTGCCTATAACTCGGGCCTCCTGGCCCGGCCCGATGTCTCCGATGATGCGCACTACAACTACCACCAGGCACCGCCGGACGTACTGGCGCGGGCGCGCCGCCTGGCGGCAGTCTGTCGCGACTTTGGCGTGGAACTTCCGACGGCGGCACTCCAGTTCCCGCTGCGGCATCCCGCCGTGGTGAACGTGACCGCCGGGGCCACTTCTCCTGAACAGGTGGCCACGAACGCATCCCGGATGGAATCGCCCGTGCCGGAGGAGCTCTGGGACGCGTTGAAGGCAGCCGGGCGTGATTGATTCGCATCTGCACCTGTGGACGGTGGATTCCTTCGTCACCGGCGGAGTGCGCTCCTATGGATGGCTCGGCCCGCAGCACGGTGCGCTCTACCGGAGTTTCGGCGAGGACGAAGCCCGCGAGACGCTGGAGGCCGCCGGTGTTCGGGGCGCGGTGATGGTCCAGGCCGACGATACCGTTGCCGACACCGAGAGCATGTTGGCCGTTGCCTCGCGGAATCCGTGGGTCTTCGGAGTGGTGGGCTGGATCAGGCTGGATGCACCCGATGAAGCTGCAGAGCAGCTGCACCGCTTAACAGCCCAGCCGATCTTCAGGGGCGTGCGGCACCTGGTGCATGACGACCCCCGGTCCGACTTTCTGGACCTCCCCGCAGTTCGCGAGTCGTTGACCATGGTGGCAGAGCGCGGGCTCACCTTTGATGTCCCGGATGCCTTCCCGCGGCATCTGGAAGCTGCGGTGCGGCTGGCCCGGGACCTCCCGGAACTGACCGTTGTACTGGACCACCTCGGGAAGCCGCCGATCACGGATAGCCTCGCCATGGAATCGTGGCGCGCCGGCTTCCGTGCCCTGGGCCGGGAGCCCAATACCGTGGCAAAACTCTCCGGACTCCACCTGCCCGGCGTCGAGTATGCGCCGGAGACACTGCGGCCGCTGTTCGAATCAGCTGTGGAAGCTTTCGGGCCAGAGCGCCTGATGATCGGCGGCGACTGGCCGGTCAGTACCCTCGGGGCCCCTTATGGCAGGACGCTGGATGTGTTGTTGGAACTGGTGTCATCCCTGAGCCCGTCCGAGCAGGACGCGGTGCTCGAAGAGACAGCGATCCGGACCTACGGGTTGGCTGTCACTCCCTTGGCCGAGGGTTAGAGCGCCTGCCGCAGCCAGTTCTCCACGCCGCTGATGTGCACCGTCACCAGTGCCCGCACCAGTTCGGCATCTCCCCGCTCCAGCGCGTCGGCGATTGCGTGGTGCTCGGCCAAGGTGTGGGCCACAGCTTTTTCCTGTGTCAGTCCGCGCCAGATCCGTGCCCGGACTGTGCTGCTGGACAGGGCCTCCAAGAGACTGCCGAGGTAGTCGTTTCCCGCAGCTTCGGTGATGATGCTGTGGAATTCGAGGTCATGGGCCACAAGCTCCTCGACGTCCGTGTTCTCGTCGATGCCGTCCATGGTGCTCCGGAGGGCCAGCAATTGTTCGGGCGTCATTTTACCCGCCGCCAAGTGCGCAGTGGCCGGTTCCAGTATTCGTCGGACCTCGAAGAGTTCCAGGATGGACCTGTCCTGATGCAGGTCCACCACGAACGCCACGGCTTCGTTGAGCAGCTTGGCATCGAGGCTGGTCACATAAGTTCCGTCACCGCGGCGGACGTCCAGCACACGGATGAGTTCGAGGGCTTTCACGGCCTCGCGCAACGAACTCCTCGAAAGACCGAGCCGCTCGCTCAGTTCCTTTTCCGGCGGAAGTCGATCGCCGGCTTTGAGTTCCCCGCGGATCAGCATGTCTTTAATCTTGCTGATCGCCTCGTCTGTGACAGCCATGGACCAATAGTAGCCACGAATGATCCGATGTCTGCCTCCGCCCCGTCCCCCCAACTAGGTAACAGCACATGTTCCACTGAGCGTTCATTGCGACATGTGCTGTTACCCAGTTGGGGCGTTAACCAACGACGGCGGCACCCGGGTTCCGATTGTTACGGAACCCGGGTGCCGCCGTCGTGATTCAGCGGTTGTTGCTTGTTACTTGTCGCCGCCGGGCAGCGGGCGGTTGGCGATCACCGGCGCGCTTCCGGTGTAGCCGTCGCGGGTGGCAGCAAGCTCATGAATTTGCTTGCGGCACAGGAACCAGCCCCAGACCATGAGTCCGCAGGCAATCCCGGTGACGAGCATGGTCAACGGGGACTCGATGAACACCATGATCAGCACGGCCGCCAGGAAGACCAAGGACAACCAACCGGTGTAGGGGGCGCCGAACATCCGGAAGGACGGGCGCTTGAGCCACCCCTTGTCGGCCCAGCGTTTAAGCTGCATCTGGCACAGGACGATGGTGGCCCAGGTGACGATGATGCCCACGGAAGCGACGTTGAGGACGATCTCGAAAGCGTCGGCCGGAACCAGGTAGTTCAGCGGAACACCGAGCAGGGAAACGCCGGCCGTGATGGCGATGCCACCGTAGGGGACGCCTGCTTTGTTCATGCGCTGGGCGAACTTCGGGGCAGAGCCGGCCACCGACATGGAGCGGAGGATGCGGCCTGTGGAGTAGAGCCCGGCGTTCAGCGAAGACAGCGCTGCGGTGAGAACCACAAGGTTCATGATGACGTCCACGCCCTCCACACCGATGGAACCGAAGAACGTCACGAACGGGCTGACGCCCTTCTCGTAAGAGGTGTACGGAAGCAGCAGAGCCAGCAGGATCACGGAGCCAACGTAGAAGAGGGCGATGCGGATAACCACGGAGTTGATGGCCTTGGGCATGATCTTTTCCGGGTTGGCAGTTTCGCCGGCTGCAGTGCCGATGAGTTCAATCGATGCGTAAGCGAAGAGCACACCCTGCATGAGGATGATCATGGGAAGGACGCCGTTGGGGAAGACCCCGCCGTTGTCTGCGATGAGGCTGAAGCCGACTTCCTGGCCCTCCACCGGGGTGCCGAAGATGACGAAGTAGGTGCCCACCAGGAGGAAGGCCACCAGCGCTGCCACCTTGATCAGCGCGAACCAGAACTCCATTTCACCGAAGACCTTCACGGAGACCAGGTTCAGGCAGAGCACTACAACCAGCGCAATGAGCGCCCACGCCCACTGCGGAACGGCACCTATCCAGGCGACGTATTTGCCGAAGAACTCCATGTAGAGAGCCGCTGCGGTGATGTCCACGATGGTGGTGGTGGCCCAGTTGATCCAGTAGAACCAGCCCGAAACGAAGGCTGCCTTTTCGCCGTAGAACTCACGGGCGTAGGAAACGAAGGAACCCGACGACGGGCGGTGCAGAACCAGTTCACCGAGTGCGCGGAGGATCAGGAAAGCGAAGAAGCCGCAGATTGCGTACGCGATAACGAGGGAGGGACCAGCTGCGTTGAGTCGGCCGCCGGCGCCCAGGAACAGTCCGGTACCGATTGCGCCGCCGATCGCGATCATCTGGATCTGGCGGGGCTTGAGGTCCTTGTGGTAGCCGGAGTCCTCCTTGTGGAGGGCTTTCTCGCTGGCGTGCGCTTGGGCCGGGACCGTGTGGTCCGTGATGGGATTGGTCATTGGAATCCTTAGGGGTGTCCTGTTGGGGGTGTCCTGTGCGCGTCCGGTTGAGGATCCGGGCACGCAGAACAAAGCCTCGTGGGGTATGCCTCATGGGGCGGGACGGCTGGTTGGAGGTTTTACAGGCCAGTTTCGGCCTATTTGCTGAGATTTGCCAGACGCTCGGGGCTCAGCAGTTCCTCCAGCTGGGTGGCGGTCAGAAGACCGTGCTCCAGCACGAGTTCCGCAACGCCCTTGCCCGTTGCCAGCGCTTCCTGCGCGATAGCGGTGGCGGAGGCGTAACCGATATGGGGGTTCAATGCCGTGACGAGACCGATCGACTGCTCCACGGTAAGCCGTAGCCGTTCGGTGTTTGCAGTGATGCCCCGGACACAGCGCGCCGTAAGGGTGCGGCACGCTGCTTCCAGGTGGGAGATGCTCTTGTGCAGGCTGTGCACAATGATCGGTTCGAAGGCGTTCAGCTGAAGCTGGCCGGCCTCCGCGGCCATGGTGACGGTGACATCGTTGCCGATGACTTCGTATGCCACCTGGCTGACCACTTCCGGGATCACCGGATTGATCTTGCCGGGCATGATCGACGAGCCGGACTGCACGGCCGGAAGGTTGATCTCGCCCAAACCCGCACGCGGTCCGGAAGACAGCAGGCGGAGGTCGTTACAAATCTTGGAGAGTTTTACTGCCACGCGCTTCAGCACACCGGACAGGTGAACAAACGCGCCCACATCCTGCGTTGCCTCAATGAGGTCAGCGGCCGTGAGGAGGGGAAGGCCTGTGATTTCGCCCAGGTGGCGGCAGGCAGCCTCGGCGTAGCCCGCCGGGGCATTCAACCCCGTGCCGATGGCTGTGGCGCCAAGGTTGATCTCGTGGATCAGCATGTGTGACTCGTCCAGGCGTGCCCGGTCCTCGCCGATGGTCACGGCGTAGCCGCCGAACTCCTGTCCGAGGGTCATGGGAACAGCGTCCTGCAGCTGGGTGCGTCCCATCTTGACGACCGTCCGGAACTCGCGGCCCTTTTCAGCGAAGGCCAGCTCCAGTTCTTCGAGGGCTTCCAGGAGTTCCTTGACTGAGAAAATCGTGGCCAGGTTGACCGCCGTCGGGTAGACGTCGTTGGTGGACTGGCTCAGGTTCACATGGTCGTTCGGGTGCAGCTTGGAGTAGTCGCCCTTGGGGTGGCCCAGGATTTCCAGTGCACGGTTGGCGATGACCTCGTTGGCGTTCATGTTGGAGCTGGTGCCGGCGCCGCCCTGGATCACGTCCACCATGAACTGCTCGTGGAGCATGCCGTCCATGATGTCCTGGCAGGCCTGCACAATGGCATCCGCCTTCTCGGCATCCAGGAGGCCAAGCTCGTGGTTGGTGCGGGCCGCAGCCTGCTTCACTGCGGCCAGGCCGCGGACCAAGTGCTTGTTGGTGGAGAGGGGCTGCCCTGTGATGGGGAAGTTCTCCATGGCACGGAGGGTGTGGACGCCCCAGTAAGCGTCCGCGGGTACATCACGGTCGCCTAGAAGGTCGTGTTCGGAACGGAGGGGGATCGCCTGATCGACGGTGGTCATAGCTGTCCTTGGTTTAGTTGCTGAAAATATTTGCTGCGCGGAGCTCGCCGACCGGAAGGCCGCCGCCCAGCACGGGTGGGCTCTGAATCGTGTCCAGGCTGCCGCCGTCGACGCCCAACCTGCGAAGAACCTCAACGGTGACAGGCATGCGGGCGCGATCGCCGCCGTCGGAAATCTTGATGGCCACACCGGTGCCGTCCGGGAGGCCCACCAGCTGGAGGCCCTCAAAACCGTCCTTTGCCAGAAGCCCAGGCACGGCCCGCATGAGGGCGGTGACGTCGCGGCCTTCGCCGGCCACCATCTCAGGAAAGCGGCGCATGGCGTGGGCGACTTTGCCCTCATCGGTGCTTGCCTCGGCAGCGGCGAGGCGGCCATAAGCCCGGGCCATGCCGTGCAGGGAGTGTGCGAAGAGCGGGGTCCCGCAGCCGTCCGTACTCGCGGCAGCTGCTTCCTCGCCAGTGAGGTCCGTGATGCTGTCGCGGACCAGGACCTGCAGCGGGTGCTCGGGGTGCAAGTACCCCTCCACAGGCCAGCCGTTGATGACGCAGACGGCGGCCATGGAAGCATGCTTGCCGGAACAGTTTTGTGCAATTCGGGTGGGACCGTTGCCGGCGCGGAGCCATTCTTCGCGCTCCTGAACGCCGTATGGCAGGTCCGTGCTGTTGGCCAGTGCCGCCTCGGTCAGGCCGTGCAGCTTCAGGATTTCAGTGGCGCCGTCGCGGTGCATCTGTGCCCCGAGTGGCTGGCAGCGGTGAGAGCCAGGAGGTTTTGGGGGATGTCCAAACCGGCCTTGAGCAGTGCAACGGCCTGCAGTGGCTTCAGGCTTGAACGCGGGTACATCGGCGCGTCCGGTTCGCCGGCTTCCACGGCGGTGGTGCCGTTTTTGTGGAGTGCGATCAACGAGCCGTAGTGGATGCTCTCCACCAGGCCGTCGCGGGTTACCTCGACGAGGGGGACGTGGTGCGGCGCTTTGAGTTCTTGTGCCGCGGCTTGGTGGGCCGGTGCTGCGGGGGCGGGCATGGTGTCCTTTGGGATATTCATTTGCTGAGGATCGTGTCCAGTGCCACGCTGACGGCCTGCAGGTGGGCGGCCATCGCTTTGCTTGCGGCTTCAGAGTCTCCGGCTTCGATCGCGTTGAGCACGGCGACGTGTTCCTCGTCCGAACGGTGTTGCCGGTCAGCGACCAGGTTGAGGGTTTCGGACTGGTGTGCCAAAGCCTCGCGGATATCCGAGACGACGCTGGCGAACACCCGGTTTCCGCTGGCGCGGGCCACGGCGGAGTGGAAGCTCGCGTCCAGGTTCACCCAGGCCTCGGGATCGTTCTCGCTGAGCATTTCCTGGATGATCTCCCTGAGGTGCTCAAGTTCCTCGTCCGTCCTTCTTTGCGCGGCGAGCCCGGCTGCCGGGATCTCGATGTGCGGGCGGGCTTCGTTGAGATCACGCGCACTGTACTGGCCCAAGGTAAGGTCATTAGCGACCTTGTTGGCCACAATGAACGTGCCCTTGCCTGTTTTGGTCACGGTGAGGCCCAAGGTGTTGCAGGATCGCAGCGCTTCCCGGATGACGGAGCGGCTGACGCCGTACTGGCCCGCCAGCGTCGCTTCCGAGCTCAGCTTGGTGCCGATATCGAACTGGCCGCCCTCGATCGCACGCCTCAGGGCCGCGAAGACCGCTTCAGCTGCGGAGATGCGGGAAATGGGCATATGCCCACCCTGGGGCTCTTGCTGTCCGGCTGTCCGGCTGTCTGACAGGTTCACGCTTTGAATATGGCACGGGTCACAAGGGGCTGTCAACGCTGAAAGGCTTGCTTCACGGTTTCGGGGCTGGTAGGGCCCCTTTGGCACCGCCACCATGGCTTTCTGTCGGGACGAGCCATCCTTGACACAATGGACCATGCTCTTCACCAAAAAGTCCCTCACGCAGGACGGGTTCACCGGATTCCGACCGCTCGACGAGCTCGACCCCATGAGGATTCCCCAAGGCCCCGGCGTCTTCGCCATCCTGTGCCCCGCTGACTTCGACCCCGTATTCCTCAGCAAGAGCACTGCCGGCACGTTCAAGAAGAAGGACCCTTCGCTCAAGCGGGAAGCCTTGGAAGCCGAGTGGATTGCGGATGCTTCCGTGCTGTACATAGGCAAAGCGAGCGCGGGCAGCCAAGGTAACCGGGGGCTTCGCAAGCAGATCCAGGAATTTATGGACTACGGCCGCGGACGGCCCACCGTTGTCTGGGATGCACGGCTCATCTGGCAACTACGGGATGCCTTGGACCTCGTTGTTGCCTGGAAGGAGCTCCCCGCCTCCGAGGTCAATGCCGCCGAAGCCGACTACCATTCTGACTTTGTTTCGTCGTTCGGGCGGCTTCCGTTCGCCAACCTCGTCCAGGCACGCCCCAAGAAGTAGCGACAGGGCTCGACGGCGTTAGGCGAGTACCGCCGTCGGCCTCCCGCCCGCTTGGCGTTCGGCGCATAATGGCAACCATGACGGCCAGCAAGCCAGTTGGAAGCACACCGGATGGGCCTCGCATCACAGTTGAGGTGCCCGTTCTCCGTGTCGGCGACGGCGCCTCCGACTATGAGGGCCTGGCCCGGTTCGTTGATGCCCTCCGTAAACCTTCGGGGTTGCACCTGACATTGCTGCACGTTGGGATTCTCGATGACCTGGCCCAAGACATCGTGGCGTGGACCAGAGGAGCGGCGAGGCCTGAGCACGTGCTCCCTGAAGTCGCCAGTTGGTTGACGGAGCTCCCTGTTTTGGCCGGATTCCTTGGTAAATCGGACCGGCTGATTCCCTTGGGTGGCGGACGGGTCATGGGCTTGGCCGTGGACGTTCCACAAGAAGCCCAGGACTACCAGGCGCTCCTGCTGCAGGGGTTGCACCTTCTGCTGGATGACCTGGGGCTCGACAATATTGACGACTTCATCCTGAGCTCGCCTGCCCTCGGTTACAGATCGCCCCGCTGGGTTCCGCATATTGCTGTCGGGAAAGCCCGCACACGGCACGAACCGGTTGTGGAGATCGCTCCCGTTGCCATCGAGTTTGGCGATTCCCGTATCCGTAACCGGGAGGCACTTCCGTTGCCGTGACGCGAGGGAAGTTCTACGGCCGGTAAAATACTACGTGTCTCCTGTTTCCTACCTGAGGAATTCCATGCAGCCCCGCACCTTGTTCCGTACCGTTGCTTTTGCCGAGGCCGTGACTTGGACGTTGCTGCTGATCGGGTTGTTCCTTAAGTACGTCACGCGAACCACCGATGTCGGAGTGAGCATCGCGGGCGGCATTCACGGCTTCGTCTTCCTTTGCTACGCCGCAACTGCTGCTTTCACTTGGATCAACCAGAAGTGGTCAACGCGCACCGGCCTCCTTGCCATAGGTTCAGCCGTCATCCCCTACGCCACCATCCCGATGGAAAAGTCGCTCGACCGCCGTGGCCTCCTCGCTGGCGGTTGGCGCTTGGCAGCCGGGGAGAATCGCCGCGTGGTGGATTCGAGAAAGCCCAGGCTTGGGTCCTGCGGAACCCGATCCTTGCCGTTGTTGTCACGCTGGTGGCCGTGGGTGCAGTGTTCAGCTTCCTGCTCTTCATGGGCCCTCCGGGGACCTGGTTCTCGTAACCTCCGGCTAGACCTCGCGGCTTACTTCCTCTTTGCGCCGGGGCAGCCCCAGGAGTTGGGGTTTTGCTGGCAGGTGTCGGCGACGAGTGCTCTTTCTGTTTTCCAGACGTGGATGGTTTTGGCCGGTGTGGTGATGTCGAGTGTTCCGTTGATGGGTAGGGGTGGGCCGTTGTTGACGGAGTAGGTGCCGGTGAAGCTGGTGGTGAGGGTGGCTTGGTAGTTGCCGGTTTCGGTGTAGATGTGGCTGGTGCGCGTCTCGTTGTTGAGCCAGTCGGTCTCCGGGATGGAGTAGCCGGCCACCGGTGTGGGTCCGAGAGCTCCTCCGTCGCCGAAGGTGTAGGTGTAGTTGGCTGGTGTTGCGGTGAGGTGGACTGCTTGGCCGAGGATGGTGACGTCGAAGCCTTGTTCTGCGGTGGTGGCGTAGAAGTTGGTGGGTCCGCCTTTGAGGGTGTGCGGGAAGGGTTGGGCTTCGAGGGTCCCTGGGTTGACGGGTAGTTGGCGGAAGTCGGTCAGGATGCGCGCGGCGATGTTGGCCAGGACGTTCTCGGGCTGGGCGTCGTAGAGACAGGTGGGTCCGCTGACGGGGATCCAGTCGGTCCAGCCTGGGTTGGTGATGGCTTTGGGGGCTTCCTTCCAGATCACGGGGGTGCCTTCTTCTCCGCCGGTTGTGGTTGCCGGGCATTCGAGGGCGTCGCAACCCGGGTCTTTGGTGTCAGGTCCATCGGCACGGCAATGGGTGTCAGCCATGTACTGGTTGGGGTCATCGATAGCTTGCGATGCCGATGATCCGTCGAGGCGGGGGCCTAGCAGCCCTGTCTGGGGATCGATTCTGAAGCGCGCGCCGATGTCGATCCCCCGATCACCTGCGTTGTTGGCGGCCCACGTATCGTCAGATGCCGAGGACGGCGTCGCCACGCCAAGATAGGCGGCAAACCAGATCGCAAGCCCAACGGCCACTGCACTAACTTTCACAATAGGTTTACGCAATGACCCCAAGATCCACCACGATCCATGAACCATCAACGTACTTGGCGAACAGGGCGAACGCATCGTTGGACGCTTCTGAACTCGACCGCCCGATGCTGCCGTCTGCGTTGTAATAGTCAATCTGCTGCTGAATCACCTGGACTTTTGCTGACTGTATGGAGTTGTCCCTCCAAAGCACCTCTACAACGGGGACTGAGATCTTCCCACCCGTCAGCCACCGCCCGTCTGTATATCCGTCTTCGGCGGATTCCCGCAGCCGGAGACACAGACGGCAGTCTTCGGAGATCAACGGCAGCCATGACGACATGTCGCCGGTTTCGTCCACATAAGAAAGCTGCGCGTACCAGTACCCAATAAACGCCTCCAACCCTGCCTTCGAGTTCTCCTTCGCCAACTCCGGCATCACGGGAACGGGCACATTCTCGGCCTTCCCCTTGGCATCCGCGGGCTTGTACACGGCGGACGCTGGCGGACTATTCGGAGTAGCCGAAGCCGCCGGAACCGAAGCGCTGGTGGCGGGCGACGCCGTCGTCGAAAGTGTTTCTGAAGGTGAGCCGCCCGGCGTTGGACCGCCCTGGCAGCCACCCAGCAGCAGTGCGACAGCGACGCCCATGACCACCCTCCGCGCATGAACAAACGGAAAAGTGGCAGACGAAAGGCGTGGCATGACAGGCTCCCCAGCAGCTGATTGGCGGTGTGCCGGTCAGTCTAGGCGGGGGACGGGTAAGCATTCATGTCAGAGAACACGGCATGTGGATAAGTGCCAGCTGCGGCCAGCAACCACCTACCCCCGTAGCTTCTCCATATCCCGGCGGTCCTTCTTGGTGGGACGGCCGGCGCCACGGTCGCGCTGCGGGAGCCCGAGTTTGGGAGCGACTGGGCGAGGGGGAGTGTGGTCGGTGAAGCAGTGTGAGGCAGCTTCGGCTCCGACGCGCTTGGCGATGAGTCGTCGGACTTCGAGGATCCGTTCCCAGCCTGATTCCCGGACCCGGATGGTGTCGCCGATGATCACGCTTTGCGACGCTTTGACAGGGTTCCCATTGATGCGGATATGTCCGGCACGGCAGGCGGCCGTCGCGGCGGAGCGGGTTTTGTAGGCGCGGATCGCCCACAACCAGGCGTCGACGCGGACGTTCGCTGGGGAGGAAGACGGGATACTCATGATTGGAACGAGTCTAACCGGGGTCCGCCTGCCCCGCGAGAACACACGAAAGCGGCGAGATCGTAGGGAAAGTTCCGGCGATTACGCAGCGTTCCAGCGTTCTCGGCGCGCTCGGCGCTCGGAGCGGGCCCACGAGGAAAACTACCGAACCGTCACCTCAACCCGTTGTGCCATGTTGTTCCCGATGCCCTGGTAATTCCACACTTGGTCGGTGGGCTGCAGCGCGCCGGACGTATCCATAGCCCGGCAGCGCAGCACGTGCTCGCCCGGACTCGCGACCCACACCATGGACCACGACCTCCACGCGAAATCACCCACGGGCGGGTCCACATGAGCGGGCATCCACTCGCCGTCGATCCCTACCTCCACCCGTTCCACCTCGCCGTGGCCTGACCACGCGCGGCCGTGCAGCATGACCGGGCCGGAGTCGACAATGCGGCGTCGGGTGAAGAAATCAGGAATCCCGGGAGGCGCCATCAGCGATCGAACCCGGATGTGTGTGACGGGCAGCCCAGGCCCATCGGGCCCTTGCAGATAGTGGTAGGCGACCGCCTGCTGGAAACCCATAAACCGCGACGTCACAGCCTCAATCGACGTCAACCACTTCACGCTCGCCATGCCGTACCACCCCGGCACCAGGAGCCTGAGCGGGAACCCGTGCTGGATCGGCAGGGGACTTCCGTTCATGGCGTAGACCAGCATGACCTCGGGATGCATTGCCTCGGCGATCGAAAGGCTGCGCGCATACGGCTCTTCGACGCCACCCTGGACACCGGCGTCAGCACCGGTAAAGACAAGTTCGACGGCGTCACTCGCCAAACCGGCCTCCTCCAGCAGGGGTGCCAAGGAAGTTCCGGTCCACTCGGCGGTGCCCACTGCACCGAGGACCCACGGCTGACTCAGCGGCCGCGGTTCCAAAAGTGACCGGCCGTTTCCTGCGCATTCCATGGTCACTGGCATGGTGACTGCGGGTCTGGCCTTGATGTCCTCAAGACTCAGTTCGAGGCTGTGATCCACTGCCCCGCCCAGCCGCAACCGCCAGGTGTCGGCGGCAACGTGCGGGATGTCGAAATGGATGAGCAGGTAGTGGAGGCCCGCCGGCGTGATGTCGTCGTGCAGGGCCTCGAGCGGCATGGAATGGTTCCGGCCGGAGAGTTGCAGTTCTTCGTGGGTCAGAGGACCTTCGGTCGGCTGCCCGGGGGTGGCGGCTTTTGCTGCCCTTTGCTTGACGTGGTGCTTGGACATGGGACGGCGGCGTTCTACTGGAAGCTAAACGCTGCGGAGTGCCGCAGCACTTAGGACAAGGATCACGCCGCGGTCGAACCCCGTCAAGAGTCTGTTGCGAGGCCCGCTCTGCGCCCCAACGGAGTCAAAGAGGGCGCAAAGTAGGCCTCACAACGGAAGGGGGGCTACCGGCGTCGTAATTCCGGGTACTCAAGGTGCGGTGCAACGGTACCGGCGTCGCGTTCAAGGAAGTTCACGGCGGGTGCAACGATGTCGTCGATTTCGTCGAGGATCGCCTCGCTGAGCACCACGTCTGCTGCCTTCAAATAGTCAGTGAGGTGGTCCTCGGTGCGCGGCCCGATGACGACGCTGGTGACGGCCGGGTGATTCAGGGCGAAGGCCACAGCGAGCTGGATCAAGGTCAGCCCATGCCGGGACGCGAGCTGCGCAAGGGCGTCGGCCGCATGCAGTTTGCCCTGGTTGAAGGGCGCGGTGACGTCGAAGCGGCCCGGGACAGCAGCCGATCGCGAGCTTTCAGGCTGGCCCGCCCCGACGCGGTAACCGCCGGCCAGCCACCCGCCGTCGAGCGGTCCATAACTCAGAACCCCGACGCCGTACTGCTGGGTGATGGGGAAAACGTCACGTTCGTTGGCGCGCACCAGAAGCGAATACGGCACTTGGTCAACCACGGGCGGCGTGAGGTGGTTGGTGTTGGCGATCCACTGGGCCTCAACAAGCTGGGCGGGGCTGAACACAGACGTGCCGTAGTACAGGATCTTGCCCTGCCGGATGAGATCGTTCAGCGCAGTGATGGTTTCCAGGAGATCGGTGTTGTAGTCCGGGCGGTGCGCTTGGTAGAGGTCGATCCTGTCGGTGTTCAGCCGCCGCAAGCTGTCCTCCACAGCCCGGACGATCCAACGGCGTGAGTTGCCTGCGTGCGCCGGGTTGGAACCCATCTGGCCGTGGAACTTGGTGGCGAGGAAAACGTCGTCGCGCCGGCTGTGGATGGCCTGGCCAACCACGGTTTCGGCCTCGCCCTGGGAGTAGATGTCCGCAGTGTCGACGCTGGTGATGCCGGCGTCCAGCGCTGCTTTGATGATGCGGATGCTCTCGGCGGGACCCGTGGGTGCGGCGCCGGTGCCGAAGTTGAGGGTGCCCAGCGTGAGCGGGCTGATCAGGGCGCCAGTGCGTCCAAGCGTTCGTAGCTCGTTGAGGCTCATGTCGGCTTCCTGTGGTGGGACGGTGCTGATAGGCGGTGCTGGTGTCCAGGCGTGAGTCGGTGGCCACGGACGGGATGTTCAATCGAGGCTACACACGGCCGTCGGAGGCATAAACGCAAGCGGTAGAACTTCTTCGTTTTTCGTCTTGCGAAGTAATGGAAGAGGCCTTACTTCGCGACATTTCTTGACACACGGCAACACAAATGTCTTTCGAATCAACAAATATTGCTGTTGCCGGAAGCAGGTGAATTATGGAAAGGAACTCAAGCAACGCACGAATAGGGGACAGCGGAATGACACAGACCACAGTGGAAGAAACGGCGGCCATCAAGGCCGCATTTGCCCAGTTCCCGTCCGGAGTTGCCGCGTTCAGCGCCATGGTGGACTTCACTCCGGAAGCCTTGGTGGCCTCGTCCTTCACCGTGGGTGTCTCGCTGGAACCGCCCCTGGTGATGTTTGCCGTGCAGAACTCCTCCACAACGTGGCCGAAGCTCCGCCAAGCGCAGCGCTTGGGCGTTTCGGTGCTCGCCGAGGGCCAGGAAGCGGCTGCCCTTCAACTGGCCTCCAAGACACGCGACCGTTTCGCGGGGCTGGACACCAGCGTGAGCGACTCAGGTGCAGTGCTGATCGACGGTGCCGTGCTGGGCTTCGAATGCGAAGTTGTCTCCGAGACGCCCGCCGGTGATCACGCGATCGTGGTCCTGGAGGTCAAAGCGACCACCATCAACCTGGAGTCAAAGCCGCTGATCTACCATGGCGCGTCTTTCCGGCAGTTGGCCGTTTAGACGCCGCTAGGAGTTGCGGCTGGCGCTGCTGAGTGAACCTTTTCGGATCGGGCTCGGAGACTTCCCATTCTTGGAAGTGTTCGGGCCCGACTTCTTTGCGCCGTTGCCGGTGCCACTGCCGTTGCCGGCGCCGCCGTCGCCACCGGAGCCGTTTTTGCCGTTGCCACTGCCGGCCGGTTTTGTCGAAGTATCCGGCGTGTTGGGGCCTGGCGTTTTGCCATTGGACGACGACGGCGTGGGCTCGCCGACGTCGCGGACAGTCACCTTGATGGTGGGCGGCTGCTCAGCCTGAGCGCGGGCGGCTGCACGACGATCGGCCTCGGCCACGGCATCGGCCCAGTCCTTCGCCAGAACCGGCGGTTCCTTGGTGGCTGCCACGAGAATCGGATGGTGCGCGGTCTGGTTTTCGACCACCGACTTGACCTCCGCCGGTTTGGGAAGGTTGCGGGGGTCTACCTTGGCCTTCCACGCGCCGTCTTTGACAGCGGCAGACGCACCCGAGAGTCGTCGTCGAACGTCTCCCAGGAGGTCGCGCTTGGGCGCGGCGGGTTGGGCAGGAGCGGAAGGCGCAGCAGGGGCGGAAGGCACGGCGGGCTTCGCCGCTGGCGGAGCTGCCGGCGCGGCGGCGGCCTTCGAAACCGGCGCGGCGGCCGCCTTCGAAACCGGCACGGCGGCAGCCTTCGAAACCGGTGCAGCGGCACCAGACTTTGCCGTAGCAACCGCTGTAGGAGCCTGCGCCGCAGTAGATCCAGTCTCAAGATAGGCGAGGTCATCCAGAGGCGATTCAACAGCTGCTGGAGACTCGACGCCGGTCACAGGACCAGGGACGCGTGCGGGGCGCGGCGGCACATGGACGATCGGAGTGGTTTCCTTCTTCGGGAATATCCCCACCATCGCCAGGAGGACAATCGACAGCAGGCGCCCGACTCCCGCTACCACCAACGTGATGATGATGACCAACCCGAGACCCAGGAACATGAGGACAGCGAGTCCCAGTGTTCCCAAATACGTCAGGTTGATGGCGAGTGTTGTCGGATCCTCCACGTAGCCTCCCCTGGCTGTCGTTTTGTGATGCGCGCATTGCCCACCCAGCTTGCGTATCCAGCCTAAGGTCCAGCACCGACGGAATCACGCGCCGCCCCCCACTCTGGCGGGGTTGTTTCAAAGCTGTTATACGGCGTGGGAAAATATGTTGCCCAGCTCTCATTTACAGCACCAGATTGGGACCTCGTGACCCCTGACCTTGCCAGACTCCACAACGGCGCCTGTCCTTGCCTCTCCGGGGAGCAGTACGACGATTGCTGCGCCCGGTTCCACCGCGGTGACGCCGACGCGCCCACCGCCGAACAACTCATGCGTTCCCGCTATTCGGCGTTCGTCGTCCTGGACCCCAGCTACCTCCTGCGCACCTGCCACGCCTCCACCCGGCCGGAATCCATGGACCTCGATGCGGACATGCAGTGGCGCAGGCTGGACATCGTCTCGACGTCGAATGGCGGCCCCCTGGACACGACGGGCACCGTGGAGTTCGCTGCGCACTACAGGCTCGACGGCGAACGCGGCGTCCAGCGCGAAGTCAGCCGCTTTGTTCGGGAAGGCAAGCGATGGTTCTACGTGGATGGGGACGTTCGCTAGCGCTTCATCGATAGTTGCGGTGCAGGTTCTCCTTGGATGAGGCTCCGGGCGAGGCGTCGCCGATCCACGGCCCGGTACCTTCGGACTGGTCCAGGACTCCGGACTCCAGCCAGGCGTAGTCACCGGCGAGGACTTTGCGCGAGAGTCCGTGATCGCCGTCGTCAGTATTCCTCCACAGCTGGTCGAAGTATTCGTCCACCCGCACACGGGCTTGCTCGCAGAATGCCTCTGCCAGTTCGAACGCGGTGGCGCCTTGTTCCGGGTGCTTGCGGAGCAGCATTTCAGCCCTCGAGCAGCACGCGGCCATAGCGAACAACTCGGCGCCGATGTCTACGATCCTGCCCAGGAACGCCTGCTTGTGCTCGAGCTTCGCCTGCCACCTGCCCATGCCGTAGAAGGTTTGCCGTGCAAGCCGTCGCGAGGACCTCTCAACGAATCGCAGCTGTTTGGCCAAGCGCCCGAATTCCGCGTAGGACCGGGGATCCATGCCGGCACCCGCCACGAGTTTCGGCAGCCATTTCGCGTAGAAGCCAGAGGCCCCGACGGCGGCCCTCGCCTTGTCCTGAAGGCTCGCATCCGCTGAGGCGAGGTCGCCCGCGGCGGCCAAGTGTGCGTCCACGGCTTCGCGGGCGATCAGGAGTTTCATGATCTCGCTGGAACCCTCGAAAATCCGGTTGATGCGGAGGTCCCGGAGCTGCTGCTCGGCGGGGACAGCACGCTCGCCCCGGGCCTCAAGGGAATCAGCGGTTTCGAAGCCCCGGCCGCCACGGATCTGGACAAGTTCATCGGCGATCCGGCAGCTCAATTCCGTGGACCACAGCTTGGCCAGTGCAGCCTCGATGCGCACATCTTTTTGGCCGGCGTCGGCCATCTCGGCGGACAATTCGAAGACCGCTTCCAGCGCAAAAGTGGTGGCGGCGATGAACGCGATCTTTTTGCCCACTGCCTCGTGTTGGCCCACTGGACGCCCCCACTGGGTCCGGGCGTTGGACCATTCGCGGGAGATCTTCAGGCTCCACTTTCCGGCAGCAACGCACAAACCGGGGATGGAGAGCCGTCCCGTGTTGAGAGTGGTGAGGGCAATTTTGAGTCCTTGGCCTTCGCGGCCGAGCCGGTTCGCCGCGGGGACCCGGACCTGGTGGAAACGGGTCACGCCGTTTTCGATTCCACGCAGCCCCATGAAAGCGTTGCGGTTCTCCACCGTGATGCCCGGGGAGTCCATTTCCACAACGAACGCGGAGATCCCGCCTTTGTGCTCCGTCCCGTCGGGATCGGTATGTGCTGGGACCCGGGCCATGACCACCACCAGTTCGGCGATCACACCGTTGGTGGTCCACAGTTTCACGCCGTCCAAAAGGTAAGAACCGCCGTCGTCGGACAACACGGCAGTGGCGCCCATGCGCGCGGGGTCACTGCCGACGTCGGGCTCTGTCAGGAGGAAAGCGGTAATGGCGCCGGCGGCGCAGCGCGGCAGGTATTCCTGTTTCTGTTCCGGTGTGCCGAATTCCTTCACAGGCTCCGGGACGCCGATGGACTGGTGCGCGGAAATGAGGGCGCCGAGGCTTGGATGAACCGATCCCAGCAGGGCCAGCGCCCGGCCGTAGTAGACCAGGGACAAACCCAAGCCGCCGTATTCCCGCGGAATTTTCATACCAAAAACGCCCAGGTCGGCGAGCCCCCTGAGGTATTCGTCGGGAATTTTGGCATCGCGTTCAATCACGCGTCCGGACATGGTTTTGGCGAACGTGAGGAGGCGGCCCATGAATTCCTCGCCCCGCTCCACGTCGTCTGCCCGTGCTTGTGGCCAGGGGTGGATCAGGCTGAGGTCGAAGCTGCCCAGGTAGAGGCCCTTGGCGAAGCTGGGCCGGTTCCATTCGGTTTCCCTCGCGGCCTCGGCGACGGCGCGGGCTTCCTCTGCGGTGGCGTTGACGCTTGCGGCGGCGAGACTGTTGTCAGTGGCGGACGTCATGGAGTAACTCCTCTAGCCGGTTGTACCGGATGGAGCCAGGGTCCGCCGTGGGTGGGAACCCTTCAGCTGTCCCTCAATGCTACCCGCGGGTAGCTACCCGTGCCAGAGGAAATCTGTGGCTGGAATTCGGCCGGAATTTCCACTTGTCCTGCGTGGTGAACCAAGCGGTCCCACGCGAAATTAATGCCATGGACGAGGCCACCCAGAATGCCTTTGACGGCGTACCAGACCATGCCCATGGCGCCAATAAGAATGATTGTTGCGATTGCTGCTGCTGCGATGAATGCCACTAAAAGTGCAGCGAAGACCAGCGTTCCAATAACTACGTAGGTGCCTGTTTCCAGCGCAGTGAAATCGAAATCCATGGTTCCCCCCGGAGCGACGGTGCGTGGGTCGGCGCGGCGTGGCTGCGTCGATGTTCTGACACTAGGGGTGGGCGGGCTTTCCGGCCAGAGGTGAAACGCCTCGCGACGCCGTTGATGCGGGATCGAAACCATACCGCACGGTAGGTTACGAAATGGTTGCGGTGGGGAGGCTGATGCTCTGCGTTAACCTTGTACGGGGCAGTTTCCGCTGCCAGCCAGGTTTCGCAGCAGCTGAAGGAGAGTAGTTGTCCCGTTCAGCCATGTCCTCCGCCGACGCCATCAGCGCGAGGCTCCGTGACCTCGAACAGCTGACCAAAGGCCCTGCATGGGCCTTGACCCGATCGGCGCCGTGGGTGATCGCCGTCCTGCAGGCATCCTTCACCCGCACCCGGCCACAGCTTCCGCTCGAAGAGTTCCACGCCGACGTCGACGCTTTCCTTGAGCAGCTCCGGCGACAGGACCCGACACTGGGCGGCCAGCAGAACGGCAAGTTGTTCGGCGACGATTGGACGCGCAAGCAGTTCCTGACCCGACGCAACCAGTCCGGCCAGATCGTCTACGAAGTCACGGAACCCGCCGCCCGCGTGCTGGCGTTCCTGGACAGCCTTTCCAGCGAGCGTTCCACGCTGAATGGATCGCGGCTCGGCACGCTCCTGGGAGACGTGGAGAAGCTCGCCAACGAGACCAATCCGGACCAGAGCGCGCGGCTGGAAGCCCTGGAGGAGGAAATCCAGGAGCGGCAGCAGTTGGTGGAGGACATCAGCTCGGGCGAATTCGATGGCCTTCTGGACGACGAAGACGCCGTGGAAGCTGCCGGCAACATTCTGGACCTCGCCGCCAGCCTGCCAGCGGACTACAAGAAAATGCGTGACCGCATCGAGGAATTGGTGGGCGAACTCCGCAACCAGATCATCGAGGAGTCCCTGAGCAAGGGCGCCACCATGGCCCAGGTTTTGGAGGCCGACAAGCGGCTGCGCCAAAGCCCCGAGGGCCGCACCTTCCGGTCGTTCACGGCGTTCCTGGAGGACCCGCAGCAGCAATTGCGCTTCCGCTCGGCGATCGGCGAAGTGTTGAGCAGGCAATTCGCCGACGACCTCTCCCACGAGGACCGAGAGACGCTCAAAAATCTGGTGGCCGAACTGCGAGCGCAGCACAGCCAGATCCAACGTATTTACGGCAAGCTTTCCGAGAGCCTGAATACCTACATCCAGAGCGACGACGTCCGCCAATCCGTCAGCCTCCGCAAGGTGCTGGCCGAAGCCGAGCAAGCCATCCGTTCCATGCCCTACGAACGGGACCGACCCGGCCTGATCCCTGGTCCAGTCCTGTTCAACGCCGGATTCGAGTCGTTGGCAATGGTCAAACTGTTCGACCCCGACGAATTCGCCACACCCCCGCGTCTGGCCGACCCCATCGCGTTCAGCGACTCCGACCGGGTGAGGTCGGCGCGCACGGGCAAGGCCAAGCCCGCCGTTATCCGGGCGGCCATGGCCGGCGCGGCCACCCTGGGCGACGCCTGGGAAAACCTGCCCGCCGAGGAACGGCACATCAACACCGTGCGCACCCTGCTGTCCATGGCACTGCAGGGCGGCGCTGCCTTCGACCGGGCCGCCTGGGAACACATCGACTTCGAACAAATCGACGGCAGCATCCGCACGGCGTACCTGCCCGTCGTCACGCTGAATGAGGATTCTGATGACTGAGGAAATCACAACAGAGGACATCACGACGGCGGATGGCGCCGAAGCGAATGAGGTCACCGAGGAGGTGGCTGGGACCGCTGCTGAAATCACTCATGCGGATCCGTTCCGGGTGACTCCGCGGGACTCCTTCGTGGACGGCGCCGCACTGTTCCCCGGCGACACCGGCGTCCTCCCCATGAAGGTCCGTCACGCCTTGGTGAAGCTCCTTAAAGGCCCCTACATCGACGGCGGCCGCGACGAGAAATTGTGGACCACGCTCTTGGACAACCAGCTGATCCTCCGCAGCCGCCTGTCCGAACTGTTCCTTACCCTCCAGCTCGATCACGACCGCAAAATCGCGGTCCTGCGCCCCGTCGATCCCGAAATCATCGGCGCGAGCTCCCGGTCCAGCATCCTCCGGCAGCAGCGTGCTTTGAGCCGCGTGGAAACCATCGTCCTGCTTCGCCTGCGCCTCCTGCTGGACCGCCACGTTACCGCCCAGACGGACCCGACGATCACCCGCGAAGAAATCTCGGACCTCGTCGCCAACTACACCCCGGCCGGCCAGCAAGATGCCCTGCGCGACTCCGACGTGGTCACCCGCACCATCACCAAACTCCTGGCCCGCCAACTCCTCCTCCCCACCCCGCTGGACGACAGCTACACCATCAGCAACGCCCTCCCGCTGGCCCTGCCCTTCGACAACATCGGCGACATCCCGGCCCAAATAGAGGCCCTGATAGCAGTAGCCGCCGACGAATCCGGAACAGAACCCCTCCTGGACCTGGACACCTCTGAATCCTCCGCGGATGGAGACGACGACGCCGATGCCGGCCCCGCCCCTTCGCCGGACAGCATTCGTCCTGCGGACGATGCTGCCGGCTCCGATAGGCCCGATGCCACTCCCGGGGCGGCATCGGCGTCGTCTACCTCGGGCGAGCACCTCACCGAAGCGAGCGGCGATGCCGGGGACATGCGGCAGCATGCGTCCAAGCGAGGTACGAGCGAGCATGCCGAGCATGTGTCCGGTACCGCCGCGGACGCAACCACGACTGACGGGATGACCAAGTGACCATCGCAAGCATGCTCCCGCTCGGCGAGCTCACAAACCCGGGCCAGATGCGTTTGGCGCTCGTGCAGGTGGTCAACTGGGGCACATTCCATGGGGCCCACACCATGCACGTGGACCGCAAGGGCACCCTCCTGACGGGTAACTCGGGTGTCGGTAAGTCGACGCTTTTTGATGCGATGCTTCGCGTGTTTGACGCCCGTCCGCGCTCGAATGAGGCTGCTGCCCAGCGTTCCGGCGGTGCTGTGGAGGACAAGAGGACCACGTTCACTTACATGCGCGGCAAGGTGGGTGATAAGGCGGTGGGCGACAGCTCGGCCAGTGCCTTCCAGCGCCCGGGTGCCACCTGGTCCGCCGTCGCGCTGACGTTTGATAACGCGGCCGGCACGAAGGTGACGGTGTCGGCGCTGTTCGATCTTCCGAAGAACGGCACGGAGTCGAGCGTCGGGCGTTTCTATGTGATCGACAGCAAGCCGTTGGACCTTGAGGCCATTGAGGGGATCGCGCAGAAGCGGTTCACCAAGGGCGCGCTGGAGTCGATCTTCCCGGATGGCCAGGTTTTCGACGTCCACAAGGCGTTCGCCGAGCGTTTCCGGAGGCTCCTGGGTATCAACTCGGACCAGGCGCTGCCGCTGCTTCGTGTGATCCAGGCCGGTAAGGGTTTGGGCGGCAGCGTGAATACGTTCTTCCGCGACCAGGTACTCGATGCTCCGGCGACGTTGGCTGCCGCTGATGATGTGGTGGAGGAGTTCAGCAACCTGATGTCCATCCGGCAGCGGTTGGAGGATGTGCGGCAGCAACGCGACCAGTTGGCACCCGTTCCGGGGCTGAACAAGGAGTATGCGCAGGCCCTGCTGGACGCGAACCGTCTCCGGGAGTTGGCCGGCGAGGAGTTCGAGGCGTACAAGCAGCAGCTCGCGGTCACGGTGCACGCCAGGACGCTGGCCCGTTTCAAGGAGTTGGCCCAGTCCAAGGCGCAGGAACTCGCCGCTGAGCGCACGGTGCGGGATGCTTTGGCCAAAGAGCTTCGCGACCTTGAACTGGACTACAACAACCGCGGCGGTAACGCGATTTCGGCCATAGAGCAGTCGCTGGAGAACGCCAAGGTTGGCTTGAAGCTCCGTCAGCAGGTAGAGGATTCGGCCCGGAAAGCGCTGGCCGACGCCGGGCTGAACCTTGAGTGGTCCGCCGAAGGATGGGACCAGGCACACGAGCAGGCAGCAGCTCGATCGGCAGAGTTGAAGGACGATTCGGAGGCCCTGAAGGAGCTTCGTTTCGAGGCGTTCGACGGGCACGCGACTAAAAAGCGTGAACTCGCGGCGGCCCAGCAGGAACTCCTGTCGTTGCGGTCGCGCAAGTCCTTGTTGCCGCCGTCGAGTATTGAAAACCGCGCGGCCATTGCGGCCGCAACCGGCGTCCCGGAAGAGCGGATGCCGTTTGGCGGCGAGTTGATCGACCTCGCGGAGGGGCAGGACCAGTGGCGTCCGGCCGCCGAGCGCGCGCTGCGCAATCTCGCCACCACGTTGCTGGTTCCGGGTGAGCATTTTGCGGCTGTGACGCGCTACCTCAATGACAACAGCGTCCGTGGTGCCCTCCGCGCCGTTGATGTGTCCAAGCCGCTCGCCGGTGGCGCGTTGGCTGTGGAGGACGTGTCCGACGGCGACCTCTTGACGAAGTTGAGCATCCTCACCTCGGGCGCCAACGCGGACGCCGGAGAGTGGATCCGTGAGCGGATCGCAGTGGACTTCGCGTATCCGTGCGTGGAGGATCCTGACGAGCTTGCGTCGATGGACAAGGGCCTGAGTCTGGGCGGAGTGGTCAAGCGCAACCGTCACACCGTGGAAAAGGACGACCGGTTCACAAGCCGCCAGGATTACGTCCTGGGCTTCGACAACGCTTCCAAACTGGAGCTTGTGGCAGCCCGCGTGGGCGAGTTGGAGAACGAGCTCGCGAAAGCCGCGGAACTTGCGCAGAGCCGTGAGGATTCGCACCAAGGCATGGCCCGGCAGCTCGAGGCGCTCCGCCGTGTGGCTGAGGATGAACGGCCGTGGGAGCAAGTTTCCGCAGCCGTCGCAGCAGACGAACTTGCCAGGATCGAACAGCGCCTGACGGATGCTCTGGCTGCGCAGGCGGACCTTGAACCGTTGCGGGCCACTATTGAATCCGTACGCGACAAGCACCAGTCCTCCACAGGTGCGGCCGCAGTATTGCAGAGCGAATACAAGGCGCTGGACCACAAGATGACCACGGCGGACGGCCTGCTCGATGCCGCGAGGCTGAAGCTGGAGCAATCACCGCCGTCGGCCTCTACCGTCGCCGCGCTGGAGCCGTACTTTGACGGCGTCGGCGAGGTCTCTGAACTGTACGAGCTCGACAACCTGGCCAACAGTGTCCGCAACAAGCTGCTCGACGAACTGCATTCCGCGGAATCGCGCGGCCAGGCGACGGCCGAGCGGTTGACCCGCATGTTCGAAGCCTTCGTGCGCGACTGGGGAAGTGCCATCAGCGCCGACCACGGTACCTCGATCGGTGCTGCCGGAGACTTCGAATCCCGGTATCACGCGATTGTGAGCGATGGATTGCCCGCGCAGGAGGCCGAGTTCCGGCTGTTCTTCAACCAGCGCACGCACGAGTCGTTCAGCACGCTCCTGCACCTCTTGGACGAGGAACGCCGCAGCATCACCAGCCGCATCCTGCCTCTCAACGGCATCTTGTCCGAGGTCAACTTCCATGAGGGCAGCTTCCTGGAACTGGACATCAAACAGACGCTTCCGGCGACGGCCAAACAGTTCAAGGATGCGATCCAGAACGCCTTGAAGGCGAAGCACACGCGGCCGTCGCGCGGCGCCGCTTCAGCCACAGAAGTGGACGACGACGCCGAACTCACCGCGCGTTACAAGTCGCTGGAAACCTTGGTCAAGCGCCTTGGATCCCAAACCCCGGAGGATCGACGTTGGCGGTCCGAGGTGCTGGACGTTCGTGGGCACCTGTTTATCCAGTGCAAGGAGCACCGCGAGGTTGCTTCGAAATCGGGCAAAGCCGGCACCGGCAAGGCAGCCAAGCGGAAGACCGAAGTCTTCATGCATGCCGATACCGGCTCCATGTCCGGCGGTGAGCGCCAGCGTTTCACGGCGTTCATCATGGCGGCGGCCCTGAGCTACCAGCTGGGCATTGCCGAGCAGGGCTTCACGACGTACGGCACGGTGATGATGGATGAAGCATTCGTGTTGGCTTCCGAAGAGTTTGCGGGTGCCGGCATCAAGGCGCTTCACGAATTCGGGTTCCAGCTGTTGCTTGCTGCCCCGGAAAACGTGATTGACCTGTCCCGGCACCTTGGATCCGTCACGGAAATCCTCCGCGACAAGCGCACCAACCGTTCCGGCGTGCTCCCGGCTCCAGTGATTGCGGGACCCGGCGAACCCGGCGCATGGCGCTCGGAGGCCAACCCGGTGGACATCGTTCTGCGCTAGGGTCCGTCCAGCCAGCTACATTCGGCTACTTCGCCCGGACACGGTCCAGGAACTGTTCGGTCCTGGACTCCAGTCCGGCGATCTGCCGAACCACGACGGCGGCCGGGTCCGGGTTGATCTCGTTGGCGGGCGGTTCCTTCCGCACATTGGCGCTGCAGCCGAATTCGGCGCAGATCAGTGTTCCCACGGTGTTCCCGTCCTTGCCGGATTGTCCGGCTTTCTTGGCAACCCACAGGTAAACGTCGTCCTTGGAGAAGACGTCACGGCACAGTTCGCAGAGGACGACGCGCCTCTTCCCTGAGCCACCTTCAGGAGCCCGGAGCAGGATGCCGGTGAGCTTCCCCCGGTGCGGAACCACGAGGTAGCCGCGCTGGGGCATCTTTTCGTCGCGCCAACCGAGGAACTCCAGGTTGTCCCAGTCGAGGGCTTCGAAGTCGCGGGGGAGGTTAGCCTTGGCAGCCTCCGAGCGGCTGGCGTTAACGAAGGACGAACGGATCTGTTGGGCTGTGATTTTTTGCATGGCAAAGCTTCTTTCGAGAATGGTCGACGCCGGCGCGCTGAGGTTGGGCGCGCGGGAAGTGGCAGAAGACGTCGGTCATCGGAGAAAGAGGGCACTGCAAAGAAACCCCAAACACGGGGTGCTGGGCGGAGTGCCTAAAGAGATGCCGACGTGAGGGGCAGTGCCAAGCAGGCCAAAACGGCCACCTCGCCAACCATGGCTGCAGCAACTGACACAGTGCGCACGCTCATCCCCTCGTTTGATTCCGTAAGAAGCGGTAGTCCGCTGCCTCATACTTTCAAATCTGCAGGGCAGCTGTCCACTGCGAGAGCGTTCGCTTGAAGGGCGCGGGATGTGCGAGAGCGTGTGATCTGCATCCCAATTCGGACGTGTGCTGGATTAGGTGACGCAAACGTTTCTTAATTATCGGCAGGCTAGGCTAGCCTTACTTAGGTTCGCATCACTTACTTAAGGAGTCCCGTGGCTTCCCTTCTCCCACGCCGCGCCCTGCTGAAAACAGCAGGAACCGCGACGGCCGCTTTGGCCGCCGTCGCTCTTACCCTCACCGGCTGCTCCACTGGTCCGGCAACTTCCGCTCCGGCATCTGAGCAGGCAGCGTCCACGGCTTTCCCCGTGACCATCAAGAACGTCTTTGGTGAGACCACCATCAAAGAGCAGCCCAAGCGCGTCGTCACCGTTTCGTGGGTCAATGACGATGTCGCGATCGCACTGGGCGTTGTTCCCGTCGGCGTTCCAAAGAACGAGTGGGGCAATAACGACAAGGGCTCCACCCCCTGGAAGGACGCAGCTCTGGAGAAGCTCGGCGCCGGCTTCGGCACCGACAAGGCTCCGGTCCAGTTCTCCGAAGCAGATGGCATCAACTTCACCGAAATCGCCAAGCTCAGCCCGGACGTCATCCTGGCCGCCTACTCGGGCCTGGAAGAAGCTGACTACAAGAAGCTCAGCGAAATCGCCCCCGTTGTGGCACAGCCGGAGCTCGCTTACGGCACGCCGTGGCAGGAAAGCACCACTCTGATCGGTAAGGCATTGGGCAAGGAAGCCGAAGCCAAGAAGCTGATCGAAGACACCGAGGCCACCGTCAAGGACAAGGTCTCCAAGTTCCCGCAGATCAAGGACAAGACCTTCATCTACGGCAACCTCGAGCCCGCCAAGGGCGACGGCGCCAACGTTTACACCGCCATCGACAACCGCCCCCGCTTCCTCTCCGAAATCGGCATGAAGCTGGCTCCCGTAGTTGAGCAGAACACCAAGTCGACTACCGAGTTCTTCATCCCGTGGTCCGCTGAGAAGGCCAACGAGCTCGATTCCGACATCTTCGTCACCTGGGTTCCTGACGCCACCACGGCAGATGCCATCAAGGCTGATCCGCTGCTCGGACAGATCCCGGCCATCAAGAAGGGCGCCCTGGTTGCCGATTCGGACAACACTTTGACGCTCTCCATCTCCGCATCATCGCCGCTGAGCCTGCCGTGGGCACTGGATACGTTCCTGCCGCAGCTGGGTAAAGCAGCAGACGCAGCGGGCAAGTAACTGCAATGAAACTGAGTACGACGACGGCAGTCCAGGGGCGGGGCAGTGGCACTTTGGTGCCGGGCCCGGGAGGCATCGCCCCTGGAACTGCTGGAACCGGAGGGGGAACCGGTTCCCGCAGCACGGCAGGCAAGCGCACCGCTTGGCTGTTGGCGGCCGTCGTCGTACTCGCCGCAGTCTGCGCCGCATCCCTGGCGATCGGCGCGCGCGGGCTTCCACTCACTACTGTTTGGGAAGCCCTCACCAACTTCAATCCGGCAGACGGTAACCACGCGGTGGTCATCGCCCGGATTCCCCGCACTGTCCTGGGCCTGCTTGCCGGAGCCGCACTTGGCCTTGCCGGTGCAGCCATGCAGGGCGTGGCCCGCAACCCGCTGGCCGATCCCGGCATCCTGGGGCTCAACGCCGGTGCTGCCCTCGCAGTCGTTGTGGGGATCTACGTCTTCGGCGTCGGCTCGCTGTCCGGTTACATCTGGTTCGCCTTCATCGGCGCCGCGGCGGCCGCCGTCGTGGTTTATGCCGTTGCTTCCCTGGGGCGGGACGGCGCGACGCCGGTCAAACTCGCCCTTGCGGGTGCGGCCCTGAGCGCAGGGCTGTTCTCCCTGATGAACGTCATCCTGGTTTCGAGCCAGGACACGTTCGACCGTTTCCGCTTCTGGCAGGTGGGCACCATCGGTGGACGTGATTGGTCCGTTCTCCTTCCCGCGCTGCCGTTCCTCGCCATCGGGGCCCTGATCATCCTGGCCGGCGGCCGCATTCTGAACAGCCTGGCACTGGGCGACGACATTGCCCGTGGCCTCGGGCAGAACGTCGCTTTGGCCCGTGGCATCACCGGGCTGGGCATCGTCCTGCTCTGTGGATCCGCCACTGCCGTGGCCGGACCGATCGCCTTCCTGGGCCTCGTCATTCCGCACGCCGTCCGCTCGCTGACCGGGCCGGACTACCGGTGGATCCTGCCGTTCTCCGCCGTTGTGGCCCCCATCCTGCTGATCAGCGCCGACATCGTTGGCCGCGTGATCCTTCTCCCCGGCGAAGTCCCTGCAGGAATCATGACGGCAATCATCGGCGCTCCCGTGTTCGTCTGGCTCATCCGCCGCGGCAAGGGGGGCGGCCTGTGACAACCGTCCACAAACTCCCCACCGAGTTGGCACTTAACACCAATAATCCCCACAAACATGGGCATCATCTGTCACTTCGGCGCGTGCTGAGCCCTACGTTCTTCCTCGGGCTCGCTGTAGTCGTCATGTTCGCGGTTTACGTGCTCCTGGGCAGTTACACCGTCACCATTCCGGACTTCTTCACCATTGTCATCAACCATCTGACCGGCGGGGAAAAGATCCCCGGGGCCAGCTTCATTGTCATGGAGCACAAACTTCCCCGCGCAGTGGTGGGAACCATGATCGGCATTGCCTTCGGCCTGGCCGGCGCACTGTTCCAGACCATGCTGCGCAACCCCCTCGCCAGCCCGGACATCATCGGCATCAGCTACGGTGCCAGCGCGGCAGCCGTGACGGCCATCGTCATTTTCGGCGCTTCCGGTGCCGTTGTTTCCGGGGCTGCGCTCGGCGGAGCGCTCGGGGTCGCAGCCATCATCTACGCAATCTCCCGCGGTGGTTCGGGCGCGGGTGGAGGCAGCCGCGGCAATGCCGCCGGCAACCGCCTCATCCTGGCAGGCGTCGGCATCGCCGCAGCCCTGCACGCGGTGGTCAACTTCCTCATGACCCGCGCTGACATCCGCACTGCAGCTGATGCCCTCATCTGGCTCAACGGATCCTTGAACTCCGCAACCTGGGACCGGGCAGGCGTCCTCGCGGTCTCCTTGCTGGTCCTGATCCCTGCGGTCATTGCCCTCGCCGGCCCGTTGCGCATCCTCGAACTTGGGGACGACGCCGCTGCGGGCCTTGGGATCAAGGTCAACGCCGCCCGGCTGGGACTGGTGCTGACCGCCGTCGGACTCGCCGCCGTCGCAACCGCCGCTGCCGGCCCGGTAGCGTTCGTCGCTTTCCTCGCCGGTCCGATCGCCCGCCGGATCGTCCGCAAACCAAGCCTCCCGGCGTCGGCCCTTACCGGTGCGCTGATCGTGCTCCTGGCCGACTTCTTCGCCTCCAACATCGCTCCCGTCATCCTTGACGGAACCGTCCTCCCGGTCGGCGTCATCACCGGCGCCCTCGGTGCTCCCTTCCTGTTGTGGCTGCTGGTCACGTCGAACCGAAAGGAGGCCTGACATGGCCGTCCTTAATGCCCAGGACCTGACGCTCCAATACGAGGCACGCAAAGTGGTGGAGGGACTCTGCACCGAGATCCCCGAGGGCAAAGTGACCATGATCGTAGGCGCGAACGCCTGCGGCAAGTCGACGCTCCTGCGCGGACTGTCGCGGCTTCTCAAGCCGGCCGGTGGCACCGTGACGCTGGACGGGAAAGACATCCACACCCGTCCCGCCCGCGAACTGGCGCGGACGCTCGGCCTCCTCCCGCAACACCCCACCGCTCCGGACGGCATCACCGTCCGTGACCTCGTGGGCCGCGGCCGGTACCCGCACCAAGGCTTCTTCCGCAGTTGGAGCGCAGCCGACGATCTCGCGGTGCAGCGCGCGCTCGACGCCACCTCCACGCTGGAACTCGCTGACCGCAGCATCGATGAACTGTCCGGCGGGCAGCGCCAGCGCGTGTGGATCGCCATGGCCCTGGCGCAGGAAACAGAAGTCCTGCTGCTGGATGAGCCCACCACCTACCTGGACCTCGCGCACCAAGTGGAAGTCCTGGACCTGATCACCGACCTGAACCGCAGCCGCGGCACCACCGTGGCAATCGTGCTCCACGACCTCAATCTCGCAGCACGGTACGCGGACCACGTCATCGCCATGAAGGGCGGGTGCATTGTCGCCGAAGGGCCCGCTCCCGTCGTAGTGACAGAGGAACTCGTCTACAACGTGTTCGGCCTGGAATCCCGCGTGGTTCCGGACCCCATTTCAGGCACACCGCTGATCGTCCCTATCGGACGCCACCACGCACGCCCCGCTTCAACCAACGAACTGGAGATCGCCTCATGAGTGCACAACCGACCCAGGCAAAAGCAAGCGCCGCCGTGGAGCCCATGACCCTCGCCTTCGACGTCACCGTGACGGCCGTGCAGGAATTGAGCCCGAACTTCCGCCGCATCACCTTCGGCGGTTACTCATTGCGCGACTTCGGCGTTGCCGGGGACACGCTGGATCTCCGCGTGAAGCTGATGATCCCGTCCTTTGACGCCTCCGGAAACGTGATTCCGTTGCCTCCCTTCAAAATGGAAGAAGCCGGCTGGTACCAGGAATGGCTCGCCATGGACCCGTCCGTCCGCGGTGACATGCGCACCTACACCGTGCGGTCCGAGCGCCTCGACGCCGTGTACCCGGAGATCGACATCGACTTCGTCATGCACTTCGACGACGCCGGCCACGGCGGACCCGCAGCCAACTGGGCCCTCGGTGCGAAGCCGGGCGACGCGCTCACCATCATCGGCCCCAACAACCGCGCAGCGCAGTGCACGACTGCCGGCGCATATGGTGGCATCGAATGGCGTCCGGGCATGGCTCAGCGCGTGCTCCTGGCCGGCGACGAAACCGCGGTCCCCGCCATCAGCGCCATCCTCGAGAGCCTCCCCGCGGACATGACCGGCCACGCCTTCCTCGAAGTACCGGAAGCCGGCGACTTCCAGGACATCAACACCGCAGCCGACATTGAAATCACCTGGCTTGCACGCGGCGCGGCCATCGGACGCGCACGTCCCCACGGAGAACTCCTCAAGGAAGCCGTCGCCAAGGCCGTTCCCGTGCCGGGCTGGGTAGGCATCAAGGGTGCCGGAACCGCAGCCGGACCCGAGCCCGAAGACGTCAACGTGGACCAGGACATCCTCTGGGAAACGCCGCAGCGCATGGACGCTGCAGCCATCGAAGCAACCAAGAACCCCACCCTTCCCGCTGGTGCCCTGCCGTTCTATGCCTGGATCGCCGGTGAAGCGTTTGTCATCAAGGAAATGCGGCGCTACCTGGTGCGGGACGTTGGCATTGACCGTAAGCAGGTTGCTTTCATGGGTTACTGGCGTCGGGGCAAGGCAGAGGGCTAAACCCCTTCCGCTAGTCCGCCGCAGCGGCGGTTATGCCGGCTCGTGCGCGTGTCACCTTCCGTCCCTCTCTCACTTCCCTCGGGTTTCGGTGCGATCCTCTCTCAATTCCCTCGGGCTTGTTCACTTGGGGTTGGCTCTGGTGTAACCGGGGGCGGGTAGCTTCGGTGGGGTGCGGGAGGAATTCGGGGACGGAGTTAAGGCTCGACGGCGGTTTGTCGCCATCGGGGATTCCTTCACCGAGGGCGTGGGGGACCCGAGCAACGTCCTGCCCAACGGGGTCCGCGGATGGGCGGACCGGGTGGCCGAGAAGTTGGCGAAAGCGGAGCCTGGCTGGGAGTACGCCAACCTGGCAGTACGCAGCAAAAGGCTCCGGCACATCATTGACGAACAACTCGAGCCTGCGGTGGCCATGGAGCCGACGCTCATCACGCTCTACGCGGGCGGCAACGACATCCTGGACTTTGGTACCGACATGGATGCGCTCCTCAACGACTATGAGCTGCTGGTCGCCCGGTTGAGTGAAACCGGGGCAACGCTGGTGCTGTTCACTGGGTTCGACGTGAAAGTCTCCGCGGTCTTGGAGCCTTTCAAAAAGCGCAACACCCTCTACAACCAAAGGGTCCGTGATATCGCCGCCAAATACGGCGCAGTCCTGGTGGATTACTGGTGCTTTGACGCTTACAAGGACCAGCGGATGTGGGCCCCGGATCGGCTCCACATGTCCAAAGCGGGCCACAAGTACCTGGCCGCCCAAGTCCTGGACCACCTCAACGTCCCCCACAAATTCTCTCCGAAGGATTGGGACCCGCCCACGCGTTTGTCCATGCGCGAATGGGAGCGCAGGCAGCGTCGCTGGGTCAATGACTGGGTGGTCCCGCTCTTCGGGCGGAAACTGCGGGGCGTCACGCTGGGCGATGCGCTCAGCCCACGCTGGCCCCAACCTGTGAAGGTCCCGCGCAAGGGCGGGTTGAAGAAGCTCATGGAAAAGGCAACGCAGTGACGGAACAAACCAGGTTCGTGGCGCTCGGCGATTCCTTCACTGAGGGCGTTGGTGACATCGACCTCCGGCTTCCCAACCATTGCCGGGGCTGGGCAGACAGGGTGGCGGAAGAGCTGGCACGGCACGACGAAACAGTGCGATACGCCAACCTGGCCATCCGCGGCAGGCGCCTCCAGCGGATCGCCGACGAACAAATCCGGCCCGCCCTCGCCATGAAACCAACGCTGGTCAGTTTCTACGCCGGCGGCAATGACCTCCTGATGGCCCGGCCCAATATGGCCAAACTGATCAGGGATTATGAAGATGCCGTCCGGCGGATTACAGCAAGCGGAGCCACGGTGCTGCTGTTCACCGGTTACAACGTCCCCTTGTCGCCCCTGCTGGAGCCGCTTAAAGTCCGCACGGCCATCTACAACCGCAATATTCGGCGCATCGCCGCGAAATACCAGGCGCTCTTGGTGGATTATTGGTGCTTCGAGAAGTTCCAGGACCCACGGATGTGGGCGCCCGATCGCCTGCATATGTCCACTCCCGGCCACAGCTATATGGCCAAAAAGGTCCTCGAAGTGCTCGGGGCGCGGCACTCGCTCCAGTCGCCCAGGCTCGCAGCTCCCCGTCCGCGGACCCGCGCTGAAAACATCGCCGACGACGTCGCCTGGCTGAGGCGCGACGTCGGACCTTGGTTTTCGCGTCGGCTTCGCGGCGTATCCAGCGGTGACCACGTGGAGGCGCGCTGGCCGGAACTCATGCCGGTGGTGCTGCCCGAGCGGCTGGGCACTGCGAAGGCGCAGGCGCCTCAGCTATCCAGCAGGTTTTCGTAACCCTCAGCAACGCTGGTTGCCGTGAACTCGATGATCTCGAACTCCGCCACGCCATTGCTGTAGAACGGATCCTTGGCCAGGGAGGCGTCCAAGGTTGCCCGGTCCACTTTGGACAGCAGCACGCCGCCCGTGGCTGGGACGCGACGTCCGGACGCAAGGAAGATGCCGCCGTCGAACGCGTCCTTAAGCCAGGCCATGTGGCCCGGACGGTGGAAGTCGACGATTTCGTCGGGAACTTTGTAGGTCAACGAGACTACGAACATGCCGCCAGCCTATCGGTTGGGCCGCTGCCCGGACCTAAGGAGGCTGTGAATTCTCCTAAGATGGGTTCATGACTCAACCCCGCTGGCTGAACGCCGACGAACGCCGTGCCTGGCTGGCCCTTCTGAGCATCAACACCTTGCTTCCCTCGGCGTTGGACACCCAACTCCAGTCGGTCGGCAAGCTGTCTCTTTTCGACTACAACGTGTTGGCGATGCTCTCCGAAACCGAAGGCCGATACCTTCCCATGAGCGAGCTTGCTGCGCGAACAAGTGCCTCCTTGTCGCGTCTGTCTCATGTGGTGACCAAGCTGCAGAAGCGTGGCTGGGTAGAGCGGCAGGCGCACCCCGGCGACGCCCGCGTGACCGTTGCGCACCTCACCGAGGCCGGCATGTCCACCATCGTTTCCCTCGCCCCGGGACACGTGGAATCCGTGCGTACGCTGATGCTTGATTCGCTGACCCCGGACGACGTCGCAGACCTCGCACGGATCGGCGAGAAAATCGTGGCCCGCCTGGACAACAACCACTGGATCCTGCGGGACTCGTGAGGGTGCTTTGTGGCCCCGGGTGTTGAGGTGGCAGACTGACGGCATGGATTTTTCTGCCCGTTACGTTGCCCTGGGCGACTCGTTCACCGAGGGCGTCGGCGACGACGATCCCCACCGTCCCAACGGCGTTCGAGGGTGGGCCGACGTCGTAGCGGGGCAGTTGGCAAGCAGCAACGAAGACTTCGGCTATGCGAATCTCGCGATCCGCGGTCGGAAGCTCCGCCAGATCATGGCAGAGCAGGTGGACGCCGCCATCGCCATGAATCCAACGTTGGTGACCCTGTACGCAGGGGCGAACGACATCCTGCGGCCCAAGATCGATATTGACTCGCTTCTTGAGGAGTACGACGCCGGTATCGCCAAGTTAAGCGCGGCAGGCGCCACTGTTGTCCTCTTCACGGGCTTTGACGCAAAGGGCTCCAAAGTTTTCAGCGCCATGCGCGGCCGCACTGCGATCTACAACGAACTGGTGCGCGAAATAGCCGAGAACCACGGCGCCTTGCTGGTGGATTACTGGCGGTTTGACGAGTACGACGATTGGCGCCTCTGGGGCGAGGACCGGATGCACATGTCCACGGCCGGCCACGTCAACATGGCAAAGCGGGTGCTCGATGTCCTTGAGCACGAGCACGTCATCGAGGTCCCCGAGCTGGCGCCGGCGCGGCTGATGAACCGGGTTGAAGCACTCAAAGCCAATGCGCGCTGGTTCCGGGAATCAGCGGCGCCGTGGGTGGCCCGCCGCGTCCGAGGCGTCTCTTCCGGCGACGGTTTGAGCCCCAAGTACCCCGAATTGATCAGGCCGCTGTAGCCCGGTTTGGCGGGCGACCCCGCCAGTGGTGAGGCGGTGGTCCGGGCGGTGGGCACGCAGGGCTTATGATGCCGGATTGGTCTTAATTTGGCCTGGCCCGTAGAATAGTTAGGCGCTAGGTAGTGCGGTTCGTGTGCAATTGCTCCGGTTGGTGGTGACTGTCGGTTTTCCCGACATCCCGGCGGCCGGTAGTTAGGGGCTCAAGTTGCGTGCATTCCTGTATTCGCCCGGTATCCCAGGACCTGTTCCAGTGTTTATCACTGCCCGGTCCTGAGGCCAACCTTCTTCGCCGCACTTGCTGCGGAAACTACCGAAATGGTTTGGACCCGGATGCGGACGCTGCCTGTCGCACGGTAACGCAGGAACATCTGCACGCCGTTACATTCAATCTTTGGAGGAGAGTCATGGCAGCACACTGCCAAGTGACCGGAGCCGAGCCGGGCTTTGGACACAGCATTTCGCACTCGCACCGTCGCAACAAGCGTCGGTTCGACCCGAACATTCAGAAGAAGCGCTACTGGGTTCCGTCCCTGCGCCGTAATGTCACGCTGACCCTGTCAGCCCGTGGCATCAAGACAATCGACGTCCGCGGCATCGACTCAGTCGTCGCCGACATCCTGGCACGAGGAGTAAAGCTCTAATGGCAAAGGACAAGGACGTACGTCCCATCATCAAGCTGAAGTCCACCGCGGGCACCGGTTACACCTACGTAACCCGCAAGAACCGTCGTAACGACCCGGACCGTCTGGTCCTGAAGAAGTACGACCCCAAGATCCGCCAGCACGTCGAATTCCGAGAGGAGCGCTAAACACATGGCAAAGAAGTCAAAGATTGCTCGCAACGAGCAGCGCAAGGTCATTGTTGAGCGTTACGCTGCCAAGCGTCTCGAACTGAAGAAGACCCTGGTTGATCCCAACGCGACTGACGAAGCACGCGAAGCTGCACGCCTCGGCCTGCAGAAGCTGCCCCGCAACGCCTCCCCGATCCGTCTGCGTAACCGCGACCAGATCGACGGCCGTCCCCGCGGCACGCTCCAGAAGTTCGGTATCTCCCGTGTTCGCTTCCGCGACATGGCTCACCGCGGTGAGCTCCCGGGCATCACCAAGTCTTCCTGGTAATCACGAAGCTCTGAAAAGGCCGGCAACCGTCATGGTTGCCGGCCTTTTCTGCGTTTAAGCGTGCTTCCTGGCGTGTGGCAGGGGCGTTCAGCGGTGTCGGAAGGTGGCGGTCATCCCCGGCGCGCTCGCTCGCTCACTTCCCTCGGGTTTGGGGTGGACGCTCGCTCACTTCCCTCGGGTTTGGGGTGGACGCTCGCTCACTTCCCTCGGGTTTGGGGTGGACGCTCGCTCACTTCCCTCGGGTTTGGTGGACGCTCGCTCACTTCCCTCGGGTTTGGTGGACAGTTCGACGGCGGTTGTCGGCTTTGCGCCGGGACGGAGGCCTTGGCGGATCTTGCTGGTGTGACGGGCTTCACTCGGGCTGTTTCCGGCGGATTTTGGTTGGCTTGAGGCCTCGATGGGGCCTTTTGGCCCGTGTGGGCGGGGTTTTGGCTGGTACCGAGGGTGATTTGTGCCGGGGCCGGTGGGCGTGTAATGTCTTCTGAGTCGCCGCGAGTGAGACAGCCTGGAGCTGAGAGCCGCGGAGGCCGAACCCCTTTGATAACAGCCTGAAAAATGGTTCGCTTTCGAGCGTTCCTGTGCAGGATGGGGCCGAAGATTGGATCGGGAATCGCGGAAACGTTGATTTGCCAAGATCTGGTTGATCGGGTAAGTTTGAAAAGTTGCTCCGGAGCGATCCTGGACCCTTGTGGGTGTGGGTGGTGCCGGTAGTGTCTGTTGTTTGAGAACTCAATAGTGTGCCAAGTTTGTTGATACCGATTGTTTTATCAATTGGTTGAAATTATGGCTGGATCATTGCGCACCCCCGTGTGTGGTGGTCTGGTTTTCAGCTGGTTTCGAATTTTGTGCAGCCGTGTTCTACCGTTATTTCCGGTGGGTGTGGTTGTGTCTGTTTGATTTGTTTTACTTCAACGGAGAGTTTGATCCTGGCTCAGGATGAACGCTGGCGGCGTGCTTAACACATGCAAGTCGAACGATGATCCCAGCTTGCTGGGGGATTAGTGGCGAACGGGTGAGTAACACGTGAGTAACCTGCCCTTGACTCTGGGATAAGCCTGGGAAACTGGGTCTAATACCGGATATGACCTCCTGACGCATGTCAGGTGGTGGAAAGCTTTTGTGGTTTTGGATGGACTCGCGGCCTATCAGCTTGTTGGTGGGGTAATGGCCTACCAAGGCGACGACGGGTAGCCGGCCTGAGAGGGTGACCGGCCACACTGGGACTGAGACACGGCCCAGACTCCTACGGGAGGCAGCAGTGGGGAATATTGCACAATGGGCGCAAGCCTGATGCAGCGACGCCGCGTGAGGGATGACGGCCTTCGGGTTGTAAACCTCTTTCAGTAGGGAAGAAGCGAAAGTGACGGTACCTGCAGAAGAAGCGCCGGCTAACTACGTGCCAGCAGCCGCGGTAATACGTAGGGCGCAAGCGTTATCCGGAATTATTGGGCGTAAAGAGCTCGTAGGCGGTTTGTCGCGTCTGCTGTGAAAGACCGGGGCTCAACTCCGGTTCTGCAGTGGGTACGGGCAGACTAGAGTGATGTAGGGGAGACTGGAATTCCTGGTGTAGCGGTGAAATGCGCAGATATCAGGAGGAACACCGATGGCGAAGGCAGGTCTCTGGGCATTAACTGACGCTGAGGAGCGAAAGCATGGGGAGCGAACAGGATTAGATACCCTGGTAGTCCATGCCGTAAACGTTGGGCACTAGGTGTGGGGGACATTCCACGTTTTCCGCGCCGTAGCTAACGCATTAAGTGCCCCGCCTGGGGAGTACGGCCGCAAGGCTAAAACTCAAAGGAATTGACGGGGGCCCGCACAAGCGGCGGAGCATGCGGATTAATTCGATGCAACGCGAAGAACCTTACCAAGGCTTGACATGAACCGGTAATACCTGGAAACAGGTGCCCCGCTTGCGGTCGGTTTACAGGTGGTGCATGGTTGTCGTCAGCTCGTGTCGTGAGATGTTGGGTTAAGTCCCGCAACGAGCGCAACCCTCGTTCTATGTTGCCAGCGCGTTATGGCGGGGACTCATAGGAGACTGCCGGGGTCAACTCGGAGGAAGGTGGGGACGACGTCAAATCATCATGCCCCTTATGTCTTGGGCTTCACGCATGCTACAATGGCCGGTACAAAGGGTTGCGATACTGTGAGGTGGAGCTAATCCCAAAAAGCCGGTCTCAGTTCGGATTGGGGTCTGCAACTCGACCCCATGAAGTCGGAGTCGCTAGTAATCGCAGATCAGCAACGCTGCGGTGAATACGTTCCCGGGCCTTGTACACACCGCCCGTCAAGTCACGAAAGTTGGTAACACCCGAAGCCGGTGGCCTAACCCTTGTGGGGGGAGCCGTCGAAGGTGGGACCGGCGATTGGGACTAAGTCGTAACAAGGTAGCCGTACCGGAAGGTGCGGCTGGATCACCTCCTTTCTAAGGAGCTGCTAACAGCTGGTTGCTGTGCCCGCATGGGTGTGGTGGTGGTTGTCAGTGTTGCCCATTGCGCAGGCGTCTGTTCTGCGGTGGGTGCTCATGGGTGGAATATCAACGAATCAAACTTGTTTGGCATGGCCTTTACCGGTTGTGTCCTGGTGCCAGTACGGCAGCATGTGCTCTCCTTTTGTGGGGGTGGGTGTTGTTGGGAACGCTGCCGGGGTGCATGGTTTGTGGGGGTTGTGTTTGGCGCACTGTTGGGTCCTGAGGCAACAGGACCTTTTTGCAGCAATGCAGAGGGCATCGTTCTGGTGTTTCTTTTGTTCCTGCTTCCGGTTCTGCCGCTGTCCCTGTGGGGTGGTGGTGGTCTGGTTGATGGGGTTGTTGTTTGAGAACTACATAGTGGACGCGAGCATCTGAGACACACTTGTGGCTGGCCTCTTCGGGGGTTGGTGGGTGTGTTTCTACAGCAATTTCTTATGAATGAACCTGGCCCTTGTGGTCATGGTTCTCTCGATATGAATGATGCATCGTAGACCGGCGGACCCTTTTGGGGTTTGTTGGTTTGTGTGTGGTCAAGTTTTTAAGGGCACACGGTGGATGCCTTGGCATTAGGAGCCGAAGAAGGACGTAGGAATCTGCGATAAGCCTGGGGGAGTTGATAACCGAGCGTTGATCCCAGGATGTCCGAATGGGGAAACCCCGCACAACGCTGCAAGGTGATTGTGTGACCCGCATCTGAACACATAGGGTGCGTGGGGGAACGCGGGGAAGTGAAACATCTCAGTACCCGCAGGAAGAGAAAACAATAGTGATTCCGTTAGTAGTGGCGAGCGAACGCGGATCAGGCTAAACCGTTTCCATGTGTGATAGCCGGCGGGCGTTGCATGGGCGGGGTTGTGGGACTTTCCGTGATGGTTCTGCCGGACCGTTGGGGTGATGTGCAGGCATAGGTGAACGGTCTTGAAAGGCCGGCCAGAGAGGGTGGGAGCCCCGTAACCGTAATGTTGTGTGCAGCCTGGAGAGTATCCCAAGTAGCACGGGGCCCGAGAAATCCCGTGCGAATCTGTCAGGACCACCTGATAAGCCTAAATACTTCCTAATGACCGATAGCGGACCAGTACCGTGAGGGAAAGGTGAAAAGTACCCCGGGAGGGGAGTGAAACAGTACCTGAAACCGTGTGCTTACAATCCGTCGGAGCAACCGCGAGTGATCGCATAGTAGTTGTGACGGCGTGCCTTTTGAAGAATGAGCCTGCGAGTTAGTGTTACGTCGCGAGGTTAACCCGTGTGGGGTAGCCGTAGCGAAAGCGAGTCTGAACAGGGCGAGTGTAGTGGCGTGATCTAGACCCGAAGCGGAGTGATCTACCCATGGCCAGGTTGAAGCGACGGTAAGACGTCGTGGAGGACCGAACCCACTTCAGTTGAAAATGGAGGGGATGAGCTGTGGGTAGGGGTGAAAGGCCAATCAAACTCCGTGATAGCTGGTTCTCCCCGAAATGCATTTAGGTGCAGCGTTGCGTGTTTCTTGCCGGAGGTAGAGCTACTGGATGGCCGATGGGCCCTACAAGGTTACTGACGTCAGCCAAACTCCGAATGCCGGTAAGTGAGAGCGCAGCAGTGAGACTGTGGGGGATAAGCTTCATAGTCGAGAGGGAAACAGCCCAGACCACCAACTAAGGCCCCTAAGCGTGTGCTAAGTGGGAAAGGATGTGGAGTTGCGAAGACAACCAGGAGGTTGGCTTAGAAGCAGCCATCCTTGAAAGAGTGCGTAATAGCTCACTGGTCAAGTGATTCCGCGCCGACAATGTAGCGGGGCTCAAGTACACCGCCGAAGTTGTGGATTTCACACATTGCCCTAGCCTTCGTGGTTCAGGGGTGTGGAGTGGTAGGGGAGCGTCGTGTGGGCAGTGAAGTCGCGGTGGAAACCAGCGGTGGAGCCTACACGAGTGAGAATGCAGGCATGAGTAGCGAAAGACGGGTGAGAAACCCGTCCGCCGAATGATCAAGGGTTCCAGGGTCAAGCTAATCTGCCCTGGGTAAGTCGGGACCTAAGGCGAGGCCGACAGGCGTAGTCGATGGACAACGGGTTGATATTCCCGTACCGGCGAAAAACCGTCCATGCCAAGCGGGGGATACTAACCGCCCGGAGCCTGCCCGCTCACCCTTGTGGTGTTGTGGGTTTTGGCCGAGCGCGGGACCTGATCCTGGGAGGTAAGCGTATTAACAGGTGTGACGCAGGAAGGTAGCCGGGCCGGGCGATGGTTGCCCCGGTCTAAGGATGTAGGGTCAGGGATAGGCAAATCCGTTCCTGTGTGCTTCGAGCACGTTCCTGAGATCTGATGGGACTCCCGTATGGGGGGATCCGGTGATCCTATGCTGCCAAGAAAAGCATCGACGCGAGGTTTTAGCCGCCCGTACCCCAAACCGACACAGGTGATCAGGTAGAGAATACCAAGGCGATCGAGAGAATTATGGTTAAGGAACTCGGCAAAATGCCCCCGTAACTTCGGGAGAAGGGGGGCCTGCCCCGTGATGGAGACTTGCTCTCCGTGAGCGGGTGTGGGCCGCAGAGACCAGGGGGAAGCGACTGTTTACTAAAAACACAGGTCCGTGCGAAGTCGCAAGACGATGTATACGGACTGACTCCTGCCCGGTGCTGGAAGGTTAAGAGGACCGGTTAGCCCCTTGTGGGCGAAGCTGAGAATTTAAGCCCCAGTAAACGGCGGTGGTAACTATAACCATCCTAAGGTAGCGAAATTCCTTGTCGGGTAAGTTCCGACCTGCACGAATGGAGTAACGACTTCCCCGCTGTCTCAACCATAAACTCGGCGAAATTGCAGTACGAGTAAAGATGCTCGTTACGCGCAGCAGGACGGAAAGACCCCGAGACCTTTACTATAGTTTGGTATTGGTGTTCGGAGTGGCTTGTGTAGGATAGGTGGGAGACGTTGAAACCCGGACGCCAGTTCGGGTGGAGTCATCGTTGAAATACCACTCTGGTCACTTTGGACATCTAACTTCGGCCCGTGATCCGGGTCAGGGACAGTGCCTGATGGGTAGTTTAACTGGGGCGGTTGCCTCCTAAAAAGTAACGGAGGCGCCCAAAGGTTCCCTCAGCCTGGTTGGCAATCAGGTGTCGAGTGTAAGTGCACAAGGGAGCTTGACTGTGAGAGAGACATCTCAAGCAGGGACGAAAGTCGGGACTAGTGATCCGGCGGTACATTGTGGAATGGCCGTCGCTCAACGGATAAAAGGTACCTCGGGGATAACAGGCTGATCTTGCCCAAGAGTCCATATCGACGGCATGGTTTGGCACCTCGATGTCGGCTCGTCGCATCCTGGGGCTGGAGTAGGTCCCAAGGGTTGGGCTGTTCGCCCATTAAAGCGGTACGCGAGCTGGGTTTAGAACGTCGTGAGACAGTTCGGTCCCTATCCGCTGCGCGCGCAGGAAATTTGAGAAGGGCTGTCCTTAGTACGAGAGGACCGGGACGGACGAACCTCTGGTGTGTCAGTTGTACTGCCAAGTGCATCGCTGATTAGCTACGTTCGGATGGGATAACCGCTGAAAGCATCTAAGCGGGAAGCTCGCTTCAAGATGAGATTTCCATACACATTATGTGTGAGAGGCCCCCAGCCAGACCACTGGGTTGATAGGCCGGATGTGGAAGCGAGGACTAAAGACTCGTGAAGCTGACCGGTACTAATAGGCCAACAACTTACACCACACACAACACACTGCACGCGTCCACTATGTGGTTCCCGAACAACAACACCGTTCCAGGAACCAACAACTAAATAACAACACCACAGTTGTAACCCAAAGTCTTCCCACCCACCCCCGAGGCAAACACCACAAGGGGCCGGGACGGGTAACAGAGTTACGGCGGTCATAGCGTGGGGGAAACGCCCGGTCCCATTCCGAACCCGGAAGCTAAGACCCACAGCGCCGATGGTACTGCACCCGGGAGGGTGTGGGAGAGTAGGACACCGCCGGACAACCATTAAGGCAAGAGCCCCGACCACAGGTCGGGGCTCTTCCCCTTTAACCACCCAACACCAACGCGTCCACCAATACACCGCCTACCCCGGGCCCGCCCCTGCAGCCCGGAGCATTCCCAAGTAGTGGTCGACGCTGCCGGCATCAATCACCCCACTCTCGGCTGCTCGTTCTCCGGTGGCTGGCGTTAGCGCCGTAAGGGCCCGGCTGATCGTGGATGGTTCACGCAGTTCGCAGGCAGTCTGGGCCAGAACGCACCAGGTGGCCTCCAGCAAGAGGTCCTGTGGCGGATCCGGTAGCTGCAGAAGCGCGGCCCAAGCGTTGGTTTGATGACCGGACCGCAGCAGCAGAATTGGGCGCACCCATGGTTCGTAGGGGCCGAAGTCCCCGTCAACCAGTTCGTCCCCGTTGCGTAGTTGCCGCGTGAACGACGCAAACGCAAGGATTCCTTCGCTGAACCCTGGCATTTCCTCAGGTACAGGAGGCGTCGCACCGCCGTCGAGGAACGTCCAGCGGAACCATCGGGTAAACACCGCTGCCAAGGGGCGCTCGTGACGCACGGCCAACTGGTCCACTGCATTGGCTTCAAGAAGGGCGGAATCAATGTCGGACAAAGCGCAGAGGGCCTGCATCCGAATCAGGCGCCCGTTGATCTCAAAGGTGGGCGAATCGGCGTCGAACGCTGTTGCTATCAGCTGCCGACCGATGTTTTCACGGTGCTTTGCCAGGCCCGTGCGGGCGAATGCCTGCATGAAATCTGCGCTCAAGGCAAAGCAAAGAAGGTGGCTGTCGCCCACATTTCGGGCCAAATTGACGGCCTCGGCCGCTTCGGCCTGCCTGCTCGCCGTTCCGCGGGACTCCATGGCGATCGTCGCCAGAAGACGGGCCCGGCTGCGGTCGCTGAGGTGGGCGGGTGAAGCCAGCGCATCCTCAGCCGCGGTGACCACAGCGGCAGCAGCAGCGGGATCGTCCGTTCGAGTCCATATCCCGGGGACGTCGTAACCTCCGATGATTCTCGCGGCGAAATCGGGATTGTTGAGGCCGGCGGCCGCCTCGATGGCAGCAAGACGTTGCTGACGGGCTGTCTGGAGATCGCCGGCGACCGCAAGGCTGCCCAACACCGCATTCGAAGCCTCCAGTTGGGCCCGCACGCCGCCACTGGAATAGGCGCTGGCAATCGGGGCCAAACTGGCTGACTCTGGCCGGTCCAATTGTGGGTCCCGGCGGAGGATCCGGGTCTCCAGATCCGCGAGGGCGGGGCTGAGGTCCAGCCCGAGTTCGTCGGACAGCTGACGTCGTGCCTTGCGAAGCACGGCAAGAGCGTCGCCTTGGCGGCGACTCCGGTACAGAGCCAGAGCCAGCAATCGCCATCCTTCCTCGCGCCACGGGTTGGCCGTGACATGCGTTTCCAGGATCGCCGCAGCCTCGGTTGGCCGGGCGTCGGCGAGCCGGGCTTCGGCACAGCGTTCGACGGCGGTCTGCCGCAGCCCGCTCAGCCGCGTCGCCTCCGGGACCGCCCAGGGACGCTCGGAAAATTCCTGGTATGGGCTTCCGTTCCACTCCGCGAGGGCAGCGGACAAATGTGAATCAGCATCGTCGGGGCGGCCCCAACTGCCCCGGCCAAGGCCGTTTCAAAGCGCCAGGCGTCCACCGCGTTGGCGTCGAGCCGCAACGCGTAGCCGTCAGCAACCGTGACCAGGACGGAGGCCAAGGTTCGGGGCTTCCGGTGTGGTTCAAGGATTCGCCGCAGTTCGCCAACGAAGCTCCGGATGGCTCCCACGGCTCCGTTCGGTGGCATGCCGTCCCATAGTTCTTCAGCAAGGTCTGCGGTGGGGATGGCCCGGCCCCGCAGCGCGACAAGGATCGCGATGATCTCCCGATGCCTGCGCTTGGACAGATCCATCCGCACCCCGTCAACACTCACCCCGATGGGGCCGAGGACTCGGATCTGCGGCGTACTCACTGGTCAATCGTAGTCACGGGCGCCGACAAGCAAACGGCAGAGCCAGCTGATTCACCGCTGATTCGGCGGCGGGATAGTAGGGGAACACATCTGAAGAAGGAGACCCCCATGACGTTGACACTGGTACCTGAAGCTACCTACCACCGCGTCCCTGTAGCACCCCACGTGGAACTGAACGTTGCCGTCGCGGGGAGTGGACCCGCCGTCGTACTTTTACATGGCTTCCCTCAGACGCATCTGATGTGGCGCCACGTCGCCGCTGACCTGGCGGCGGATCACACAGTCATCTGCCCCGACCTTCGAGGCTACGGAGCGAGTGACAAGCCTGCAGAGGGCGACGAAGAAACCTATTCCAAGCGCACCATGGCCGCCGACGTCGTTGCAGCGGCGCGGGCCCTGGGCCATCAGCGCTTTGCCCTCGCCGGTCATGATCGCGGCGCGCTGGTTGCCATTCGCGCCGGCCTGGATCACGGTGACGCAGTGACTCATCTTTTGTCCCTGGACGTTCTGCCGACCTTGGACATGTGGGACATTCTCCGGGGCGCGAATGCCAAGGTGGCGTGGCACCTGTACCTCATGGCGCAGCCTGCCGGAATCCCGGAGCCCATGATCGAAGCCACGGCCGACGCCTTTTTCGCCTCGTTCCTGGACGGGTGGACCGCTGACCCTGACGCAATTCCGGAGTCTTATCGGGAGGAGTACCTGAGGGCATCACGCGGGGCAGTGGCGTCGATCGTTGCGGACTACCGCGCTTCTGCCGGCATCGATGTAACGCATGATCGGGCCGACAGGGACGCCGGCCGCACTCTGGAGATGCCCGTCACGGTGATGCAACAGGATTGGGGAGCAGTGCTGGGCTACGATGCCGCCGCTCTCTGGGCAGCCTGGGCGCCTGACCTCCGCCACATGACCTTCGACGGCGGCCACTTCATAGCCGAGGAAAATCCAAGTGCCGTCAGCGCTGCGTTGCGGGAGCTGATGAAGCGATAGGAGCCAGCGCCCGACGGCGGTTGGTGGGGTTTTTGGGGGTGGGTTTGGTGTGGGTGGGGTGGGGTGTTGGGGTGGATTTGCGTTGGGGGTTGGGGGCGTGTATTGTTTTCTGAGTCGCCGGGTGCGAAACGGAAAGCCGGAAGGTGTGTACGGTTCGGTAGGCGGCCAAAAATAACTCTTCTTTTCCAATGGCCCTGTTGGGTGCGCTGCTTTGTGTGGTGTGCTGTGGGTGATGTTTTGGGGGGTCTGTTGTTTGAGAACTCAATAGTGTGCCAAGTTTGTTGATACCGATTGTTTTATCAATTGGTTGAAATTATGGCTGGATCATTGCGCACCCCCGTGTGTGGTGGTCTGGTTTTCAGCTGGTTTCGAATTTTGTGCAGCCGTGTTCTACCGTTATTTCCGGTGGGTGTGGTTGTGTCTGTTTGATTTGTTTTACTTCAACGGAGAGTTTGATCCTGGCTCAGGATGAACGCTGGCGGCGTGCTTAACACATGCAAGTCGAACGATGATCCCAGCTTGCTGGGGGATTAGTGGCGAACGGGTGAGTAACACGTGAGTAACCTGCCCTTGACTCTGGGATAAGCCTGGGAAACTGGGTCTAATACCGGATATGACCGTCTGACGCATGTCAGGTGGTGGAAAGCTTTTGTGGTTTTGGATGGACTCGCGGCCTATCAGCTTGTTGGTGGGGTAATGGCCTACCAAGGCGACGACGGGTAGCCGGCCTGAGAGGGTGACCGGCCACACTGGGACTGAGACACGGCCCAGACTCCTACGGGAGGCAGCAGTGGGGAATATTGCACAATGGGCGCAAGCCTGATGCAGCGACGCCGCGTGAGGGATGACGGCCTTCGGGTTGTAAACCTCTTTCAGTAGGGAAGAAGCGAAAGTGACGGTACCTGCAGAAGAAGCGCCGGCTAACTACGTGCCAGCAGCCGCGGTAATACGTAGGGCGCAAGCGTTATCCGGAATTATTGGGCGTAAAGAGCTCGTAGGCGGTTTGTCGCGTCTGCTGTGAAAGACCGGGGCTCAACTCCGGTTCTGCAGTGGGTACGGGCAGACTAGAGTGATGTAGGGGAGACTGGAATTCCTGGTGTAGCGGTGAAATGCGCAGATATCAGGAGGAACACCGATGGCGAAGGCAGGTCTCTGGGCATTAACTGACGCTGAGGAGCGAAAGCATGGGGAGCGAACAGGATTAGATACCCTGGTAGTCCATGCCGTAAACGTTGGGCACTAGGTGTGGGGGACATTCCACGTTTTCCGCGCCGTAGCTAACGCATTAAGTGCCCCGCCTGGGGAGTACGGCCGCAAGGCTAAAACTCAAAGGAATTGACGGGGGCCCGCACAAGCGGCGGAGCATGCGGATTAATTCGATGCAACGCGAAGAACCTTACCAAGGCTTGACATGAACCGGTAATACCTGGAAACAGGTGCCCCGCTTGCGGTCGGTTTACAGGTGGTGCATGGTTGTCGTCAGCTCGTGTCGTGAGATGTTGGGTTAAGTCCCGCAACGAGCGCAACCCTCGTTCTATGTTGCCAGCGCGTTATGGCGGGGACTCATAGGAGACTGCCGGGGTCAACTCGGAGGAAGGTGGGGACGACGTCAAATCATCATGCCCCTTATGTCTTGGGCTTCACGCATGCTACAATGGCCGGTACAAAGGGTTGCGATACTGTGAGGTGGAGCTAATCCCAAAAAGCCGGTCTCAGTTCGGATTGGGGTCTGCAACTCGACCCCATGAAGTCGGAGTCGCTAGTAATCGCAGATCAGCAACGCTGCGGTGAATACGTTCCCGGGCCTTGTACACACCGCCCGTCAAGTCACGAAAGTTGGTAACACCCGAAGCCGGTGGCCTAACCCTTGTGGGGGAGCCGTCGAAGGTGGGACCGGCGATTGGGACTAAGTCGTAACAAGGTAGCCGTACCGGAAGGTGCGGCTGGATCACCTCCTTTCTAAGGAGCTGCTAACAGCTGGTTGCTGTGCCCGCATGGGTGTGGTGGTGGTTGTCAGTGTTGCCCATTGCGCAGGCGTCTGTTCTGCGGTGGGTGCTCATGGGTGGAATATCAACGAATCAAACTTGTTTGGCATGGCCTTTACCGGTTGTGTCCTGGTGCCAGTACGGCAGCATGTGCTCTCCTTTTGTGGGGGGTGGGTGTTGTTGGGAACGCTGCCGGGGTGCATGGTTTGTGGGGGTTGTGTTTGGCGCACTGTTGGGTCCTGAGGCAACAGGACCTTTTTGCAGCAATGCAGAGGGCATCGTTCTGGTGTTTCTTTTGTTCCTGCTTCCGGTTCTGCCGCTGTCCCCGTTTGTGGGGTGGTGGTGGTCTGGTTGATGGGGTTGTTGTTTGAGAACTACATAGTGGACGCGAGCATCTGAGACACACTTGTGGCTGGCCTCTTCGGGGGTTGGTGGGTGTGTTTCTACAGCAATTTCTTATGAATGAACCTGGCCCTTGTGGTCATGGTTCTCTCGAGTAAGTTTTTGATCTTTGTGTGGTCAAGTTTTTAAGGGCACACGGTGGATGCCTTGGCATTAGGAGCCGAAGAAGGACGTAGGAATCTGCGATAAGCCTGGGGGAGTTGATAACCGAGCGTTGATCCCAGGATGTCCGAATGGGGAAACCCCGCACAACGCTGCAAGGTGATTGTGTGACCCGCATCTGAACACATAGGGTGCGTGGGGGGAACGCGGGGAAGTGAAACATCTCAGTACCCGCAGGAAGAGAAAACAATAGTGATTCCGTTAGTAGTGGCGAGCGAACGCGGATCAGGCTAAACCGTTTCCATGTGTGATAGCCGGCGGGCGTTGCATGGGCGGGGTTGTGGGACTTTCCGTGATGGTTCTGCCGGACCGTTGGGGTGATGTGCAGGCATAGGTGAACGGTCTTGAAAGGCCGGCCAGAGAGGGTGGGAGCCCCGTAACCGTAATGTTGTGTGCAGCCTGGAGAGTATCCCAAGTAGCACGGGGCCCGAGAAATCCCGTGCGAATCTGTCAGGACCACCTGATAAGCCTAAATACTTCCTAATGACCGATAGCGGACCAGTACCGTGAGGGAAAGGTGAAAAGTACCCCGGGAGGGGAGTGAAACAGTACCTGAAACCGTGTGCTTACAATCCGTCGGAGCAACCGCGAGTGATCGCATAGTAGTTGTGACGGCGTGCCTTTTGAAGAATGAGCCTGCGAGTTAGTGTTACGTCGCGAGGTTAACCCGTGTGGGGTAGCCGTAGCGAAAGCGAGTCTGAACAGGGCGAGTGTAGTGGCGTGATCTAGACCCGAAGCGGAGTGATCTACCCATGGCCAGGTTGAAGCGACGGTAAGACGTCGTGGAGGACCGAACCCACTTCAGTTGAAAATGGAGGGGATGAGCTGTGGGTAGGGGTGAAAGGCCAATCAAACTCCGTGATAGCTGGTTCTCCCCGAAATGCATTTAGGTGCAGCGTTGCGTGTTTCTTGCCGGAGGTAGAGCTACTGGATGGCCGATGGGCCCTACAAGGTTACTGACGTCAGCCAAACTCCGAATGCCGGTAAGTGAGAGCGCAGCAGTGAGACTGTGGGGGATAAGCTTCATAGTCGAGAGGGAAACAGCCCAGACCACCAACTAAGGCCCCTAAGCGTGTGCTAAGTGGGAAAGGATGTGGAGTTGCGAAGACAACCAGGAGGTTGGCTTAGAAGCAGCCATCCTTGAAAGAGTGCGTAATAGCTCACTGGTCAAGTGATTCCGCGCCGACAATGTAGCGGGGCTCAAGTACACCGCCGAAGTTGTGGATTTCACACATTGCCCTAGCCTTCGTGGTTCAGGGGTGTGGAGTGGTAGGGGAGCGTCGTGTGGGCAGTGAAGTCGCGGTGGAAACCAGCGGTGGAGCCTACACGAGTGAGAATGCAGGCATGAGTAGCGAAAGACGGGTGAGAAACCCGTCCGCCGAATGATCAAGGGTTCCAGGGTCAAGCTAATCTGCCCTGGGTAAGTCGGGACCTAAGGCGAGGCCGACAGGCGTAGTCGATGGACAACGGGTTGATATTCCCGTACCGGCGAAAAACCGTCCATGCCAAGCGGGGGATACTAACCGCCCGGAGCCTGCCCGCTCACCCTTGTGGTGTTGTGGGTTTTGGCCGAGCGCGGGACCTGATCCTGGGAGGTAAGCGTATTAACAGGTGTGACGCAGGAAGGTAGCCGGGCCGGGCGATGGTTGCCCCGGTCTAAGGATGTAGGGTCAGGGATAGGCAAATCCGTTCCTGTGTGCTTCGAGCACGTTCCTGAGATCTGATGGGACTCCCGTATGGGGGGATCCGGTGATCCTATGCTGCCAAGAAAAGCATCGACGCGAGGTTTTAGCCGCCCGTACCCCAAACCGACACAGGTGATCAGGTAGAGAATACCAAGGCGATCGAGAGAATTATGGTTAAGGAACTCGGCAAAATGCCCCCGTAACTTCGGGAGAAGGGGGGCCTGCCCCGTGATGGAGACTTGCTCTCCGTGAGCGGGTGTGGGCCGCAGAGACCAGGGGGAAGCGACTGTTTACTAAAAACACAGGTCCGTGCGAAGTCGCAAGACGATGTATACGGACTGACTCCTGCCCGGTGCTGGAAGGTTAAGAGGACCGGTTAGCCCCTTGTGGGCGAAGCTGAGAATTTAAGCCCCAGTAAACGGCGGTGGTAACTATAACCATCCTAAGGTAGCGAAATTCCTTGTCGGGTAAGTTCCGACCTGCACGAATGGAGTAACGACTTCCCCGCTGTCTCAACCATAAACTCGGCGAAATTGCAGTACGAGTAAAGATGCTCGTTACGCGCAGCAGGACGGAAAGACCCCGAGACCTTTACTATAGTTTGGTATTGGTGTTCGGAGTGGCTTGTGTAGGATAGGTGGGAGACGTTGAAACCCGGACGCCAGTTCGGGTGGAGTCATCGTTGAAATACCACTCTGGTCACTTTGGACATCTAACTTCGGCCCGTGATCCGGGTCAGGGACAGTGCCTGATGGGTAGTTTAACTGGGGCGGTTGCCTCCTAAAAAGTAACGGAGGCGCCCAAAGGTTCCCTCAGCCTGGTTGGCAATCAGGTGTCGAGTGTAAGTGCACAAGGGAGCTTGACTGTGAGAGAGACATCTCAAGCAGGGACGAAAGTCGGGACTAGTGATCCGGCGGTACATTGTGGAATGGCCGTCGCTCAACGGATAAAAGGTACCTCGGGGATAACAGGCTGATCTTGCCCAAGAGTCCATATCGACGGCATGGTTTGGCACCTCGATGTCGGCTCGTCGCATCCTGGGGCTGGAGTAGGTCCCAAGGGTTGGGCTGTTCGCCCATTAAAGCGGTACGCGAGCTGGGTTTAGAACGTCGTGAGACAGTTCGGTCCCTATCCGCTGCGCGCGCAGGAAATTTGAGAAGGGCTGTCCTTAGTACGAGAGGACCGGGACGGACGAACCTCTGGTGTGTCAGTTGTACTGCCAAGTGCATCGCTGATTAGCTACGTTCGGATGGGATAACCGCTGAAAGCATCTAAGCGGGAAGCTCGCTTCAAGATGAGATTTCCATACACATTATGTGTGAGAGGCCCCCAGCCAGACCACTGGGTTGATAGGCCGGATGTGGAAGCGAGGACTAAAGACTCGTGAAGCTGACCGGTACTAATAGGCCAACAACTTACACCACACACAACACACTGCACGCGTCCACTATGTGGTTCCCGAACAACAACACCGTTCCAGGAACCAACAACTAAATAACAACACCACAGTTGTAACCAAAAGTCTTCCCACCCACCCCGAGGCAAACACCACAGGGTTGGGACGGGTAACAGAGTTACGGCGGTCATAGCGTGGGGGAAACGCCCGGTCCCATTCCGAACCCGGAAGCTAAGACCCACAGCGCCGATGGTACTGCACCCGGGAGGGTGTGGGAGAGTAGGACACCGCCGGACAACCATTAAGGCAAGAGCCCCGACCACAGGTCGGGGCTCTTCCCCTTTAACCACCCAACACCAACGCGTCCAAGAACCAGTCAGCCCCAGAAATCGGCCAATTGAGGCGCCAACGCTTTGCCCTGCTGAAATCCTGCTCGGGCCGCTGACGGACGCAAGGACAGATCCATGGCCTTGACGCCGAACATATGCTCGGATTCGTTGGTGGGAAAAACCGTTTCAACCTGGCTGCCGTTGGCTCGCAGCGCCTCCACCTGCCCAGCGAGGTGCATGCCCCACTCCAACGGAGTCCGCGTACGGCCGCCGAAAGGGGCCAACACCAGCACCCGTGCATGCCCGGCTGCCAGGTCTGCGTTCTCGGCGTTGGCGCGGTATCCGCCGTCGATGTACTGGTTGCTGCCGATGCTGTAAGCGAAGCCACTGGCGCAGCTGGCGGCAACTGCGTCGACGAGATCCACTCCGCTGTGGCGGTGGAATGTCACCGGATCACCCGTCCGGGCGTCGACCGCGGTCAGGAGGATGTCCCGTTCCGGCCACTGCGCTTGGGGCAACCGGGTTGCGACCGTGGCCCGCCATCGTGCGCTGGAGCCTTCCATGGCTTCGGCCATGTCAATGGCTGCTGCGCCCAATCTGCGGGGCATGTCCGCCATGTCCGCGGACGCATTCATGATGTTGCCGGTTCGTTCCATCTGGACCACTACTGGCCGGGTACCAGACCCAGCCACGCCAGACCCAACCCGGCCTGACCGAACATGGCCCGCTTGTCCCTGCGGAGCCGCGGCAACGATGGCATCGAACAGTTCGGTTGGTGTCGCGCCGGCCAGCTGGGCTGCGGCGGTGGACCCTGCTGAGGTGCCAACGGTCAGGTCTGCGTTGGTGACGTCCAGCCCGGCATCGAACAGGCCCGCGATGACTCCGATCAGCCACGCGTTGCCTGTTGAGCCGCCGCCACCGAGGACCAAGGCCCGTTGGGGCGCCGGTCCCGTGACGGCAGAATCGGGATCCACTTGTGGCTGGGACTGGACGGACGCAGGTAACCCGGGCGCCGCCGTCGGGCTGGCGTTCAGTGATGAAGAAGTTGATGTGTTCAAGGGAGTCGCCTTTCGCGAAGTGCGTGACGGACGCTCCCCATGGCGACTAACTCAGCCGCGGGATCGTGGACTGCAGGGAGCGCCCACTGTGGATACTGCGTTCATGGGTCTCACCTCCTGCCGAAAGTTCACGATCACGCGAAAAGCTATCACTCCGTAGAGAGCTGCGCAATTGTCGGGGTAGGGGCCGGTAGAGTCTGGGGATGAATCTCACACGACCGGTCTCCCCAAGCGCGGACAGAGCGGGAGGCGAACGGGTAAACCTGCGCCCTCTTGAGCTTTCAGATGCCACAGACCTGGCTTCTGCTTATCTGCGTAATCGAAGGCATTTGGAGCAATGGGAGCCCACACGTGGGGATGACTTCTTTACCGTGGCAGGCCAGGAGGCTTCGATACGAGCCAAGCTCGGCCACTATGCCGCTGGCAGCGAAGTGCCATGGGTCGTCACCGGCAGCCGCGGAATTCAGGGGATGATCACACTGACCGGCATCGTCCGCGGCCCTTTCCAGAACGCCAACCTGGGCTATTGGATTGATGCGGAATGCACCGGCAGGGGTTTGGCGTCGCGCGCGGTTGCCGCCGTCGTGAGTATGGCAACAGAGGAGCTCGGCCTCCATCGGGTCCAAGCCGCGTCCCTGCTCCACAACGCAGCGTCCCAAGCTGTCCTCAACCGGTGCGGCTTCGAACGGATCGGCGTTGCGCCCGCCTACCTGCACATCGCGGGCGAATGGCAGGACCACCTTTTGTTCCAGCGCGTCCTGTTCTGACGGCGCACAGCGGGAAGACTGATGGGGCAGCACGAGGGTGCGGCCAACGGCGTAGGGTACGCCAAGGGCGTAAAGCACCCCTAAAAACCCCGAAAATCCGGTGATTTTGGTCAAAAAGGCGCGGAAACACGCGGAATTTGCTGGCCATGTCAGCCCAAGCTGGTAAGTTTTCGAACAGTGGCTTGCTTGCATTCCGCTTGAAAGCTCAAAAACGTATGAGTCCAGGAGGACGTAAATGGCTAAGAACCGTAGTGAACTCGTTGCAGAGGTAGCAGGCAAGGCTGGCACCAGCCAGGCAGCAGTCAACTCCGTGCTCGATGCACTGTTCGAAGTTTTCGAGACTTCTGTCGCCGCTGGCGAAAAGATCACCATCCCGGGCTGGCTCGCAGTTGAGCGCACCGACCGTGCAGCTCGCACTGGCCGTAACCCGCAGACCGGCGAGACCATCCAGATCGCAGCCGGCCACAGCGTCAAGCTGACCGCTGGCTCCAAGCTGAAGGCTGCTGTCGCAAAGAAGAAGTAATTACTCTTCGGCGAACGCCTGGAAGGGACGGCAACCTGATGGTTGCCGTCCCTTCTGCTTTCTACATATCCACATAGCGCCCGTGATCCACATAGCACCGCCCCGATTCGCAGCCTTGCGACAGGTAGCGGACAATGGATGAGTGCCATCAGCAAGAAATTCCGCAACTGCCCCTTCGCCTGTTCCCACGCCGGGAGCGCGGGGAGGCACTACAGTCGCGGGGATTTCCCTGCCGTGGCAATTGGCCGGTCTGGCGGCGCTGTTCCTGACGCTCGCCGCGGCACTCATCTTCTCGGGCGCTTCCGCAGCACGGCAGGTCTCCGACCCCGGCGAGTTGGTCCGGTGGGGACTTCCGATCGCAAAGGCCATCCACAACGTCTCAGTGGCAACTGTGGTGGGCGGCTTGATTTTTGCCGTCGGCATCCTGCCCAAGAACCTCGGCGGCTCGCGCTCCCGCGAGAAGGACGTTGACGCACCCGAACACCCCGCTTTTGCCCGGGCCCTCGCCGTAGCCGCAGCCGCGGGAGCGGCATGGACATTGTCCGCAGTGGCAGTGCTCGTCCTGACCTACGCAGACGTAGCAGGGCAAGGGCTCTCGGGCGACGCCGAGTTCACCCGTTCGCTGGTGTACTTCATGACGGACATCGAGACGGGCAAGGCCTGGCTCGCCGTCACCATCATCGCCGCAGTGGTCACTACCGCGCTGTTCGGGGTGAGATCTTTGACCGGGCTGGCGTTCACTCTCCTGCTGGCCTTGATCGGCCTCATTCCCACCGCCTTAATCGGACACTCGTCGAGTTCCAGCGACCACGAAGGTGCCATCAACTCGCTGGGACTCCACCTCGTAGGCGTCTCCACGTGGGTGGGCGGAATCATCATGCTCGCTGTCCTTTCCGGGATACTCACGGGTTCCCGGAGCAAGGGAACGCCGGACATCACCGAGCAAACCCTCCGGCGTTTCTCGGCTCTGGCCGGCTTCGCCTTTGTGCTGGTGTTCGCCTCCGGCGTCATCAATGCCGCCATCCGCGTGACCAACCCCGCGGACCTGTTCGGATCCCCGTACGGTCAACTCATCGTCGCGAAGTCCTTGGCCACGCTGGTGCTGGGTGGCATCGGGTTCATGCACCGGCAGTGGGTCATTCCCCAGCTCGGCAAGAACGGATCCATGTCTGCCCGCCGCGTGCTGTGGCAGCTGGTTCTGGTTGAGCTGCTGGTCATGGGCGCGACGTCGGGACTTGCCGTTGCGCTGGGCCGCTCGGCTCCGCCGCAGCCCACCACCTATGCGCCTGATGCATCGCCGTCGTTCATCCTCTCCGGCTACGAGCTCCCTCCGGAACTCACTCCGGAACGCTGGCTGACCGAATGGCGCTTCGACTGGCTGTGGGTGGGAGTGGCGCTGTTTGGTGCAGTCACCTACATCATGGGCATCATCAAGGTCCGCAGGCGCGGAGACAAATGGTCTTGGTTCCGGTCAGTGAACTGGCTGATCGGCCTCGTGGTGCTGACGTACATCACCTCCGGGCCGCCTGCTGTTTATGGCCGGGTGCTGTTCTCTGCACACATGGTTGACCACATGGCCCTGACCATGGTTGCGCCGATTTTCCTGGTCCTGGGCGCACCCGTCACTCTGGCCTTGCGGGCACTGCCTTCCAGAGGTGAAGGGGCCCACGGCTCACGGGGACTTCGCGAATGGCTGTTGCTGTTTGTGCATTCCAGGTTCTCGCAGATCGTGACGCACCCGTTGTTCGCCGCGGCGAACTTTGCGGGCTCTATCGTCCTCTTCTACTACTCGGACCTTTTCGGCCTGGCGATGCGCGAACATGTGGGCCATGAGCTCATGAACCTGCACTTCCTCCTGACCGGCTACATCTTTGTATTGAGCATGATCGGCAGCGATCCTCTGCCGCGCCGAGCACCGTATCCGATGCGCCTGCTCCTCCTGCTGGCCACCATGGGCTTCCACGCGTTCTTCGGGGTGGCCATCATGGGTGGCACCGGGCTGCTGGCCGCCGACTACTTTGGAAACCTGGGGCGGGCTTGGGGTCCTTCAGCCATCGGGGACCAGCAGTTGGGCGGCGCAGTAGCATGGGGCATCGGCGAAGTACCCACGCTGCTGGTGGCGATCGGAGTGGCCGTGATGTGGTCCCGCTCGGATGAACGGGAGACCCGCCGAGTTGATCGTGCCGCGGACAGGAATAACGACGCCGACCTGAGCGCTTACAACGATATGTTTGCCCGGCTCGCCGACCGCGATGCCAAAATGGCAGACCGCACTGCCCAGACTTCCAGGACGGTTCAACCATCCCGGACGGCCCAGGCCGAACGCGGCGATGCCGAAAGCGGCGATGCCGAAAGCGACAATGTCGAACGCGACACCGAACGAAACAATGTCGAACGCGCAGACTCTGCAGGGCAGACTGAACCGAACACCAAGCTGGAAGGACGCTGATGAGCGAAACCGTACGCACCCAACTCCGGGTCCGGGCCTCCGAACTGGAGGGCCGCGGCTGGCTCAACACGGGCGGCAAATCCTTGGACTTGGAGTCCTTGCGCGGCAAGATCGTGCTGCTGGACTTCTGGACCTTCTGCTGCATCAACTGCCTGCACGTTCTTGACGAGCTGCGCCCCCTTGAAGAGAAGTACTCCGACGTCCTGGTGACGGTGGGCGTACATTCGCCCAAGTTCGAGCACGAAGCAGACCCCGTAGCGCTTGCGTCGGCCGTTGAGCGCTACGAGATCCACCACCCGGTCCTGGATGACCCGGAACTCGCCACGTGGAAGGCCTACACGGCCCGTGCCTGGCCCACGCTGGTGGTCGTCGACCCCGAGGGCTACATCGTGGCCCACCTTTCCGGTGAGGGCCACGCCGACGGCCTGGCTGTCCTGTTGGAAGAACTCGTAGCCGAGCATGAAGCCAAGGGAACCCTCCACCGCGGCAATGGCCCCTACGTGGCTCCCGTGCCGACGTCGGGCACTTTGCGTTTCCCGGGCAAAGCCACGCAGTTGCCGAACGGAAACTACCTCGTAGTGGACTCCGGCCACCACCGCCTGGTGGAGCTCCGCCCGGACCTGGAAACCGTGGAGCGTGTTATCGGCTCCGGCACCAAGGGGTACCTGGACGGCCAATCGGAGATCGCACAGTTCAACGAGCCCCAGGGCGTCGCGCTGCTCCCGTCGGAGCTCGCATGGAAACTGGGCTACGACGCCGTGGTGGCCGACACCGTCAACCACCGCCTCCGTGGAGTGACACTGAGTTCCGGTTACGTGCAGACCGTCGCGGGGAACGGTGTACAGCGGTTGCTCGACGCCGGACCCGCCCGAGTGACGGACACGGGCGCCGGTACGTGGTCTGAGCATCACGACGCCGGCCCGGCTGACTTCGCGGCCGATGCCATCGATGTGGGGGCGCTGGGTCTGGGCACCGAGGTTTCCCTGTCCTCACCGTGGGACGTGGTGTGGAGCGAGAAGCTGCAGCGCGTTGTCATCGCCATGGCCGGCACACACCAGATCTTCGCCTTCGACCCCCTGGCCAACGAGGTTTCCATCCTGGCCGGATCCGGTCTGGAGGGCCTGCTGGACGGTAAGGCTGAAGAAGCTTGGTTCGCCCAGTCCTCCGGCCTGGCAATCGACGCCGAGGGCAACATCTGGGTTGCGGACTCGGAAACGTCGTCCCTTCGCCGGTTGGTGCTGAACGACTCCGGAGTCACCGTGGAAACCGCGGTGGGCAAAGGGTTGTTCGATTTCGGCTTCCGTGACGGCGATGCCGCTGAGGCCCGGTTGCAGCACCCCTTGGGTGTCACCGTCCTGCCGGACGGTTCTGTAGCCATCGCAGATACTTACAACGGCGCCGTCCGCCGCTACGACCCCGCTACCAAGTCGGTGTCCACGTTGGCGAGGGGCCTCGCTGAGCCGAGTGACGTCGTTGTGGTCCAGGTGGAAGGCAGCGAGCCGCTGCTTGTAGTGGTGGAGTCCAACAAACACCAACTGGTCCTGGTACCGATCCCCAAGGAAGCCCAGCAAGTGGACGAGGGCGCTTCACAGACGCACCGTCCCAAGAGCCCGGTGACCCCCGGACCGTTGGAACTGGCCGTCCGTTTCACGGCGCCCACCGGCCAGAAGCTGGACGACCGATGGGGCGACCCCACGCAGATGAAGATCTCCTCCACCCCGCCGGAACTGCTGGTCTCCGGGGGCGGAACATCTGTGGGCCTGCTGCGCACCCTGGAATTGTCCGCCGACGTTCCCGAAGGCATCCTTCACATCACCGCCCGTGCGGCTGCTTGCGACGGACCTGAAACTGAAGACGGGGAAATCCCGGACCACGCCGCCTGCCACCTCTACCAGCAGGATTGGGGCATTCCGGTAGTCCTGCAGGCCGACGGAGAGTCCGAGCTGGTCCTGGACCTGCGCGGCATGGACTAAGCCCACTTGACTGACCGAAACGGCCCGGGTTTGACCTCTTAGGGAGGTTGCCCGGGCCTTTTCATGCCCTCGGACTCCGTCAACGGTGGGCGAGTGCTGCCGACTTGGTCAACGGCTTACCAGTACGGCGAGCCAGGGAAGCTCAGAAGGTCAGCATCGGGGTGACTGTCACAGTGTCGGCGTCGACATCCAGTTGGGTGGTGAAGCTGAAATCGTGCTCCACGCTGAGGTCGTTGACGTACCCGGTGAACAGGTTGATTTCCCGGGCTGTCAGGGTGGCCTTGCCGTTGAGGGGAGCCACCACCCATTTGCCGCCGAAAGGTTCGATGGTGATTTTGGGGTAATCCGTGATGGCCCACTTGATGGTTCCGTCCACCACGCGTGCGTTGCTGGCGTGGTAGAACGGGCAATCGGGCTGGAGCCGCTGTTGCTCGGTGGCCTGCGCCGCGCAGCTGTCCAGGAACTCCCGGACCTTCCCGGCGACGGCCTCGTTCATGGACTTGGTGGAACGCGTCTGCAGGTTCAGGGGAGCCTGGCCGCCGTCGCGCGTTGAGACGAGGGCGGAGGTGGGCGGTGCCTCGAAGAAGGTCCCGTTGAGGCTGGCCTCGTACTTGCCGGGGAAGAAGACCGCGAAGGTGTTCCGGCCATTGGGCATATTGACGGGCACACCGTTGAGGGTGGCTTCGCTGGCATTGACCACTGTGACCTCAATGGTGGGCAACGTGGTGGGCACGAAAGCCCACTTGGCGAAGAACAGCCACTGCGTCCCGGTCCGTTCCATCAGGAACTCGGTGTGGAGTCTGCTGCCGTCCAGGGTGTAGTCGACGGGGACCGCCATGCGGTTGCTGCCCCGCGATTCGGGGTTCCCCACTGTGACGTCGGATAGCTTGGAAGCGGCGGTTTGCAGGGCGGTGCCGTCCAGCATGGCGGCGTTCGAGCTGGGCACTTTGGCCCGCAGGAGGCCCAGTGCTTCTTCGCCTTCGCCCTTTTGCAGCGCCGCCAGGTACTCCTTGACGGGCTGTTGTGGGCTGGCCACCGACGAGCTCACCAAATTGATGCAGACGATGGCCCCGGCGGCAGCAAGCATCAGACCGAGCAGCCATCCGGCTGCGGTCTTGACGAACGCCTGACTCAACTGCACGCCCTTTACGTTACCTGCCACGGCAGCGATCACTGTGCAGGAGGGCCCCGATATGACGTATGTCCACCGATTGGAGAAGGCTCGACGGCGGGCGGCAGCAAGCGTTGCTGCCGCCCGGCGTCGTGCTTGTGTCAGTCAGGGGGGACTAGCGGCGGCGCCGTGAGGAGGTGCCGAAGACGCCGCGCAGGAGGTCACGGCCCAGCTGCGTGCCCATGGACCGGGCCATGCTTTTCAGCCCGCCGCCCAGCGCCCCGCCGAGGGCGCCGGCGATGTCACCGAACATTCCATCCTGCTGGGCCGGAGCCTGCTGCGGAACTGGAGCGGGCGCGGGAGCAGGGTAGGACTCAGGTGATGAGGACCGCGAGCTGGGGCGGCCCAGGATCTCTTCCTCGATCCGGCGCGCTTCGGCGTCGATGTCGGCCTGCGAAGCACCGGAACCCCCGGAAGCACCGGAACCCCCGGAAGATGAAGAAGGCACCGGTGGCAGCCCTGGAGCAGCATCGCCGGTGGATACGGCGGCTTGGTCATTCAACTTCTCGTACGCGGAGAGGTTGTCCACGGCGGTGCCGTACTTCACCAGCAAAGAAGACGCTGCCACGGTGCTCTTGATGAGGTCGTCCGTGCTGGGACCCATGACGGACTCCGGTGCACGGAGCCGGGTCAAAGCAACCGGTGTGGGCGCACCCTTCTCATTCATGACGGTGATGACGGCCTCGCCGATGCCCGCGGAGGTGAGCGTCTCTTCGAGGTCGTAGTCACTGACGGGGAACGTGGACACGGTGGCCTTTAACGCCTTGGCATCCTCGGGTGTGAAGGCGCGCAAGGCGTGCTGGATACGGTTGGCGAGCTGGCCCAGGACGTCGGCAGGAACATCCTTGGGTGTTTGCGTGACGAAGAAGATGCCCACGCCTTTGGAGCGGATGAGCCGGACGGTGGTGGTGATGGCGTCGAGGAAGGCCTTGGAGGCGCCGTTGAACAGCAGATGGGCCTCGTCCAGGAAGAAGACCAGCTTGGGCTTGTCCAGGTCGCCGGCTTCGGGGAGGTCCTCGAACAGGTCGGCCAGGAGCCACATGAGGAATGTGGAGAACAGCAGGGGCTTGGTCTGCAGCGTTGGCAATTCAAGGCAGCTGATCACGCCCCGGCCGTCCGGTGCTGTGCGGAGCAGTTCGGCGGTATCGAACTCGGGCTCGCCGAAGAACTTCTCCATCCCCTGGGCCTCAAGGGTGACCAGTTCGCGCAGGATCACTCCGGCTGTGGCTTTGGAGAGCCCGCCAAGGTTGGCGAGTTCGGCCTTGCCCTCGTCCGAGGTCAGGAACTGGATGACCGCACGGAGGTCCTTGAGGTCGATCAGCTCCAGGTTGTTCTTGTCAGCGAAGTGGAAGATGAGTTGGAGGCTGGATTCCTGGGTGTCGTTCAAATCCATGATCCGGGAGAGCAGGATGGGCCCGAACGAAGTGATGGTGGCGCGGACCGGAATGCCGTGGCCATCCCCACCGAGCGAGAGGAACTCGACCGGAAAATTCTTTGCAGACCATGCCTGCCCCAGCGCCGAGGTGCGTGCGGTCAGCTTCTCACTGCCGGTGGCGGGCGTGGCCAGTCCTGACAGATCACCCTTGATGTCCGCGAGGAAAACCGGAACACCCGCCGTACACAACTGTTCGGCGATCATGTGCAGCGTGACCGTCTTGCCGGTGCCCGTGGCGCCGGCCACCAGCCCGTGCCGGTTCATCATGGCGAGCGGGAGCCGGACCTGGGCCTCTTTGTGGATTTCACCGTCCACGATCGCGGCGCCCAGCTCGATGGTGGCACCTTCCAGGGTGTACCCCTGCTGGATGGTGGCGAGTTTTTCGGCAGTTGTTGCAGTGGGTTTGTTGGCCATGCGCATAGCTTAGCTGTGCGCGGCAAGATCCTTGCTGAACGCCAAATGCTTGATTTCCTCAGGGTCTGCGGCGAGGTCGAACAGTGCCTTGTAGCCCGTGGCCAGGTAGAGGTTTTTCGCCTCCGGCTGGCGCGGGCCGGTGGTGAGGTAGAGCTTCCGGTAGCCGCGTCGTCGAGCCTCATTCTCCAGTTCCGTCAGGACCAGTCGCGCCAAGCCGCGACGTCGGTGGGCCGAGTGCGTCCAGATCCGCTTGAGCTCTGCAGTGTGGCCGTCATAGCGGCGGAACGCGCCGCCGGCCACTGACTCGCCGTTCTCCTGAATGATGATCAAGGCACCGTGCGGAGCTTCGAATTCCTCTGCGGGGTACCGGTTCAGTTCCTCGGCAGCACCGCCGGTGCCGAACAGGTTTCCGTAGCGGGTTTCGTATTCGACGGCGAGTTCGTCCAGGAGCGGGCGAACGCGGGGATCGCGCAGGGGCAGGGTCAGGACGGTCAGGCCCGACGTCGGCAGGGTGGGAGTGGCGGTCATGTCAGGCCTTTCGTAGGTGGAACCCAAGTAGGTAGCAGTTAATGCCGTTTTGAGGGCTCATAACGGCGTTAACTGCGACTCAGTTGGGCGGGCGGCAGCAACAGTGGACAGGATCCGGCGTGCCAGGGCGTCGTTTTCCCGGAAGGGTGCTGCGTTGGTGTTGGGACGGGCAAACGCCCCAGCGCCCCAGCCGGACGTCCACGGACCCACCGCGAACAAACCCTTCCGAGGTGTACCAACAGGGGACAGTACCTGGTGATTCCCGGAGACCAGCAGCTTTCCGGTGGAGTGGGCGCCCTCGGAGGTGAGGAGCCGTTGTTCGGTGCCCCATCCGGCGTCGTGCAGGTCCGACAACGCGGGGTTGGCGGAACGTTCCACCGAAGCGGCAGGCAACCGCGCCTCAATGTACGCGGTGGCGTCCACCACAACCGGCGATTGGAACGAGCCGGCAACGAACCTGCCTACGGAATCGTCGGCACGGACCCACATGCCCGGACCCAGGAACTTCAGGAACCCGGCCCGGTGAAGTGCCAGCATCTCGCGGAGGCGGTGGGAGGGCGGCCCGGAGTCGACGAAGCTGAAGAAGCCGTGCCACCACCCGTGGATGGCTTGCTGGGAGCGGGCATTGAGCCGTTCCTGCGGGACCAGGCGGCCGAGGTCCATGTAGACGAACAGCAAGGCCGTGAACAGAGCCAGGGTCTCGGAATGGTCTGGGCTGGTGCGGAGGTCAAGGTCGCGCTGGATGTAAGCGGCCACCGAGCGCTGCACGGTGTCGTGATCGGCGAATGCGCAACCACTGAGCGGGTGGTCCAGCTTCTCGAGGTCCAGGCGCAGCGCCGGATCCGGCACGGAGAAGTTGACCAGTTCTTCGCGGGCAGCGCTGTACCAATCAACGGCGTCGAAACGCGACTCAAAGCTGGTCCACGTCCCCAGCACCCGCTCCGGGTAGCCGGTGAAGAGCTCGCGGTAGTAGGCGTAGCCGGCGTCCTTGGCGATCAGCGGCCACAAATGCCGGCGGAAATCGAGTTCCTGATGCCCGGCAAGGAGCGCATCGATAGCGGAGGACGTGAAGTATCGCGGGCGGGCGATCGGCTCGCCGCGCAGCGTGGAGGAGATCTTGGAGTGGAACGGCACGCCGCGGCGGGACCCCGCCCAGACCCGCGGTTCGGCGCCGGAGGCTACGTACTCCAGGCGGCCGTCGGGTGTTTCTTCGAAGCGGCCACCGCGTCCCTCGAACAACAACACCAGCAGGTCCACGAACGCCAGGCCCATCCCGGAAACGATCACGTCCTGGCCGGGTTCAATCGCGGAGTAGTCCACGTCCGTGGTGTACGACGGCGGCGCATGGAACCCGCCGTGCCGGGCAGCGAACTCGCTGAGGCGGGCGGACTCCGGGTCGGGAACGGAATCTGTGTGACCCAACGCGTACACCACGACGTCGGCAAGCACCTCGGCGCCGGAAGCCAGCCGCACGCGGTGAGGACCGTCGTCGGACCCGGCCGAACCGCCGTCAGCAACAGAACGCTCGACGGCGGTGGCCGTGTCGCGGTGAACGGTCACCGTCACCTCGGGCCGAGGGAGCTGACGGCCCGGCCGAAGAACCACTCCAGGTACTTGCTCTGGAGCTGACGTGTGGGAAAGGAAGCGGGGGTCAACGAGCGGAGCTGCGCGAGCAGGTGCGGCTCCAGCGGAGGAACATCCCGGATGCTGCCGTCCAGCACGCCCGACGCCCACGTGGACAGCCCGGGTCCGTCAACCGATGGCCCATCGCAGGCCACGGAGGCGTCGGTGAACATGGTGACGTCCGCAGCAGTGGAGTTCAGCAGCAGGCCCGGGCTCTGGTCATAGCGCCAGATCCTCCCGGAGCCGGGCTCATGGGGTTCGATGACGTGGATCTCAAGAGGCCCGAGGAACAGTGCAGGACGGTTGGCGGCAAGCCGTTCCAGGACGCCGGCGGTGCGCGGGCCGCCGCCAATGAAGGCGATGGCTGGAACTCGTGACGGCATGGGATCTCCTGAAAAGCAGTGGTGTGGTGATGCCCAATCTAGGGACGAACCGGGCCGCTGGTCGAGGCAGTGGTCACGGCCGTTCACCACGCGTCACGTCACGTTAAGGCGCGCAAAGAAGGGACGCATATGGCGCCTGATGACGGCGATTGTGACGTCGTGCGAACCCTTGCGAAGCCGCGCGAAGTCCAGTGAAGAAGTGCAAATTCCCGCCTTGCTGCGGGGTTTCGCACGCCCATAGATTGGCAGCCATCCGATAGACAACAACCGATCTGAAATGAGGTGGCGCATGAGTGCAATCGCACCGCCTGCCACGGCGGACACTGCACCGCCCACCCCGGATTACTCCGAGTACAAGCTGGTCCCTGCCCGTCACCCGTGGCGATGGGTAGGCACCGTGCTGGTAGCTGCCGGCGTGGCCGCCATTGCGTGGTCGCTGGTCACCAACCCCCGTTGGGAGTGGGGCGTGGTGGCCGAGTGGTTCACCGCCCAGTCGGTTGTCAATGGACTCATTGAAACCCTCAAGCTCACGGCCATCTCCGGTGTCCTGGGCTTCGTCCTGGGGTTCATCCTGGCCCTGATGCGCCTGTCAGCCTCGCCGCTGCTGGTCTCGGTGTCCTGGACGTTCTCCTGGATCTTCCGCTCCACCCCGCTGCTGGTCCAGCTCCTCCTTTGGTACAACCTGGGCTACCTGTACGAGAAGATCAGCCTGGGCATCCCGTTCACGGACGTCCGTTTCTTCGAAGCCCAGACCACCACGCTCATCAGCCAGTTCGCCGCTGCAGTCCTCGGCCTCACCTTGAACCAGGCTGCCTACTCCGCCGAAATCATCCGCGGTGGCATTCTCTCCGTGGACCAGGGCCAGCTCGAAGCTGCCTCGGCCCTGGGCATCCCGGCGTGGAAGCGTTCCACCAGGATTGTGCTCCCGCAGGCCATGCGCGCCATCCTGCCCAACGCCTTCAACGAGATCATCGGCCTGGTCAAGGGCACCTCCATTGTTTACGTCTTGGCCTATTCCGAGCTGTTCTACACGGTGCAGGTCATCTACAACCGGACCCAGCAGGTGCTGCCACTGCTGCTGGTGGCCACGCTCTGGTACGTGGTGATCACCTCCGTGCTGAGCGTTTTCCAGTACTACATCGAACGCCACTTCTCCAAGGGCGCCCTGCGGACCCTGCCTCTCACCCCGTTGCAGAGGGCCCGCAAGTTCTTCACCACCCACGTTGCCGCCACTCCTACCAAGGACGCCCGATGAGCATCATTGCTGCACGCAAGGAAAACACGACGACGGCGGTACAGCCTGACGCTGAAGCTCCGGCCCGCGATTCGGCCGGCACAGTTCCGGCCGGCACAGCCAGGGCAGCCACCCGCGGCCAGGTGGACATCACCAACGTCCGGAAGTCCTTCGGCGCCACGGAAGTCCTCAAGGGGGTTTCGTTGTCCGTCCCGCCGGGTGGCGTTGCAGTGATCGTCGGTCCGTCCGGTTCGGGCAAATCCACCCTGTTGCGCACCATCAACCACTTGGAAAAAGTCGACGGCGGCTACATCACCATCGATGGCGAACTGGTGGGCTACGAAGTCCGCGGCAACAAGCTCCACGAACTGCGTGAGAAGGACATTCTCAAGCAGCGCACCCACATTGGCATGGTGTTCCAGAGCTTCAACCTGTTCCCGCACCTCACCGCCCTGGAGAACGTCATCGAGGCGCCCATCGTGGCCCAGAAGCGCTCCAAGGCCGAAGCCCGGAAGCGGGGGCTGGAACTCCTGGACCGGGTGGGACTGAAGGACCGTGCAGACGCCTACCCACGCCAACTGTCCGGAGGCCAGCAGCAACGCGTGGCAATAGCCCGCGCGCTGGCGCTTGATCCCAAGATCCTGCTCTTCGACGAGCCCACCTCAGCGCTGGACCCCGAACTCGTCAACGAGGTTCTGGACGTCATACGTGAACTCGCCAAATCCGGCACCACGCTGATTGTGGTCACCCACGAGATGGGCTTTGCCCGGGACGTCGCGGACACCGTGGTCTTCATGGACCAGGGCCAGATCGTCGAATCCGGCACCCCTCAGGACATCTTCGCGAACCCCCGCGAGGAACGTACCCGCAGCTTCTTCTCCAAAGTCATCGAACCAGCTTTCAACATCTAGGACACTCCATGCTTCGCAAGACCCGCACCTTCGCCACCAACAAAAGCAAGCTTTTGGCACTCGGTGTACTTCCCGCCGTCGTGCTTCCCGTGCTGGCCGGGTGCTCCGATCCTGGAGCGTCGGCGGCCAAGCCGGAGTCCGCAGCTGCCAAGAACGGCGTTGTCTACAACACCTCCGTGGACCAGAACCGGATCCGCGCTGAGAAGGACACCGCCGCCGCCGGCGCGGTCCCCGCAACGATCGCCAAGGACGGCAAGCTGACAGTCGCCACCACTGCCGGCTCCATCCCGTTGTCCTTCCACGCCACGGACGATAAAACGCCGATCGGTGTGGAGGTGGACATAGCCCAGCTGGTGGCCGACAAGCTCGGGTTGGAACTGGACCTTCAGGTGACGTCGTGGGAGAACTGGCCGCTCAAGACCCAGTCCGGTGACTTCGAAGCCGTATTCTCCAACGTGGGCATCAACGCAGCCCGCGTGAAGCTGTTCGACTTCTCCACCTACCGCGCCGCGTACATGGGCTTTGAAGCGAAGAAGAGCTCCACGTACGACATCAAGGGTTCGGACGACATTTCCGGGCTGAAGATCTCCGTGGGCTCCGGCACCAACCAGGAGAAGATCCTGTTGGCCTGGAACAAGGAACTCGAGGACAAGGGCAAGGCACCGGCCACCTTGCAGTACTACTCGTCCGACGCCGACACCATCCTGGCGCTCTCTTCTGGCCGCACGGACTTGAACCTGGCACCGTTCCCGTCGGTCACGTACCGCGAAAACACCCGCGACGACCTCAAGGTAGTGGGCAAAGTCAACGCCGGATGGCCGGCCGAAACGCTGGTGGCTGCCACGACACTCAAAGGCAATGGACTGGCCCCGGCCATCACCGACGCCCTGAACTCCACCATCAAGGACGGCTCCTACGGCAAGGTCCTGGAACGCTGGGGCCTCTCCGAGGAAGCCATTCCGGAGTCCAAGACCGTCACCGAAACGACGTTTGGGACCCCGGCCGGGACCACCAAATGAAGTTCCAGGTCCTTGACATCATTCCTCACCTGAAAAACCCGGTGACCGGAGAGATCGTCTCCACAGCTGACCGGCTGAACCAAGTGGTGGCAACGGCCCGGCGTGCCGAGGAACTCGGCTTTGACAGCTTCTCCGTGGGGGAACGCCACGCCGGCGAGTTCGTCTCGTCCTCCCCGACGACGGTCCTCGCCGCGATCGCCGCCGTCACCAGCCGCATCCGCCTGCAGACCGGAGTCACCGTGCTCTCCGTCCTGGACCCGGTCCGGGTGGCCGAGGATTACGCCACCATCGACCAGCTGAGCCGAGGCCGCCTGGAGCTCGTGATCGGCAAAGGCAACGAAGTCCTGCAGTATCCGCTCTTTGGCCTGTCCCTGGATGACCAGTGGGACCTGCTCGCCGAGAAATACGCGCTGCTGCGCACGCTGTGGCGCAAGGAAAGCGTCACCTGGTCCGGCCGCTTCAGGCCAGCGCTCACCGAGCCAACCACGACGACGCCACGCCCCTTCGCGGGGTCGCCCCGGATTTGGCACGGCTCGGCTACAACCCTGACGTCCGCTGCGCTCGCCGCCAAGTGGGGCGACCCGCTGTTCACGGCCAACGCCATCCAGCCACGGGAGAACTACAAAGTCCTGATCGACCACTACCGCGAGGAATACGAGCGGCACGGGCACGATCCGCGGCACCAGTACCTGGGTTCGGGCAGTGGCGCAGGCGGTGTTTTCATCGCGGACACCACTCAGGAAGCCATCCGCCAGTACGGGCCTGTTTATGAAGCACTGACCGCCAACCGGAATGTCCCCGGCAACAACTCACCTTTCCGGGATATCCAGCACGCCGTGGCCGAGGGACCGGCACTGGTGGGCAGTCCGGAGCAGGTCATCGACAAGATCCTCAGCTACCACTCGCTCTACCACCACGACCTCCAATCGATCTCCCTGCCCACCACGCTGCCTTTCGAACAGCAGTTGGAGATCCTGGAACGTTTCGCGGTGGACGTCATTCCGGCCGTCCGGGCGTCGGCGCCGACCACCCTGTGGGAGTCGGGGGATCCCTTCGCGGGCCGACCCGAATTTGCCGGGGCAACCGAAGCCGACGCCGCAGCAACCGTTACAGCCGACCACGCCTTGAACAGGAGCGATACCGCCAATGTCTACGCACACTGAAACAGCACTCGAAGCCTTTGACGAGGAATGGCAGGAATGGCACGAGGCCCATGAGCGCAGCCGTGCCCACCCGCACGGCTTCCTCGCCGTCACCCACCTGCACTGGCTCAGCAGCGAGGCAACCCGGCTGGAAGGTGCGCCGGGAACGTGGAGTGTGGACGCCGACGTCGTGCGTGTCGTCCTGGAGCCGGGCGAAAGCCTGCAGCAGGATGGGGTGGAATGGAACACCGGCTCGGGCAAAACGCTGGAGCTGGGCCCCATCGAGGAACGCGGCGGCATCAACCTGGTTTCCGGCGACACCGTGATCGAGGTGGCCAAACGTGGCGGCGAGTACATCGTTCGGCCTCGAAATCCTCAGAATCAGCTGTTGCAGGAGTACCAGGGAACACCCGCCTACACGCCCAATGCTGCGTTTGCCGTGGCCGGTACGTTTGTCCTGTTTGAGGCTCCGCGACCCACCACGGTGGGTGCCGCCGTCGAGGGCATCCAGCACGTCTACGAGGCTCCCGGTGAAATTCGTTTCACACTGGCCGGTGAGGAGTTGGCATTGACTGCGTTCAACGGTCACGCACCGGGCTCGCTGTCCGTGCTGTTCACCGACCAGACCTCCGGGAAGACCACCTACGCGGCCAACCGCTCGCTGTCCGTGGTTCCCGCAGCAGACGGCTCCGTACAGCTCGACTTCAACCGCGCCGTGAACCTGCCGTGCGCCTACACCGACCTCGCCACCTGCCCGCTGCCGCCCGCCGAAAACCGGCTTCCGGTGGCTATTGAAGCCGGCGAAAAGATCCCCTACGAACGTCAGGACCAGAAGTGAGTTTCTCCAACCGCAACAAGGCCGGCTTCCTGGCCATCGAACTTGACGGCGCCGGCTATGAGAACCTTGCAACCGCCGTCCTCGCCGCCGAGTCCGCTGGCTTCCACGTGGCAACCTTCACGGACGGTCGGGTTCCCGGCCGCGCCAACGCCCTGCAGCGTGCCGCGTTCGCCGGCCCCGTCACCCGTACCATCGCGGTGGTCCCGGAAGTGGACACCGTCTACACGGAGCCATTCCACATCTCCACGCAGCTCGCGAGCCTGGACTACGTGTCCGGTGGCCGCGCCGGGTGGATTGTGACCGCAGCCGAATCGCCCGAGGCCGCTGCCGCCGTCGGACGTTCTCTTGTTCAAGGCGAGGCGCTGGCTCAGGAAGCCGCCGCGTCCATCGAGGTTGGCCGCCGGCTGTGGGACTCGTGGGAGGACGACGCCGTGATCCGCGACGTCGCCACAGGCCGGTACATCGATGTGGACAAGCTGCACTACGCGGACTTTGAAACGCCCCCCGATTTCCCGGGTCTGGGTTATTCCGTGAAGGGGCCTTCCATCATTCCGAGGCCGCTGCAGGGCCAACTGCCGGTGCTCGCTGCTGCGTCCCTGGTGGGCGGCGGCCTGGTCCCTGCCGACGCCGTTGATGCTGTCCTGGTGTCTGCGCCGACGCCCGAGCTCCTCGCCGCAGAGGTCCGTGACGTGCGTGCCCGGCTGGGTGCTTCGGTGGCCGTTGTGGCAGAGCTCGACGTCGTCCTCGACTCGCGTGGTGAAGCTGCGGCTTGGCGTTCTTTGTCTGCTCAGGAAACCGGACGGGCGCGGTTTATCGGCTCTGCCGCGGGTCTCACCGACCTTCTCGACGCGCTGCTGAAGGAGGCCGACGGCGTTCGCCTCCACCCGGCTGCCCTGGACGTGGAGCTGGATGAACTATCACGGGTAGTCCTTCCGGAACTTCGTCGCCGCGGTTCCCTGCGGCCGCCCATCCAGGACGGTACGTTCCGCGAGCTGATGGGCCTCGCCCCCGCGGAAAACCGCTATGCAACCACCGCTTCCGGCGCATCAAAGTAAAGGAACTCCATGACACGCGACATTTTCCAGCCGAGCGGCCAGATCCAGTTCGGTATCTTCTTCCAAGGCGTCAACTCCGGCACCATTTGGAAGACCGCAGAATCCGGTTCGCAGACGGACTTCGAGTCGTTCCGCCGGCTCGTCCAGACCGCAGAGCGCGGCAAGTTCGCTGCCTTTTTCCTGGGCGAAGGACTGCGTCTCCGCGAGCACCTTGGTCGCCCGCACGCCTTGGACGTGGTGGGCCGTCCGGACGCGCAGACCATGCTGGCCGCGCTTGCGGCAGTGACCACGAACATCGGTTTGGTAGCCACCCAGAACACCACGTACAACGATCCCGCGGACCTCGCGCACCGTTTGTCCTCCCTGGACCTCATCTCCGGTGGCCGAGCTGCGTGGAACATCGTCACCACGGACAACGCCTGGACCGGGGCGAACTTCCGCCGCGGCGGATACCTGGACCACGCCGACCGCTACCGGCACGCAGAAGCCTTTGTAGAGACCGCCAAGAGGATCTGGGATTCGTGGGAAACGCCCACGGGTCCGGCGCGGAGGGTCCTGCACGAAGGCCAGCACTACACCGTAGACGTCGCCCCCTTGTTGCCCCGAAGCGCCCAGTACCGCCCCGTGCTCTTCCAGGCCGGCGACTCACCTGAAGGCCGCGACTTCGCAGCCCGCCAGGCCGACGTGATCTTCTCCGCACATCCGAAGTTCGACAACGCCGTGGAATTCCGCCGCGATATTGTTGCCCGTTCGGTCGCAGCCGGCCGCGGGGCCAATGCCGTCCAGATCATGCCAGCCAGCGAATTCATCCTCGCCGCCACAGATCAGGAGGCCCAGGAAAAGAAGGACTGGGTTCGCAGCCTCCAGATCGGCCCGCAGCAAGCCATTGCCTACCTAGAGCAGTTCTGGGGCCGCGAGCTCTCCTCGTACGACCCCGATGGACCCCTTCCGGAGATCGATCCCGTGGTGGAAGAAACCTCGGAGACCCGCGGCAGCGGATTCCACGGCGCCAAGGCCCGGCAGCTCGCCGATCAGTGGAGGGCCGAGGCCAAGGACAAGGGCCTCTCCATCCGCCAGTTCGTCACGTCGAAGACGGCACGCGTCGACGCCACTTTCACCGGCTCCTACACCGCAGTGGCGGACCACCTGGCGGAATACGCCCGGGTTGGTGCCGTTGACGGCTTCAACATCTCGCCGTGGCTGGTCCCCACGGGCCTGGATGACATCGTGAACCACTTGGTGCCCGAACTCCAGGAACGCGGCGTCTACCCCACGGAGTACCGCGGCACCACTCTCCGCGAAAACCTGGGGCTGCAGACGCCGGTGCGCTCCGCGGAGTCGGTGCAGGTCCCATGAGCACGGGCCGCCTTTTGCAGCTCTGCCGGCGCTGGTTTGGTTACACGCCGGACCAGCACGGCGGAGCGCCCGACGGCGGCGGGCCGGGTGCCGCCGTCGTCGACGGTTCGCGCGGGACCGTCAGCCTGCAGCTGACGGTGTTGGGGCAGCCGCTTTAGAGCAGTTCCTTGAAGACGTTCCAACCCCGGCCAATGGGCCCATAAGGGCCATACAGCCCTGTGTTTGATGCGCCGGTAATGTAACTGAGAAGGTTGCCGTTGGCGTCAACGGCAGAGAGCTCGTTGTATTTCGAGTGGCTGGAACTGCCGATTCCGGCGACCTCGGAAAACGTCTCCCACCCCGGGCCGAGGGACGCAGGTTCCTCCCAGCCGCCCTCGCCGTCAGTGGGGTACTGGTGCAGGTAGCCGTCCCGGTCGCGTCCGAAGATGTCCACGGCACCATCGGCGTTCATATCGCCACCGGTGATGATCTTGTTCATGACCTGCCAGCCCCAGCCCACCTGCTCGGGGTCGAGCCAGCCGCCGTCTCCATCGCCGGGGTACAGGAAAAGGCCACCTGCTGCGTCGCGTGCCAGCACATCGTTGGTGCCGTCACCGTTGAAGTCGCCGGGACCCACGATGGTATTGAAGACGCTCCAGCCCTGGCCAACCTGCTCGCGATCGAGCCAACCACCCTCGCCGTCGCCGGGGTAGAGGAAGAGTTTGCCTGCAGCGTCCCGGCCGAGGAGATCGTTGAAGCCGTCGCCGTCGAAATCGCCGGGGGAGAAGACGATGTCAAAGACGTTCCATCCTTGCCCTACCTGGCGGGGTTCGTCCCATGAACCCCAGTACGCAGGGCAGGGACCCTCGCACATGCCTTTGTAGTACGTGTAGGTCCGTGGGTAGAGGACGAGCCTGCCGTCGTGGGTCCGGGCGAGGGGCTCAAAGTTGCCCCGGCCGGTCCACCCCATGGCCCGGCTGGAGGCTTTCACGGGCAGGGTTTCAGCGCTCAATTGAGTGCCGGTGGGGCAGCCTTGGTTCCCGGGAGTCATGGGATGCACACGCATCGATATGCGGCTGCCCTGGTCCTCCGGGAGTATCCGCAAGGTTTCCCCTTGCCGTTCCTCCGGGAGCGCCTCCCCGTCGCGCAACCACTCCAACGTAATGGCGTCGCCCGAGCCGTCCGGATCCCTGCAGCCCCAATAGCTGTAGTCGTACTGTCGGCGCAATTCGGCACCCACGTACGGGGCGCCGTCGATGATTGGCGTTGGTTGGTTGTCCGCAGTGGCAGGCGGTGCCCCCGCGACCAAAAGTCCAGCTGCCAAAGCTATCGCTGAAAGCGTTGAAAGCCGTGTGGTGCTTGCTCGAACGTTCCCCATGATGTTCCCCCCGGAAGCCTGCATTGACGTTTGTGCTGAGGCTACCGCATGGGCGGCCGGCGGTCAGGAGGCGTGGGGTTCGGGGCGACCATGAAAACATCTACCGGGTCCTCGGATTCCAGCATGAAACCATGCCGCTCATACAAATGGCGGGCGGCGCTGCCTTGAAGCACGTTCAAACGGAACGGGCGTTCGTCAACGGAGGCCGCCATGACATGCCGCAGCACAGCACCGCCCAAACCCCTGCCCTGATGGGTGGGAGCAACATAGAAGTGCTCGATCCACCGCGCGTCGGGCTCGGGTCGAACGGCAATGACGCCGGCATCCACGCCGTCGGTATGGATGATGTAGGTGTACTCCGGCTGGAAACCGTTCAGGAAGCGCTCGCGCACACGGACGGGATCGAAACGCTCCAAGCGTTCAAGGTCCGGGCGCATCACCACAGCCCGGAGCTCCGCTATCCAGGCAGCGTCCGAGGCAACGGCAGGGCGGAGGGCAAAATCGGCAGACATGGATCAAGCCTATGCCGCGCGCGCTCAGCCCACCCGCGCAAACCATAGGATGAAACGGACGGAAAGGTGCAGCCACGATGGTCACACGCGAAGAAGTAGAAGCAGCGTACTCACGTACAGCGGGCTGGGTCCGCCATACGCCCCTTGCCGAGAGCGGCGACCAGGAGCCGTACCACCTGTGGTTCAAATGCGAATACATGCAGCACACAGGCTCCTTCAAAGCCCGTGGCGCATTTAACCGCCTCCTCACAGCGAAGGAAAACGGCGAGCTGGACCCGGCAGTCGGCGTCGTGGTGGCGTCCGGCGGCAACGCAGGCCTGGCCAATGCTTACGCGGCAGCCAAACTCGGAGTCCCGGCAACGGTGTTCGTCCCGGAGTCCGCACCGGCGAACAAAGTCCACAAGCTCTATGCCATTGGTGCCACCGTGGTCCAAAGCGGCGCGGAGTACGCCGAAGCCTACGCGGCTGCCGTGCGCTTTGCCGAGGAGAAGGGCGCGGTCTACTGCCATGCCTACGACCAACCGGAGATTGTGGCCGGCGCCGGTGGGGTGGGGCTTGAACTGCTGGATGAATTACCCGACGTCGACACGATCCTCGTTGCTGTTGGCGGTGGCGGATTGATGGGCGGCATTGCGGCCGCGGCAGAGGGCAGGGCGCACGTTGTGGGCGTCGAACCGGAAACAGTTCCAACTTTGCATACGGCGTTGGCCAAGGGAGAACCCGTGGACGTGGCTGTCTCCGGGATCGCCGCTGATTCCCTGGGTGCCCGGCGTATCGGCGAGATCGGTTTTGGAGTTGCCCGCCGCACGGGTGTCCAGAGTGTCCTGGTCACGGACGAGGACATCATCCAAGCGCGTCGTGCCTTGTGGGAGAAACACAGGATCGTGGTGGAACACGGCGCTGCCGCAGCCTACGCGGCGTTGCTGTCCGGCGCCTACACCCCACGGGCGGGCGAAACCGTGGCAGTGATCCTCTGCGGGGCCAACACGGACCCCGCCCACTTCTAACGGCACCCAACTGGGTCACAGCAAACGCTCCACTGAGCGGTCATTGCGACATGTGCTGTCACCTACTTGGGTCAGCGGCGCTACTTTTTGGGCAGGCCTGCCGGGTTCAGTTCGGACGCGGGAATGGCCTCCGAAGAGAGGCCCCAGCGGTCCAGGATCTTGCCGTAGTTACCATCCTTGATGAGGGTGTTAAGCGCGGCCTGGGCAGCCACGGCCAGGCCGTTGCCCTTCTGCGTAGTGAAGGCGATTTCGGCCTTCAGCGGCCAACCACCTTCGAGGGTGCCCACTTCCTTGGTCTTGCCATCCTTGGCTGCCTTGTAAGCTGCCGAAGCGTTGGGCCCGAACGTGAGGTCCGCACGGCCTGACTGGAGGGCCAGCTGGGAGGCGGAGTCGTCGTCGTAATACTGGAACTCAACCGGCTTCAAGCCGTTCTTCTTGTTCTCCTCATCCCAGCGGACCAGGATGGCTTCCTGGTTGGTGCCCGAGCCGACGATGATGCGCTTGCCGGCTACGTCCTTGGCTTCCTTGATGGGAGAGATGTCGGCGTCGGACTTGGCGTAGAAGCCCAGGAGGTCGTTGCGGTAGGTGGCGAAGTCGAACTTCTCCTTGCGGGCCTCGGTGACGGTCACGTTGGAGAGCACAGCCTCGTACTTGCCGGACTCGACGCCCAGCGGCCAGTCAGCCCAGGCCACGGGAAGAACCTCAACCTGCAGCCCCAAGCTCTCGCCCACAGCATAAGCGATGTCCACTTCACTGCCGATCAGGGTTTTGTTGTCCGTGGCGAAGGTGCTCAACGGGGGAGTGCCGCCGGTGGTCACCACGGTCAGCTTGCCGTCGGCCTTGATGGCGTCCGGAACCAGGGCAGCCGCGGCGGAGTCCACCGTCACCTTGATGCGGTCCTGCTGCGGGGTCAGGTTGAACTCTTTGGTCGAAGAGCTCGACGCCGGAGCGGACGCCCCTGTCGCCGCCGTCGCACCCGGGTCCGAGCAGGCCGCGAGCCCGAGCAAAGCGGTGGCGGCCAGCGCCGCGGTGACGCCGGTCTTGGCTGCAAAACGTGCCATTGGTTCTCCTTGGGTTCGTCCTGGTCATCGCGACAGGGCGGTCTGATGCGTACTTGTGGCTGCAACTATCCGGCAGCCCACTGATACGGGTCAAAGTGCTCTGAAACGCTGGGATACAGGGGTTCATGGCGGTTAATCGGGCGTCGAACGGGGTCACAAAAGCCTCCCGACGGCGGTTGGAAACCAGCGCGCGACGCAACTCACAGAAATAAGCCGGGTGCCGCCGTCGTTGTCGCTTAAGTGCCCGGCAACCAAAATGCCGGCACCGCGCAACGTACCGAAAGGCATCCCCGTGACTGTTCCTCTTTCCATCCTCGACCTGGCGACCATCGGGAAGGGCCAGACGGCGGCGGAAAGCCTCGCGGGCAGCGTGGCCATGGCGCAGAAGGCCGAAGAGCTGGGCTACCGGCGGGTCTGGTACGCCGAGCACCACAACATGTCCGCCATCGCTTCCTCGGCCACGAGCGTGCTGATCGCGCACGTTGCCGCCCACACCAAGACCATTCGCCTCGGTGCCGGTGGCGTCATGCTGCCCAACCACTCGCCGCTGACCATCGCTGAGCAGTTCGGCACCTTGGAGACGCTGCACCCGGGACGGATCGACCTCGGACTGGGACGCGCGCCGGGCAGTGACCAGAACACCATGCGGGCACTGCGCCGTGACCACACGTCCTCGGACAGGTTCCCGCAGGACGTCCTGGAACTTCAGGGCTACCTCACCGGACCCACCCGCATCCAGGGTGTTGAAGCGACGCCGGGCAAGGGCACCAACGTGCCGCTCTACATCCTGGGATCCTCGCTGTTCGGCGCCCAGCTGGCCGCTCAGTTGGGCCTTCCCTACGCGTTTGCTTCACACTTTGCGCCGGCTGCACTGCAGGACGCAGTTGCCGTCTACCGACGCGAGTTCAAGCCTTCAGACCAGTTGTCGGAGCCCCATGTCATCGCGGGCGTAAACGCTACTGCCGCGGATTCCAACGCCGAGGCCCAGGCCATCCACCTTGCTGTGAAGCGTGCCCGCGTTTCATTGTTCTTTGGTGGTGGCCGCGAGTTCACGGACGACGAAGCGGACATGGTGCTCGACTCCCCGCAGGGCCAGCACATCGCCCAGATGATGAAGTTCTCAGCTGTGGGAACCAAGGACGTGGTGCGCGATTACCTGGACGAGTTTGCGGCGTTCGCTGACGCCGACGAGCTGATTGTGGCGCACCAGAGCATCGGAACCGAAGAGCGTTTGCGGTCCGTGGAGCTGGTGGCCGAGGTCGCTGGCTTGGTTCCCGCATAAATCCAAGGAATGTCTTTACTCGTTGGTAATCAACGAGGTATGCAAGCGAAACCGTCCGGGCGGAGACTGTAGCTATCCGCCCCGGAAGGATACGCCATGCCTACGCACTTGAATCAATCAGTTGCCGATTCCGCGCTGCTGATGAAATCGCTCCCGCTTGGCCTGCTCCGGACTGTGCTCCAATCCGACGCGGAGAACGGCATCAGCCCGCAGTTGTTCGCGGAGCTGAGGGTCCTGGCCCGGGTTCCTGGTTTGCTGGTGGCCTGCAACTACGGCGGCACTCTCTGCTCGGCGGAGGGCGTGTCCACGGAGACCTTGCCCCTGGACAGCGCAGCCGTGGCGCTCCGTGCGCTGGCTGCGCTGCCGAACACGCACACGGCCATCATTTCCGGCCGGTCCCTCAGGGATCTGGCCGCAGTGTCCAGGCTGCCGGCGGAGGTCCACCTGGTGGGGTCCCACGGCGTGGAGTTCGACATGGGCTATGCCTACACGCTCTCGCTCGCCACAGAACAGTTGCTTCAACAGGTAGCCACTGCGCTGACGGAAGCCATCGGTTTCGAGAAGGGCATCAGCGTTGTCCGCAAGCCGGTGGGCGTCGCTGTGCACACCCGGCCGGCGACACCAGAAGTGGTGGACCGGGTGGTCTTCGCTTCGCAGAAAATCGCCATCGAGTTCGGGCTTTACTTCATCATTGACGGAACGGTGCTGGACCTGACCGTCGAAGAACCGGCCAAGGGACAAGCCTTGGAACAGCTCCGTGCGAGGCTTGGCGTCAGCGCCGCGCTGTACGCAGGCGACGCAGAGAGCGATGAAAAGGCGCTCGCCACCCTGCGTGGACCGGACCTTGGACTGCATGTCGGACCGGGGGATACGACGGCGGGACACACCATCCCGGACCCGGAAGCCTTTGCGCACGTGCTGGCTTTGTTGTTCGAACTGCGCCGGGCGTGGCTCTTTGGCGAAGACGCGGTAGGCCTGGAACGGCATTCGATGATCGGCAACGGCAGCTCCACGGCGTTGATCACCCCGGATGCCAAGGTCTGTTGGATGAGCCACCCCCTTCCGGATTCCGGATCCCTGTTTGCCCATATCCTGGGCGGTGATCCCGCCGGCCATTTCAGCATTGAGCCCGTGAAGCCATCCCCGGTTCTGGCACAGCGTTACGTGGACAACACCATGATCGTGGAAACCCGCTGGGCCGATGTCACGGTGACCGACTATCTGGAGCCCGCTGCCGAGGGCATCACCAGCCTGGTCCGTGTCCTGTCCGGGACGGGTACCGCACGCGTGGTGTTCGCGCCAAGGCCTGACTACGCCAATGCGCCGTTCAACATGGAGATCCGCGGCGACGAGGTCCACATCATCGGGACATCGGATCCCATCATCCTCTCGGCGCCGGGCGTTGTTTTCACCATCACCAACGACGCCAAGTACGCCACGGCCACGGCAGAGGTCGCATTGGGTCATGGCCCCGTAGTGCTGAATATGCGCTGCGGTGACACCGAGCCTCCACCCGCAGACCCGGCGGGCGAACCTCACCGGCGTGCCGCCGTCGGGCTGGCAGCACGTGAGTGGGTCAAGGCACTGCAGCTGCCCACCATCAAGACCTCGCTGGTGCGGCGTTCCGCGCTGGTGCTGAAGTCGCTGGTCCACAAGCCCACCGGTGCCGTCCTCGCCGCGCCCACCACGTCCCTGCCGGAAGGTATTGGCGGCACGCGCAACTGGGATTACCGGTATTGCTGGCTGCGGGACGGGTCCATGACGGTGAACTCGTTGGTGTCGTTGGGATCCACGGAAGAGGCAGACGGTTTTCTGGACTGGCTGGGCCGGATTCTGGAGAACGCGCCGGGACCGGAATGGCTGCACCCCCTCTATTCGGTGACGGGCGCGCCGCTGTCCACGGAGGCCATTGTTGAGAGCCTTCCCGGCTATGCGGGATCGCGGCCGGTGCGGATCGGCAACGCCGCGGACCACCAGGTGCAACTGGACGTGTTCGGGCCCATCGCCGAGCTGATCCACGATCTTGCCGAGCGGCGCGGGTTCCTTCCGGACAAGCACTGGTTCCTCATGGAGCAGATGGCGCACGCCGTGCTGGCCCGCTGGCACGAGCCGGACCATGGGATTTGGGAAGCCCGCCGGCCGCCGCGGCACCACGTGTACACCAAGGTCATGTGCTGGATGACGCTGGATCGGGCGCTCCGGGCTGCCGCTTTGCATGGCCGGGTTCCTCATGCGGACTGGTCACCCACCGCGGACACCATTCGCGAGGAAGTCCTGCACGAAGGGTGGGATGAGTCCGCCGCTTCCTACACCGTGGCCTATGACAGCCCGGACCTCGATGCCGCCGTCCTGCACATCGGCTTGTCCGGCCTGCTGGACGCCCAGGACCAGCGATTCCTGGATACCGTGACTGCCGTTGAACGCGAACTTCGCGTGGGGCCCACCGTTTTCCGTTACAGGTACGACGACGGCCTGCCGGGTCTGGAAGGCGGCTTCCACATCTGTACTACCTGGCTGATCGAGGCGTACCTGGCAGTGGGACGCCTGGACGATGCGCTGGAGTTGTTCAACCAATTGGTGGCGCTGTTCGGTCCCACGGGCCTGCTGCCCGAAGAATACGATCCCGGCACCGAAACACACTTGGGCAACCATCCCCAGGCGTACTCGCACCTGGGTTTCATTCGCTGTGCGCAGCTCCTGGACCACTATCTGGCCAGCGCGGACGTGGAGTAACCCAAGTAAGTCGCAGCAGAGCGCGTTTTGAGCGCTGTATACGCGCACAATTGCGACTCAGCTGGGTGCTGGTGCGGTTAGGTGAGCAGCAGCGCCACCGCGATCATGGCTGGCACGGCCACGATGGTGGTGATGAGGACGGTGTCCTTGGCTACGGTGATCCCGGCCTGGTAACGGTTGGCTGCGACAAACACGTTCTGGGCCGTGGGCAGCGCAGATGTCACCACCACGGCGAACAGCGCGTGCCCCTCCATCCCCAGGGCGAAGCGGGCGAACAGGTATGCGATCAACGGGTGCACAATCAGTTTGAAGCCACTGGCCAACAAGGTGTCCAGTCTCCGCCCGGCGTCCTTCTGCAGGGGTTTGGAGCCATTGAGGCTCATGCCGAACGCCATCAGCATGGCCGGGATCGCTGCTCCGCCGATCAGGTGGATGGGCTCCAGGATCAGCGTCGGTACTTGGAACCCGGTCCCGGCCACCAGCAGGCCGAGCGCCGAGCCCACGATCATGGGGTTCTTCACGATCATCAGGAGGAAGCGCAGGGGGGTGGTGCGATGCGAACTGGTGCTGGCGTCCAGGGCCATCAGATACATCGGGGTGAAGAATGCCAGTTGGAAGATCAACAACGGCGCCACATAACTCGCATCGCCCAGGACAAACACGGCGATGGGGATGCCCAGGTTGGCGGAGTTGGCCAGCGATGCGCTCATGGAGGACATGAGGGCTTCCGGCATGGCCCGTTTCAGCCAGAACTTCACGATCAGGAAGAACAACAGACCGGTCAGGACGGCACCCACGGCGGTGACCAGGAGCGGTGCGGCGAAGACGTCGTGCAGCTTGGCCTTGCTCAAGGTCTCGAAAAGGAGCGCCGGGCTTGCAACGAAGAACGTCAGCGAACTCAGCACCGACCTCGCGTTCTCGCCCAGGATTTCCCGACGTCCCACGAACATGCCCACCAGGATGATGGCCCACACCACGAAGAACCCCTGCAGTACGCCAATCATGAGGCTGCGCCGAAGGGGAATCGTTGGATCACGAACAACAGCCTAGCCAATGCCTCGCCGCGAGTAAGCGTTTTCTCGCGAGAGTTCCGTCATGCGGACACTCGAGTTTTTGTACAGCTAATGACCTTATAGGGCCTTCTTAGTGGCATTAGCTGTACAAAAACGCGCTCGACGTCGGCGCCGGTGGTGAGTGCCGGCGTCGGGCCTTATTTCGTGGCTGGCTTTTGCGTCGTTCCGTTCGCCGCCTCCAGCGCGGTTATCAGTCGCCCTACCTGAACGACGGCGGACCTGATCCGGGCGGGGTCGCTGATGGTGAGGAATTGAAGCATGAGGCCGTCGAGGGCGGCGAAGATGGCAAGCGAGGCTTCGTTGCGTGTGTCCACTCCGCGGCGGGTCAGCGCCTCCTCCACTGTGCTGACGTAGTTCGCGTAAAGGCGTTCAACCATCGCGCGGATCTGCGGGTTGCGCCTGGATTCGAGGATCATTTCGAACTGAAACAGCTGGAGTTCCGGTTCGGCGGAAACGGTGGCGATGAGAGTATCGGCGAAGTTCCCGTCGAAGTCCGCGATCCCGGACAGTCCGGTTTCCTCAATGGACCGCTGGACGGACCATTCCATGGTGGCGGCCAGAAGACCTTCCATGGAACCGAAGTGGTGCGTGACCAGTGCGTGATTGACTCCGGCGCGGGCGGCAACTGATCTGTAGGTCGCCCCGCGCAGTCCCTTCTCTGCGACGACATCCAGCACGGCAGCCAGAAGGGCATCCCGACCGTCTCCGTAGGGCAACTTGCGTGCTTCCTGGCTCATACAGCGAGTTTAGCGGCGTTGAAATCCCGGGCCGGAACCCATTGACACTCCAAACTATACAAACGTATAGTTTGGAGTGTGGCCCGCATCACCCGCCACCAAGAGCAGCTTCAGTCCAGCCCCGTGTCCCGCGGCCGCAGGGCTCCCTATCCTCCGCAGTGGCGATGGCGCCAGTGCATTCCGGAAAGAACAGCCTCATGAATGAATTCAGTCAAACCTCGGCCCCAGCCGGTCCCCAAGATGCCGGTTCTCCGGCGGGTGCCGTGCGGCTCAGGGCGAACAAGCTTGGCGTCGTTGCCATAGCCTTCTTCGCTATTGCCGCCGCCGCCCCTATGGCCGCCGTTGTTGGAGCCAGTCCCGTCATCTTCTCGGCGAGCGGGCCCGGCACTCCGGTGATCTATGTGATCGCGGCTTTGCTGGTAGCCCTGTTTTCGGTGGGATACCTCAGGATGAGCCAACACATCACCAACGCAGGCGGGTTTGTTGCGTACATAGCCAGAGGCTTAGGCAACAAGTGGGCCACGGGAGGCGCCGGAATAGCCATCCTGACCTATCTCAGCCTTCAAATAGGCCTGTGGTCCCAGTTCGGTGTCTTCGCCCAGCAGCTCGTGGAGAGTCTTACGGGCATTGGGTTGCCGGTCTATTTTTGGATCGTCGCAGTGCTGGCGCTGACCACGTTCCTGACCATGAAGGGCGTGGACGCCAGCTTGAAGGTGTTGGGAGTGCTCATTCTCGGCGAAACGCTGGTGGTTGCAGCGCTGGTTGCCTCCCTCATCGTCCAGAAGGGGTTGGGGATCTTCACGTTCGCAGGGTTCACGGGCGAGAACATTTTTGGGCCTGGTCTGGGAATCTCGTTGTTGTTCGCCTTTGCGTGCTTCACCAGCTTCGAAGCCACGGTTGTCTTCGCGGAAGAAGCCAAAAATCCACGGCGAACCATCCCTCGGGCGGCCTACTCGGTCATCGCCTTTATTGGCCTCTTCTACATGGTGTCCACATGGGCCATCAGCGGCGCTGTGGGGATCGATGGGATTCAGGCCGTGGCCACGGAGAATCCCTCAGGGATGATCTTCGAGCTTGCCGAAGCCAGCGCAGGAGCCTGGTTGAGCGTCGCCATGCAGGTTTTGGTGGTCACGAGTTTCATCGCGATGCTCCTGGGCCTGTCCAACATGTTTTCCCGGTACCTGTTCGCTTTGGGACGGGCCGGCGCGCTCCCAGCCAAGTTGTCATCCGTGTCCGCCACGGGAGCGCCGTCGTTTGCAGGACTGGTCAATTCGCTGGTGGTCCTGGCCATCATCAGTGCCTTTCTCATGGCCGGTGCTGACCCGATCGCTACGGTCTTTGCCTGGTTCGTGGCGTTGGGAACGGCAGGCTTCATTTCCATCCTGCTGCTGACGTCCGCCGCAATCCTGGTGTACTTCGCCCGATCCGGAATGAAGGACAACCCCTGGGTCACGGTTATTGCTCCGGCACTTTCCTTCCTGGCATTCGCCGTGGTGGGCTACCTGACCTTGGACAACTACGACGTCCTGCTCGGAGGCGCAGGAGGGGTGGCCCGCTGGCTCCTCCTGGGCATCCCGCTGATCTTTGTGGCCGGCCTGATGCGAGGAGCGCACAAGCCCGCCATCAACTACGCCGCCGAAATCGTCTGAATCCGAACTCCCTCAACAAAAGGACCAACTCATGACCTCCACTGAACTCCAGGACTACGTTCCCGAGGAAGAATGGCCGCCGGTCTCCACCATGCTGGACGGCTTCGGGGATCAGACCCTCCCCGCGTCTCCTGCGCTTGCCGCCACAACTCTTTTCCTTCAGGCCGCTGATGGCACCCCTATCGAGTACAACTTCCTCACCCCGTCAACGCTGACGTGGAACGAGGGCACTGCCAGCGGGACCGCTGCCTACAAAGCGATTGAGGCCCGCCCCGGAATCTTCATCATTGATTTCGTCCGTGGACACGACGGCGGCAAAGTCGCCGACGCCGAAAACGTCACCATCATCTTCGACCAAGCCACAGGTGCCGTCACTACTGCTGTCTCCCGGTTTGTAGCCTCGGACGGCAAGGTCCGGGGAACTACAGACTTCACGCATGCGAACGCCAACGGCCAGCCGACGGTTCACCAACGGTCCTCGGACCTCGTGGGCAAGCGCATCTTCTACCGCTACAGCGACGTGGAATCCTACGAGCACATCTACTTGAATCAAGGGACCTTCACGTGGCACTGCGTCCGGGGAGGGGAAGCGGGGCTCGCCGATACCGACCGTTGCATGACCTGGGCCGTCGCGGAGGACCTGTACATCTTCTTTTGGACCGAACAGGTGATGACCGTAGAAGCAGTGCTCCTGATCGACCTGCGCGAGCAGCGCTCCATCGGGCGGATGTTCGGCTGGGACAATCCCGCAGCGGAACCGGTCACCTTGCCGTTCAACTCCAGGCTCAGCGTCCTGAACACCACCAGCTACCCACAAGACACCCACAAGCACTGAGGTACGCCTCCGCGAATCCACCACCATAGAGGAGCCACACCATGTCCCAGGTCTTTCATGCCCACCTTGACCATGCAGCATTTGAACCCTTTGCCCTCGGCACGGTCCAATGGCTTCGACGCCCCGGTGACAACGGAAACGAGGTGTTGAGTGGGGGCATCTGGAAAGTCACACCGGAGGAAGCACCGGAACCGTTCGACCTGCCGATTGACCAGGATGAAACCATTTACGTCGTCTCCGGCCACCTCCGCATCGAGATCAAGGGCGGGAGCACCCTTGAGCTGAAAGAAGGTTCCATGGCTTCCCTGTCCAAGGGGCAATGACCCGCTGGAGTGTCCTGGAGCCGACCGTCGAATTCTTCGTTTACAGCTGAGGAACGGGCAAGTGGAAACCTCCGACGTCATCGTTATCGGGGCAGGTTTTGCCGGTCTCACAGCAGCAAGGGAACTGTCCCGCAGCGGTTACACCACCATGCTGCTGGAAGCCAAGGACCGCATCGCCGGGCGAACCCACCTGGCGGAGCGCCTTAGCCGGAATCTGGAACTCGGCGGCACCTGGGTGCACTGGACCCAGCCGTACGTCTGGGCGGAAATGGGGCGCTACGGGATCAAAGCCCTACCCGGGCCGGAGTTCACCAAGGCTCTCTGGACCGTGGATGGACAGCGGCATGAAGGCACCGCTGAAAGCTTGATGGAACTGCTGGATGGGCCCAACCGTCTGCTGCTGGCTGACTCAAGGCGCTACTTCCCGATGCCGTGGTCACCCTTGGATAACCCCGACGTGGCGGACATCGACGGGCTCACGCTTTCGGAAGCCATCGAACGCCTGGAGCTTCCTGATGATCAGCGCCGGCTCCTGAGATCCTTCTGGACGCTGAACTTCAACGGCAGGCTGGATCAAGCGGCCTACACCCAGGCGCTGCGTTGGTGCGCGGTGGCCAGTGGTGACTGGCAGCTGATGTTCGAGGCGTGCGCGAGCTTCAAGATCGACGGCGGCACCCGCCGGCTGGCCGAGGCGATCCTTGTGGACTCAACGGCAGAGCTGCGGCTGAACCAGAGGGTCGCGTCCATCGACCAAGATGGTCAACAGGTCCTTGTGACCACTGAAGCGGGAAAGCAATACGCGGCCCGCCAGCTCATTCTCGCACTGCCGCTGAGCGTGCTGAACGACATTGACATTCAACCAGCGCTGTCGCCCGGCAAACGGGAGGCGGCGGCAAGGGGGCAGGCAGGCCGCGGCGCGAAATTATGGGTCAAGGTGGACGGCCGGCAGGAAAGGTTCGTCGCGTTTGGGCCCGAGTCAGCAGCACTCAACTTCGTCCAAGCCGAGTACATCGATCATGACACCACCACCTTGGTCTGCTTCGGCCCGGACGCCGGGGCCGTGGATGTCCAGGACGTTGCCGCAGCTCAAGCACACCTGGACGCAATAGTCCCGGGGCTGACAGTGCTCGACGTCGCCGGACACGACTGGGTTGCCGATGAGCATGCACGGTCCACCTGGCCCATGCATTACACCGGCTACCTCACCCGGTACCTGGCGGAACTCCAGAGGTCGGAGGGAAGAATCCGCCTCGCGGGATCCGACTTCGCCAACGGCTGGGGAGGGTTCATCGACGGTGCCATTGAGAGCGGCCTCGACGCCGCCCGGCACGCAGCATCCGCACTGGGCAATGGTGCAACGTCACCCCTCCAGGCTCCTGCTTCCGTCGGCTAAGCAGCCCAAACGCGCTCGACGCCGGCACTCACCTGAGAGCCGGCGTCGATCGTTGTTGTGGAACCTTAGCTGAGGTGCGCCGCGTTGCTCAGGGCGTGCGGCGGGCGCATGAGTCCGGGGGTGTGGCCCTCTGCGGGGTCGTTGCCGAGCTGCAGGATCTTGTTGTCCTTGCCCACGTGGACAACCCGGGGCTCGTAAGCCCTGGCTTCCTCCGTGGTCATTTCGGCGTAGGTGATCAGGATGACGGTGTCGCCAACATGGACCATATGGGCCGCCGCGCCGTTGATACCGATCACGCCGGAACCGCGCTCGCCGGCAATCGTGTACGTCTCAAGCCGGGCGCCGTTGGTAACGTCCACGATGGAAACCAGTTCGCCGGGGAGGATGTCGGCCGCGTCCAGGAGGTCCAGGTCGACAGTGACAGAACCGACGTAGTGGAGGTCGGCATGGGTCACCGTTGCGCGGTGGATCTTGGACTTGAACATTGTGCGGATCATAATGCGATCAGTTTAGCGCGGCACCCTCATCCGGCGCTGTGACGTACCAGACGTTCAGCCGGCTCGTAGCGTTCCAGTCTCGTTCCTGCCACCACCAGCGCACGCAGCTCGGCCAGCCCACCGGCTACCACCCCTGCCGCGCGTGCCTGCATCAGGACGTTGCCCTGTGCGGTCGCTTCCACAGGTCCGGCGACCACGGGCTTGCCGGTGGCATCGGCAGTGAGCTGGCACAGGAGCCGGTTTTGCGAACCGCCGCCCACAATGTGCACCACGCTGGTGCTGCGGCCCGTAAGGCGCTCGGCGTCGGCCAGCGTTCGGGCGTACCCGGCCGCGAGGCTGTCCATGATGCACCGCACGACGGCGGCAGGCCGGTCCGGGAGCACCGCGCCGGTGTTGCGCACGGCTGCGCGGATACGGTCCGGCATGTTGTCCGGGGCCGTGAACGCAGGATCATCGGCATTGATCTGCGGACCGCCGGCAGGAAGTGCGGCCGCCGAGTCCAGCAGCGCCGGGAGTGCCTGGGTGTAGCCTTCCGCGGCCCACGCGCGTTGGCATTCGCTGAGCAACCACAGTCCACCCACGTTGCGGAGGTAACGGATGGTGCTGTCCACGCCTCGTTCGTTGGTGAAGTTGGCTTGGCGGCTGGATTCTGTGAGGACGGGTTTGTCCAGCTCCACGCCTACAAGCGACCAAGTCCCTGAGGAGATGTACGCGAAATCCTGATCTTCCGCGGGGACCGCTGCCACGGCCGAGGCGGTGTCGTGCGAACCCACGGCAACCACTGTAGTGTCCGCGGGGAGGCTAGTCTGCTCAAGGATCCCGGGCAACAGTGTGCCCACGGTTTCCCCCGGCTGGATGAGCTCCGGGAAGATGTTCCGGGGCAGTCCCAGAGCGTCCAGGAATTCGGTGGCCCACTCTCCGGCGACGGCATCGAACAGGCCGGTGGTGGAGGCGTTGGTGGCTTCGGTCCGGCGCTTTCCTGTCAGCAGGAAGGCGATCAGGTCCGGAATCAGCAGGGCCTGCACACCGTCAAGGTTCGGCTCCGCTGCGAGCTGGTAGAGGGTGTTGAACTGCAGGAACTGCAGGCCCGTAGTGGCGTACAGCGTTTCAGGAGAAATTGCTGAGTGCACCCGCTGGACAGTGGCCCGGCTGCGCTCGTCCCGGTAGCTGAACGGCACCGAGGTGAGGTGACCGGCGTCGTTCACCAAGCCATAGTCCACCGCCCACGTGTCGATGCCGATGCTCACGATGCGCTCGCCGTTCCCACGCGCCACCGCAGCGGCAGCCGCCAGGCCCTTGAGAACCTCCGCAAACAGGGCGTCGAAATCCCAGCGGAGGCCGCCGTCGAGCTCTACGACCCCGTTGGGAAAGCGGTGAATCGTCTCGAGGGACACCCCGGATTCAGGTGAGACGCGGCCCAGCATGACGCGGCCGGAGGACGCGCCGATATCGACGGCGGCGAACACTGCGTTGGGGCCGGACACCGCCCCGGCGTGTGCCGGGACGGTGTTCGCGGTGGTTCCGTTGTTCACTGTCAGTCCTAGCGGAGGAATGCTGCCGCGACGCCGGCGTCCACGGGGATGTGGAGGCCGGTGGTGTGCGACAGTTCGTTGCTGGTGAGCACGGACGCGGCGTTGGCCACGTGTTCCGGGAGGACTTCGCGCTTGAGGAGCGTGCGCTGGGCGTAGTACTTGCCCAGTTCCTGCTCGTCCACGCCGTACACGGCCGCGCGCTTGGCGCCCCAGCCGCCGGCGAAGATGCCGGAGCCGCGGACCACGCCGTCGGGGTTGATGCCGTTGACGCGGACGCCGTATTCGCCCAGTTCGGCGGCGAGAAGGCGGACCTGGTGGGCCTGGTCAGCCTTGGTGGCGGAGTAGGCGATGTTGTTCGGACCGGCAAAGACCGAGTTCTTGGAGGAGATGTAGATGATGTCTCCGCCCAGGCCCTGATCGATCATGACCTTGGCCGCGGCCTTGGACACCAGGAACGAGCCCTTGGCCATGACGTTGTGCTGGAGGTCCCAGTCCTTTTCCGTGGTTTCCAGCAGCGGCTTGGAGATGGACAGGCCTGCATTGTTGACCACCAGGTCCAGGCCGCCGAACGCGAGCACGGCTTCCTGGATGGCGGCTGCGATCTGGGCTTCGTCGGTGACGTCAGCCTGGACGCCGATGGCGACGTCGGAACCGCCCAGTTCCTCGGCTACCTTTTGCGCGTTCTCAAGGTTCAGGTCGGCAATCACTACGCACGCGCCGTCGGACGCCAAACGCGTGGCGATCGCCTTGCCAATGCCCGACGCCGCACCGGTCACCAGCGCGATGCGGGTGGCGTGCGACTTCGGCTTGGGCATGCGGGCGAGCTTGGCTTCTTCCAGCGCCCAGTACTCGATGCGGAATTTCTCGGATTCCTCGATCGGGGCGTAGGTGGAGATGGCCTCGGCGCCGCGCATCACGTTGATGGCGTTGAGGTAGAACTCCCCGGCCACGCGGGCGGTCTGCTTGTCCTTGCCGAAGGAGAACATGCCCACGCCGGGAACCAGCACGATGGCCGGGTCCGCGCCGCGGAGGGCGGGGCTGTTCTCATCAGCGTGACGGTCGTAGTACCCCTGGTAATCCTCCCGGTACGCAACGTGAAGTTCCTTCAGGCGGGTGACCGAGTCTTCGATCGAGGCGTCAGCGGGCAGGTCCAGGACCAGCGGCTTGACCTTGGTGCGCAGGAAGTGGTCCGGGCAGGAGGTGCCCAGTGCGCCGAGGCGCGGGTGCTCTTCCGAGGCAAGGAATTCAAGAACGACGGCGTCATCACTGAAGTGCCCCAGTTGCGGCTTGTCCGTGGAGGCCAGGCCGCGGATCACGGGAGCGAGGGCGGCTGCCTTGGCTTTGCGCTCAGCCTCCGGGAGGGCGCTGTAGCCGGGGAGTGTGGCGCCGAAGGGCTCGGACTTGCCGTTCTCCTTGATGTAATTCTCGGCCTGGTCAATGATCCAGAGCGAGTTGGCCTCGGCCTCTTCGCTGGTGGCACCCCAGGCAGTGATGCCGTGGCCGCCCAGGATGGTGCCGATGGCCTGCGGGTTGGCTTCCTTGATCGCCGCGATGTCCAAGCCCAGCTGGAAACCGGGGCGACGCCACGGAACCCAGACAACCTTGCTGCCGAAGACCTTGGAGGTCAGTGCTTCGCCGTCCACCGCGGTGGCGATGGCGATGCCGGAATCCGGGTGCAGGTGGTCAACGTGGGCAGCGTCAACGAGGCCGTGCATGGCGGTATCGATCGACGGCGCTGCGCCGCCCTTGCCGTGCAGGCAGTAATCGAACGCGGCCACCATTTCGTCTTCACGCTCGACGCCGGGGTAAACATCCTTGAGCGCCTGCAGCCGGTCCAGCCGGAGTACGGCAAGGTTCTCAGCTTTCAGTGTGCCGAGGTCGCCACCGGAACCCTTGACCCAGAGGAGCTCGACGTCCTGGCCCGTGACAGGGTCCTTCTCTGTGCCCTTGGCGGAGGTGTTGCCGCCGGCGAAGTTGGTGTTCCGCTTGTCCGCACCGAGGCGGTTGGAACGGGAGATCAGTTCTTCAACAGTCTTGCCTGTGTTCTGCATGTTCATGCCTTACGCGCCCCATCCGGCTTGCTGGCCGCCTGCGCGGTCCTCGTTGATTTTCTTCTGGTATCCGCTGGCCTTGTACGCGGCCATCGGGTCGGCGGGGAGGCCGCGGGATTCGCGCCACTCGGCCAGGACCGGGCGGACGTCGGTGTAGAAGGCATCGTTGAAGATGCCGTTGGCGGCCAGGACATCGCCGGCACGCTGTGCCTCGGACAACGCTGCGGTGTCAATGAGCAGGGCGCGGGCGGTCATTTCCTGGACGTTGAGGACCGAGCGGATCTGGCCCGGGATCTTCTCTTCCAGGTTGTGGCACTGGTCCAGCATCAGTGCGACGCCTGAATCCTTGCCGAAACCGCCGCCACGGATGACCTCGTGCATGATGCGGAACAGCTGGAAAGGATCAGCCGCGCCAACAATCAGGTCATCATCGGCGTAGAAGCGGGAGTTGAAGTCGAACGAGCCGAGCTTGCCCAAGCGCAGGAGCTGCATGACGATGAACTCGATGTTGGTGCCCGGAGCGTGGTGGCCGGTGTCCAGGCAGACGAACGCCTTCTCGCCCAGGGCGAGGGTCTGTGCGTAGGAGGTACCCCAGTCCGGAACATCGGTGTGGTAGAAAGCGGGCTCGAAGAACTTGTACTCCAGAACCAGGCGCTGCTCGTCGCCGAGGCCCGCGTAGATCTCCTGGAGAGACTCTGCCAGGCGGTCCTGGCGGCCGCGGATATCGTCCTGGCCCGGGTAGTTGGTGCCGTCGGCCAGCCAGATCTTCAAATCCTTGGAACCGGTGGCGTGCATGATCTCAATGCACTCCAGGTGGTGATCGATGGCACGGCGGCGTACAGATTCGTTGGACGAGGTGAGGGAGCCGAACTTGTACTCGTCATCCTGGAACGTGTTGGAGTTGATGGTGCCCAGCCCCACGCCCAGCCCTGATGCGTACTCGCGCAGTGCAGCGTAGTCATCCACTTTGTCCCACGGAATGTGCAGGGCCACCGTAGGGGCCAGTCCGGTGAGCTCGTGGACCTTGGCGGCGTCGGCGATCTTTTCCTGGACGGTGCGCGGAGTACCCGGGGTGCCGAAGACCTTGAACCGGGTCCCGGAATTTCCGTAGGCCCAGGACGGCACTTCAATGGCCAGTTCCCCTAGACGGCCCAGGGCCGATTCTGTGGTGTTCATGCTTGTTCCTTTTGGTATTCGTGGGCGGCTGAGTCTGTATTAATGTGTGCGCCGGTGACTGTGTCCGTGACGGCATATGGCCCCGTGACGGCGGCTGCGGCGGCAAGTTGGTCCTCAAGGTTGAAAACTTCTTCAACCACCTCGAAGCCCTGGTCCGGTGGAAGATCGCTGTTCGCAAAGAGGGTGGCCATTTCGGCCTGCCAGCGCGCGTTGACCTCTGTCACGGCCATGCGGGCTTGGGCGGCTTCGTAGTCTTCGCACTCCAAGTAGCCGATCAACTGGCCGTCCGGTGCGAGGAACAACGAGTAGTTGTTCCAGCCGGCATCCTTCAGCGCTTTCAGCATTTCCGGCCAGACTGCGGCGTGGCGTTGCTTGTACTCGGCCATCAGTTCCGGGTGGACTGAGGAGCGGAAACAAACCCTCATGTGCGGTTCTCCAGGGTCACTCGTCTTTGAATCGTTTCATTTGTTACGATTCAAATTACCCTCGGAAACGGGAGGGTGTCAAGGCGTTTCCAGCACATTGACGTCAGCCAACGGAGATCGGAAAGCATGTCCCAGACAGCCAGCATCAAAGACGTTGCAACCCACGCCCAGGTAGCAGTGGGAACTGTTTCCAATGTGCTCAACTATCCGGATCGTGTGTCGCAACGAACCAAGGAACGTGTCCTCAAGTCCATCGCAGAACTGGGTTTTGTGCGCAACGACGCCGCCCGCCAGCTCCGCGCCGGGCAGAGCAGGACCATCGGCCTGATTGTGCTGGACGTGGGAAACCCCTTCTTCTCCTCGGTGGCCCGTGCCGCGGAGGATGCTGCTACGGCGCTTGGGAGCGTGGTGCTGGTAGGGGATAGCGGCCAGGACTCCTCCCGGGAAGCCCATTACATTGACCTTTTCCAGGAGCAGCGTGTCCAGGGCCTGCTCATCTCCCCCGTGGGTGACGTGGGGGAGCGCATCGACACCCTGCGCGAACGCGGCGTCCCCACTGTGTTGGTGGATGAACTTGCAGACACCGATCGCTGCAGCTCAGTGTCCGTGGATGACCAGGAAGGCGGGTATCTGGCCGCCAAGCACCTGCTGGACCTGGGCCGCCGTCGTCTGGCTTTTGTTGGTACGCCCTCCATCCGCCAGGTAGCCAGCCGCCTCAAGGGCGCGCAGCGTGCCGTGGCCGAGGTGTCAGGGGCCAGCGTTGAAGTCCTCGACTCCGCCGGGCAGACCGTTCTTGCAGGCCGACAGGTTGGTAACAGCCTGGTGGAACGCGCCCCCGAACTTCGGCCTGAGGCGGTGTTCTGCTCCAACGACCTCTTGGCGCTCGGCGTCATGCAATCCCTGACGATGCTGCGGACCGTCCGGATCCCCGAGGACATCGCGCTTATTGGTTACGACGACATCGACTTCGCCATCTCCGCAGTGGTGCCGTTGTCCTCCATCCGGCAGCCCACCGAGGCCCTGGGCCGTACGGCGATCGAGCTTCTGGCGGAGGAGCAGGAGAGCGGCGGGACCAAGCACCGGTCCGTGGTGTTCACGCCTGAGCTGGTGGTCCGCCAAAGCACTGCGGGTTCGCTTAGCCTCGCTTGACGGTAATGTCCGGGGGCAGCGCCGCGGGGACATCGATCGGCCACCGCCCGTTCGTGGCGATGCGGGACAGGTTCCGTTCGCCGTCCGGGTCGTCGGTATCCACGGGAATGACTACTGCGCTCCGGTCGCCGATCTGGGTTGCCTTGGCGGTCAGGTGGGCGGCTTCCGTTGCCGCAGCGAGGTCGAAAAAGGGTTCCCATTCGGCAGTGGTAACGACGAGGCGTAGTTCTTCGGTGGGCATATATCCCTCTCCGATCGACCAGATGAGGCGGACTACGTAGTCGATGAGAAGGTCGCCGCGTTGGACGCTGTAGCCGGGGTCGATTTCAAACTCCACGGCGTATCCGGTGTTGCTTTTGACGTTTGGCTTGTCTCCTCCGGACCAGTCGGTGACGGTGATGCCAGGCACCGCTTCCAAGGCTTCCCGGGCTTCCGCGAGGGTCTTTCCCGCTTCCGAATCATGTGGCACGGTCTCGCCCGGTGCCGGGATGCCACACGAACTCAGCGCGAGCGTGCCCACAACAGCCACGCCAATAAGTTGCCTGAATCCGGTCTTCACATTCCCCATAGCTTCAACTTCTCATACATTGAGGTGAAGGTCTCGCCGCTACAGGGCGTAGATGCTCCATGACGCCGTGTGCTCGGCGCCCGGTTCCAGCCGGATCAGGTCCGTGCCGCTGTTGAAGGCATCCGGAGGGCAGGTCATGGGTTCCACGGCCAGGCCCAGGCGGTTGGGCAGGGGTGCCGGCTTGTCAGCCGTGTGGATCTGCAGCCACGGGCAGCTTTCGTCCCATGACATCCCGACGCCGGACCCTCCGACGCCGGTGCCCGCCGGGTCCCGCACGGAAAGCCGCGCCAGCCCGCCGTCGAACGTTATGCCTGTGAAGGCGTGGTCGATCTCGGTGCTGCCGACAGCGCGCGGGGAACGGAAGTCGAAAGCGTGGCCTTCAACTGGCAGGACGCCAACGGGCAGGAGCCTGTCCGGGGTGACCTCAAGGAACGAATCGGCGGCAAACTCCAAGACCCACTCATCCAGCGGTGAAGAACCGGCCACGAGGTACGGGTGCGGGCACACGCCGTAGGGAGCGGCGATGTCGGCGGCGTTCCGGGCTGTCACGGAGGTGTGAAGCCCGGCGTCGTCCAGGGCGAACCGTGCCTCAAGCTCCAGGACGAAGGGGTAGCCCGCCGTCGGACCCACCGTGCACGTCAGGGTGAGCGACCCGGCGTCGGACTCCTTCAGCATCCAGTCGAGCGGGAAGGCGAGGCCGTGCAGTGCTGTTTCCCGTTCTGGTTCGTTGACTGGAAGTTGGTGCTTGGTGCCATCGAAAACGTACGCGCCGTCAGCAATCCTGTTGGGCCACGGTGCGGCGATGACGCCGCGGTAGTCCGGGATGGGACCACCTTCCGGAAACGGGACAACCAGGTCCCGGCCCTCGAACTGGAGGACACGAAGGGCGGCCGCGCGGGCGGTCACAACTGCTGTATAACCGCCCGCGCCCAGCGTGAATTCAGTGCTCACAGGCCGCCGGCCAGCTTGTAGTACGCGGCGTTCCAGTTGAGTTCCTTCTTGAACTGTTTGATGGTGGTGCCTTCGTCGATGGTGAGGAGTTCGGTCTTGGCGATTTCGGCGAAGTCCTCGAATACCTCAAGGCCCACCTGCGTGGACAATACCGTGTGGTGCGCGGCACCGGCGGTGAGCCACGCGGCAGCGGAGGTGGCGAAGTTGGGCTTCGGCTCCCAGAGTGCACGGGCCACCGGCAGGTTGGGGAGCGGCTGGTCAAGGTCGACGACGTCCACCACGTTCGCGACCAGGCGGAACCGATCGCGCATATCAGACAGGGCGACGACGATGCCGGGGCCGGCGTCGGTATCGAACACCATGCGGACGGGATCTTCCTTGCCGCCGATGCCCAGCGGGTGGATCTCAACGCGCGGCTTTGTGGCGGTCAGCGACGGGCAGACCTCCAGCATGTGGGCGCCCAGGATCTTCTCGCTACCCGGTTCCAGATGGTAGGTGTAGTCCTCCATAAGCGACGCGCCACCGGGCAGGTCGCCGCCCATCACCTTGGCGGCGCGGACCAGGATGGCTGTCTTCCAGTCACCCTCGGCGCCGAAGCCGTAACCGTCCGCCATGAGGCGCTGGACAGCCATGCCGGGGAGTTGGCGCAGCTCACCCAGGTCTTCGAAGGACGTGGTGAACGCTGCGGATCCGTTGGCTTCCAGAAAGCTGCGAAGGCCCAGCTCGATCTTGGCGCTATACCGCAGCGACTCGTGGCGGGCACCGCCGGCCTTCAGCTCGTCAGCCACCTCATAAAGGCGCTCGTACTCGGCAACCAAGGCGTCGACGTCGGACTCTGCGGCCGTGTGGACAGCCTCGGCGAGCTCGTTGACGGACCAGGTGTTCACCGAGACGCCGAAGCGTAGCTCGGCTTCGGTCTTGTCGCCTTCGGTGACGGCGACGTTGCGCATGTTGTCGCCGAAACGGGTCAGCTTGAGCGTGCGGACGGCGGCCCAGCCGGCCGAGGCGCGCTGCCACGCACCCACTTGGCGGGCAACGTCAGGGTTGCTGACATGCCCGACGACGGTCTTCCGCGGCACACCGAGGCGCGACTGGATGTACCCGAACTCCCGGTCGCCGTGGGCTGCCTGGTTCAGGTTCATGAAGTCGAAATCGATGTCAGCCCAAGGAAGGTCCCGGTTGGCCTGCGTGTGAAGGTGCAGCAACGGCTTGCGGAGCGCATCCAGGCCTTGGATCCACATCTTGGCCGGGCTGAACGTGTGCATCCAGGCGGTCACGCCGATCACGGAGTCATTCGAGTTGGCTTCCAGGGCGGTGCGGCGGATGGCATCGGAATCAGTGAGAACCGGCTTCCACACGAGCTTGACCGGGACGTCGCTGCTGGCGTTCAGGGCGTTGGCAATCTCCTGCGACTGCGCTGCCACCTGCTTGAGGACATCCTCGCCGTAAAGGTGTTGGCTGCCGGTGAGGAACCAGACCTCGTACTGACCCAGGGACGTGTTGTTGGCGGATGTGGTGTTGGCGCTGGGCATTGTGGTGGCTCCTGGGTGCTCTTGGGTTTTCGAGGTGGCTTCTGGATGACCGCGTCAGCGGCCGTAAACGTTCTGGTATCGGTCGTAGAGGGACTCGATCTTGGCCTGGTCGATGGGCAGGGGCTCACCGAGTTGCCGGGAGATATGGACTGTCCGGGCCACTTCCTCACACATCACCGCTGCCTTGACGGCCTCGCGGGCTGACTTGCCGATGGTGAACGGCCCATGGTTCTGCATCAGGACCGCGGGGGAGTTTGAGTTCTTGAGGGTTTCCACGATGCCTTGGCCGATCGAGTCGTCCCCGATCAGCGCAAACGGTCCAATGGGGATGGGGCCGCCGAACTCGTCGCCCATCATGGTCAGCACGCAGGGGATTTCTTCGCCGCGCGCAGCCCAGGCCGTGGCGTAGGTGGAATGCGTGTGGACAACGCCGCCTACCTCCGGCATGTGCCGGTAGACGTAGGCGTGGGCGGCGGTGTCGGAAGACGGCGAGAGGTCCGGGTTGCCCCAGTCCACGGTTCCGGCGCTTCCGGTGTTCATGCCCCTGACCGGGGTGCCGTAGAGGTCGGTGACCACCATGAGCTCCGGTGTGAGGTCGTCGTAGGAAACACCCGATGGCTTGATGACCATGAGGTCGTGCCCGGGGATCCGGCCCGAGACGTTGCCGGCCGTCCAGACCACCAGTTCGTAACGGGTCAGCTCGGCGTGCAGCTCGCAGACTTCCTTGCGGACCCTTGCAATGGTTTCCAGCAGGGTGCTCATGCGGAAGCTCCTTCGAGGGCACTGGACTGGGTGGCTGGGCCTTGTTGTCCCGAACGTTGTCCCGAACGTTGTTCCGAACCCTGGATCGCGGCGCGTTGGATGGCTTTGAGGCGGTGCATGACGTTGTTGGTGCCGCGGCCGAAGTAGTCGTGCAGGGCCTTGTATTCCTGGAAGAGGACCTCGTAGGCCGCCACGTTTTCCGGGATGGGGGTGTAGACCGCGCCGGGAGCTGCTGCCATGGAAGCGGCAGCTTCGCGGATGTCCTTGTACTTCCCGGCAGCGACGGCTGCGTGGATCGCCGAGCCCAGCGCAGGACCCTGCTCGGAACCGATGGTGGAGAGCTGCAGGCCAGTGATGTCGGCGTAGACCTGCATCAGGAATTTGTTCTTCAAAAGCCCGCCCGCCACGATGAATTCCTTGACCGGAACACCGGAATCGCGGAAGGCGTCCACAATGGTGCGGGTGCCGAAAGCCGTGGCTTCCAGCAACGCCCGGTACGTGTCCTCAGGCTTGGTGGCCAAGGTCTGGCCCACCACCACGCCGGAGAGTTCGTGGTCCACCAGTACTGAGCGGTTGCCCGAATGCCAGTCCAGTGCGATCAGGCCGTGCTCGCCGATTGCCTGCTTCTCCGCGAGTTCGGTCAGGTATTCGTGGATACCCAGGCCCTTGTCTGTGGCGGCCTGGTGGTACTCCGGCGGGACGCCGTTCTTGGTGAACCAACCGAAGATGTCGCCAACTCCGGACTGGCCTGCTTCGTAACCCCAGAGGCCGTCCACGATGCCGCCGTCTACGACTCCGCACATGCCGGGGACTTCGCGCAGCACGTCGCCGTTCATGACGTGGCACGTGGACGTGCCCATGATGGCTACGAGCTGTCCGGGTTCCACGGCGTTCGCGGCCGGTGCGCTGACGTGGGCGTCAACATTTCCCACGGCCACTGCGATTCCGGCAGGAAGCCCGGTCCAAGCTGCGGCCTCCTCGGTGAGGTAGCCGGCGGCGTCGCCCAAGCGACCGATGGTGTGTTCCAGCTTTTCCGACACGAAACCCCTGAAATCAGGGTTCAACGCTGCGAGGAAGTCCTCGGACGGGTACTTTCCATCCTGGTAAATGCCTTTGTAGCCCGCGGTGCACGCGTTGCGGACGTAGCTGCCGCAGAGCTGCCACACGATCCAGTCGGCTGCCTCAACCCAGTGATCCATGGCGCCGTAAACTTCCGGGTCCTCCTCCAGAACCTGAAGTCCCTTGGCGAACTCCCACTCCGAGGAAATCAGGCCGCCGTAGCGGGGAAGCCAGGAGTCGCCCTGCTCTTCAGCAAGCTTGTTGATGCGGTCAGCCTGCGGCTGGGCTGCGTGGTGGCGCCACAGCTTCACGAACGCGTGGGGCCGGTCCGCGAATCGTTCCAGTTCGTTCAGCGGCGTGCCGTCCGCCGTCGTCGGGACCATGGTGCAGGCAGTGAAGTCGGTGGCGATGCCCACCACGTTCTTCGGGTTGATTCCGGCATCGGCGACGGCGGCCGGTACAGCTTTGCGCAGGACGTCGCGGTAGTCGTTGGGGACCTGAAGGGCCCAGTCAGCCGGCAGTCGCTGGCCGGAACCCGGGAGCTTTTCCGACACGACGGCGTGCGGATACTCGAACACACCGCTGCCAAGTTCTGCCCCGTCCGATACGCGGACGACGACGGCGCGCCCGGACAAAGTGCCATAGTCCACGCCGATGACGAACTGCTCGTCCAGCGGGAGGAATTCAGAGGTATTCATGGGGTCTCCATCCGGCTGGCCAAGGCCTCATTGCCGGGGGTCGGGGTGGAAAAGTGAAGAAGGTCTGATGCAATTGTTAGCGCTCACAACTTTGATGTCAAGAGCAGTCCCCTGGTTGGGTTCAGGAGCGGGACGTGGGCTTAGTCGGCGAGGGGCGCCGTGGTGGCGCGAATGACCAGGCGCGGCGTCACGGTGGCGGCTGAAACGATGTCGCCGTTCTCCAATCGATCCAGCAGCAGGCCGATGCAGCGCTGGCCGAGTTCCTCAAAGTCCTGCGCCACCGTTGTCAGCGGCGGGATGAAGTAGGCGGACTCGGGTTGGTCATCAAAGCCCACCACGCTGATCTCGGCGGGTACCTGCACGCCGGTCTCGTTGAGGGCACGCAGGACGCCGAGGGCCATCTGGTCATTGGCCACGAAAAGGGCCGTCACTGAACGGTCGGCGGCGATTTTCAGGCCTTCGCGGTAACCGCACTCAGCGCTCCAGTCGCCTTCGATCAAGGTTCCCGGTTCAAGCCCGGCCTCCTTCAGTGCCTCCTGCCAGCCGTCAATACGGGCAGAGGTGTCAATCCAGTCAGCCGGCCCGGAAAGGTGGCCGATCCTCTGGTGGCCGAGACCCAGGAGGTGCTCGACGGCGAGCTTGGCGCCCTGCCGCTGGTCGACGGTGGCGCCGCTGAGGTGTTCGTCGCCGACTGAGCCCACGGCCACCAAGGGCACTGGAACGGTGATGTCCCTCAGGACATCGAAGGTGCCGGGGTGGGGCACAGTCACCACAATGCCGTCAACACCCTGGTCCATGAAGTGGGCGACGGCGTCCTTGATGGTCTCGGGCGTCACTTCCCGCAGGGCTGCGACGCTGACGAAGTAGCCAGCATCCCGTGCCGCCTGCTGGACGCCGAGGAGCGTGTGGGACGGACCGTATTGGGCCATCTCGCTGCCGAGGACTCCGATGGTTTGGGAGCGGCGGGTCACCAGGCTGCGTGCCGCCGTGTTCCGGCGATAACCCAGTTCCGTAATGGCCTCTTCAACGCGCTCGCGGGTCTTGGCACTCACGTTGGGGTGGTTGTTCAGCACCCGGGAAACGGTCTGGTGGGAAACCCCCGCCACGCGGGCAACGTCCTCCATGACAGGCGGACGGGCTGGTGCAGATTGATCTGAGCTCACCCTGTCACGATAGAGCACCGACAGCCACGATCAGCTCATGGCCACCTTGGCGGCGTACTGGCGGTACCTCGTCAGGAAGGGGGCAGTCCCGGCGATTTCCCGGGGTTTCACGTCCACGCCATCCAACGGCCACTCAGGCAACTGGCCCGTGAGGACGCCTGCCGCTTGGCGGGCAGCGCCGTCGGCGACATATTCACCGGGGCGGGGTACGAACACCGGCAGTCCAAAGGCCGAAGCAGCCACCTGCTGGACGGCCTCCGATTGCGCACCTCCACCCACCAGAATGATGCGCTGCGCGGAGACGCCCTGTGCCTGCAGCGCCGCCAACCCGTCCGCCAGTGCACACAGCACGCCCTCCACTGCGGCGCGGGCCAGGTTGGCCGGCGTGTAGTTGGAGACCGTGATGCCGTGGAGTGAGCCCGTGGCATCAGGCAGGTTGGGTGTCCGTTCGCCCTCGAAATACGGCACCAAAGTCAGCCCACCAGCACCCTCTGGAGCGGAGAGCGCCAGGACGCCCAGTTCCTCTAAACCTACGTCGAGCAATGCGGCCGTGGCATCAAAGACCCGTGTCGCGTTGAGCGTGCAGGCGAGGGGAAGGAAGTTGCCCGTGGCATCGGCGAAACCGGCAACCAGTCCACTGACATCCTGCGCCGGAACGTCCGACACTGCGAATACGGTCCCGGATGTTCCGATGGAAATAACAACGTCGCCGACGGCTGCGCTGACGCCCAGACCTGCTGCGGCGTTGTCACCTGCTCCGGGCCCGATCAAAGCGCCGCCGGGTGTCTTGCCCGCAACTTCCAAGGGCCCGGCCACGGCGGGCAGGATGGGCACATGGCCGAGCGTGCTTTCGAGCACCTCCGGCAGATACTCGCCGTTGCTGGCCGAGAAATAGCCCGTGCCTGAAGCGTCGGACCTGTCGGTGCGCAGGAGTTCCAGCGATGCTGGTCCGCTGCCAGGGCCGTGTCCGGCCAGCCGCCAGGAAAGCCAATCGTGCGGCAGGCACACGGCGGCGGTGCGTCGGGCGTTTTCTGGTTCGTTCCGGGCCAGCCAGCGGAGTTTGGTGGCCGTCAACGAGGCCACAGGAACGGTTCCTGTGCGGGACGCCCAGCTCGCGGCCCCGGCAGCAGCGTCGCCACTGCCGGCTTCAAGGATCAGCTCTTCTGCGTCGGGCGCGGAGCGTGTGTCGTTCCATAGAAGGGCGGGACGTACGACATTCCCGGCGTCGTCGAGACACACCATCCCGTGCTGCTGGCCGCCCACGGAGACGGCGTCGACGTCGTCCAGGCCGCCTGCCTCTCTGATGGCTTCCTGAAGGGCTGTCCACCAATGATCAGGATGGACTTCCGTGCCCTCTGGATGGGGCGCCCGGCCTTGGCGCACCAACGCGCCGGTGGCGGAGTCCCGGATCACCACTTTGCACGACTGGGTGGAGCTGTCGATCCCGGCTACGAGAGGCATACGTTTGTTCCTTTGGCGAACCGGAGCCGGGCCCCAAACCAAAGTTTGGCGGCCCGGCGGCGGGGCTGTGACGGGTGGGTGTGGTTTAGCGGGCGCCGAGCAAGTGCTCGATGGCCAGCTGGTTGAGTCGGACGAAGGCGAACGAGCGCTCGGCGGCCTGATCGGCGTCGAACGTTTCGAAAGCGCTGGCGTCAGCCAGCAGGTCCGCAGTGGTTTCTCCGGCGTTCAAGGTGGGCTGGCCCAATTCGAAGACTCCGGACGTGGCGAGGGCCTCCTGGACTGCGGGATCCGCGCGGAAAGCAAGAGCGCGTTCCTTCAGCAGGAGGTACATGGACATGTTGGACTTGGCTGATTCCCATACGCCGTCGTAGCCGTCGGTGCGGGAAGGCTTGTAGTCGAAGTGGCGGGGGCCGTCGTACGTGGGTCCGCCGTTGGGGAAGCCGTTCTCCAGCAGGTCCACCGTGAAGAAGGCGCTGGTGAGGTCGCCATGGCCGAAGACCAGGTCTTGGTCGTACTTGATGCCCCGCTGGCCGTTCAAGTCGATGTGGAAGAGCTTGCCTGCCCACAGGGCCTGGGCAATGCCATGGGTGAAGTTCAGCCCGGCCATCTGCTCGTGGCCCGTCTCCGGGTTGAGGCCCACAATGTCGCCGTGTTCCAGCTGGGCAATGAATGCCAGACCGTGTCCAACGGTGGGGAGGAAGATGTCGCCGCGGGGTTCGTTCGGCTTCGGTTCCAGCGCAATCCGGAGGTCGTAGCCCTTTTCCTTGATGTAGCCGGCCGCGGTGTCCACGCCTTCCTTCATGCGGTCCAGCGCTGCGGACAGGTCCTTGGAACCGTCATATTCGCTGCCTTCGCGGCCGCCCCACATCACGAACGTTTCGGCGCCAAGCTCGGCGGCGAGGTCGATGTTGCGCAGGATCTTGCTCAGGGCGAAGCGGCGGATCGAACGATCGTTGGAGGTGAAGCCGCCGTCCTTGAAAACGGGGTGGCTGAACAGGTTGGTGGTGACCATTGGCGTCTTCAGGCCGGTCTCTGCCAAAGCGGCCTTGAAGTTCTTGAGGATAAGGTCGCGTTCGGATGCGGTGGCATCGAAAGGAATCAGGTCATTGTCGTGGAAAGTGATGCCGTAAGCACCAAGCTCGCTGAGCTTGTGCACTGCTTCCACCGGGTCCAGGGCCGGGCGAGTGGCAACACCGAAGGGGTCGGCGCCGGTCCAACCGACAGTCCAGAGGCCAAAGGTGAAGCGGTCCTGCGGGGTGGGCTGCGGGGTCATTTTGCTCCTTTGCAAAGCACTGGGGGAGGAGGCGAAGAAAAGCACTCCAATTAGTTTTCAATCTGAACTATATGGGGGATGATGGATCATGGTCAATGGAAGCCAGCAACAATTTTTCACATCCGCAGGGAGTCCCACGCCAATGAACGAGTCAGCAGCGCCCGGCCGCGTCGGCGATGTCCGTCGTCGAAATCTTTCGCTGGTCATGGACTCCATTGCGCGCACAGGCGATGCGAAGCCCAGCCGCGCGCAGCTCGCGGCGGGCACGGGGCTGACCAAGGCGGCGGTTTCCAGCCTGGTGGCGGATCTGGTGGAATCGGGCCTTGTTTCTGAAGTGGGCCTCTACCGCGACGGCGAGCGGGGAAGGCCCGGCCAAGGGCTGGAACTCAGCTCACGCCGTGGCGTGGTGGGGATGGAAATCAACGTGGACTATCTGGCTGTGGGACTGGTGGACCTGGGAGGCAATCTCCGCTTCCACTCCACCGTTGAGTCACGGAACCGGGGGATGGCGCCCGGAGACGTCATGGAACGGCTGCGGGACCTGGTGGCCGAAGCCGTTGCCGCAGCGGCGGCCGAAAAGGTCGCCATCCTGGGTGGCGGACTGGCCGTACCGGGCCTGGTGGATGAGCAGCGGAACATCGTCCTTTCCGCCCCGAACCTGCACTGGGAGAATGAGCAACTGGACCCGGGCTCGTTGCTCGAAGGCGCGCCACTTGGCGTCCGGCTGTCCAACGAGGCCAACAGTGCAGCTCTTGGCGAGCTTTGGTACGGCAATGGCCCTGCGGACTTTCTCTATGTCTCCGGTGAAGTGGGTGTTGGTGGCGGTGTCATCATCGGCTCGGACCTCTACCTTGGGCCCGGGGGGTCAGCGGGCGAACTGGGCCACATTGTGGTCCACCCGGAGGGGCCTGCGTGTTCCTGCGGTGGGGCGGGGTGCCTTGAAACCTTCGCTGGCCAGGAGGCCATCTTCGACGCGGCCAGCATTCCCGAAGGCTCCCTGGGTGAACGAACTGCGCAGCTTCTCGCCGCTTTGGCCGCCCAGGATCCGAACGCATTGAAGGCAGTTCACGACGCCGGGCGGTATTTGGGTGTCGCGCTCGCCTCTTCAGCCCGCTTGATGGATATTGACGCCATAGTCCTCGGTGGACACTTTGCCTTGCTGGCGGAGTGGCTGAGGCCGGCGTTGCTGGCCAGCTTGGAGCGCTACGCGCCTGGGCTGCTGGAACCGAAAAACCTGACCGTATCCGGCCTTGAGCATTCCGGGACGCTCCTGGGCGCTGCAGGCCAAGTGATCCGGTCTGTGATTGAGTCGCCGTTCGAGTTCCTTTTGGCGAGCAAGCTGGCGTAGCCCACTCGGAGGAGTCGGGGCTTAATCCTGACGGTCGATGGGCTCGCGGCGCACCATAAGAGCCTCCATGCCGTCCAAGTAGCGTTCCAGCGCGAAGCTGAGCTCGTCCCCGGCGTCTTCCATGACGGCAAGCCCGGGGTCGCTGAACAGGCCCAGGACTTCGCGATGTTCTTTAGGGTCAAGGAGTTTGAAGAGTAAGCCCACGTAGGACTCAAAGGCTGCAGGCGAATCATTGTCAGCCACGTCGAGTTCCATCCGGGTGCTGGAGCGAACCAGGTTGGCCAGCATCAGGGCGGAATTGAGCTTCTCCGATGCCGTCAATGGAGTGGGGGCGAGGGCCCGTAGAAGCTGTTCCAGCCAGAGAAGCTCGTGGGGTGAAGCTGGAGGGCCGGTGACAGGGTAGTCGAGGATCCAGGGATGCTTCCGGTAGCGCTGTTCTATGGCTTTGGCCCACCTGCGTGTGCCGGTTCGCCAGTCAGGCTCGTCACTTTCGGTGGCAGGGGATGCGACAAAGTCCGGCTCACCGAATGCCGCGTCCACTATGAGGACCAGAAGCTCTTCCTTGGAGCGCAAGTGGCGGTACAGGGACATTGACGTAAAGCCAAGGTCCTTGGCCACCCGCGCCATGGAAACGGCGGCCAGCCCTTCGCTGTCCGCAAGACGGATGGCGGCCTCCACGATCCGGGCAGGGCTTAGTTCCGCTTTGGCGCCCCGGGTGGAGGGCCGTTCAAGACCCCAGGCAATCGCGATGCCAGGAGGCAGTTCCATGGCGTCGGGCTTCTTGTGTGGCATGGCTTCCTTCCTTCACAGCCAGCCTAACTGTTTCGGGTATACACAAATAAACTGTTTATGCTATAAACAGTTTATGCCGTAAACACTTGGAGGGTGTTCGATGAGTACTGGATTGGCGCTGGATGTTTCAGATCTTCGAAAAAGCTATGAAGGAAAAGCCGCGTTGGACGGCATCAGCTTGACGGTCCCGGCAGGTAGTGTTTTTGCCTTGCTCGGGCCCAACGGGGCAGGTAAATCTACGCTGGTGGCTATCCTTACGACGCTGTTGCGCGCCGATGGCGGGACGGCCACCGTGGGAGGGTTCGACGTCGGGCGTCAGGCCGCCGCTGTCAGGAACCTCATCAGCGTCACCAGTCAGGCGTCAGCGGTGGATGACTTCCTCACCGGCAGGGAAAACCTGACCATGATCGGCCGACTGCATCTCCTGGGCGGTGCGAAGGCCAACAGTCGGGCTGATGAGTTGCTGCGGGACTTTGATCTTCACGAGGCAGCGGGTCGTAAGGTATCCACCTACTCAGGAGGAATGGTCCGGCGTTTGGATCTTGCCATGAGCCTGGTGCGGCAACCGGAGATTCTCTTCCTGGACGAGCCCACCACGGGGCTGGACCCGCGAAGCAGGCTGGCGGTGTGGAATGCCGTGCGGACTTTGTCGGAGCAGGGCGTCACAGTGTTCCTGACCACCCAGTATCTTGAAGAGGCTGATCAGTTGGCGGACTCCATTGCCGTATTGAATGACGGGCGCATCATGGCGCAGGGAACGGCCGAGGAGTTGAAGCGGTTGGTACCCGCCGGCCATGTGGAGTTCGGCTTCCAGGACCCACAGGACTTTGGCAAGGCAGTGGCTCTGATCCGAAGCGAAAGTGGAGGTGCGGACGCTGCCCTGAGCTACGATGCTGAGCTGCTCACCGTCCGCATGGGAACCGCTGACAGTGCCGCGGCAATCACCTCTGTTATTGCCGTCCTCGGTACTGCGGGATGCACGGCCAGTAGTATTTCGATCATCAAGCCCACGCTGGATGATGTCTTCCTGGCGTTGACGGCAAAGCAGGAGGCGCGGTGATGACTGCGGTATTCCTGTATGTCGCGAACACGCGAACCATGGTCGGGCGCGAACTTTTCCGCACGATGAGGACCGTGGATTCCATCGTGATCTCACTGATGGTGCCCGTGGGCATCCTGTTTGCCTTCGTCTGGGTGTTCGGCGGCGCCATTCAATCCGGCGGAGGCTACGTGAATTACGTGATGCCGGGACTTCTGCTCATGTGTGCGGCCTTTGGGTCGTCACAAACTGCTGTGAGCGTGGCCCAGGACATCACGTCCGGCGTGGTGGACCGGTTCCGGACCATGCCTATTGCGGGGTCCACCGTATTGGCGGGCCATGTGGTGGCCAGTACGCTGCGGAATCTGGCTACGAGTGCGGTACTGGTGGGCTGCGCCCTTGTCCTGGGGTTTCGGCCGCAGGCAACCGTTGGGGGCGTTCTTGCGGCGGTTGCGTTGCTTCTGGCTTTCGTCCTTGCCTTCACCTGGCTGTCCACCCTGGCGGGGCTGCTCCTCAGTCCGGAAGCTGCCAGCGGCCTCACGAGTATCACCATTTTCCTGCCCTATGTCAGCAGTGCTTTCGTGAAGCCGGAAACCATGCCGTCGTGGTTGCAGGGCTTCGCCGAGCACCAGCCGTTTACGCCGGTCACCGAGGCCCTGCGGGCTTTCCTGCTGGGCGGCGATGCTGGAGCCTCGGGGTGGCTCGCCGCGGCTTGGTGCCTTGGCCTTGGGCTGGCAGGGTGGGTGGGGGCCGCGATAATCTTCCGGGGTCGCCGGCGGTAATTCGGCGTGGGTTCTTCCGCATGATTCATCAGCATGCTTACTATTGATGGGTCAGTTGTTCGCGAAAACCCAACCCCACGGACGAGTGCCCCATGACTACTCAAGACTCAGCCCACACCAGCACTGCCAAGGCTCAGACCGCACCTTCCCCGGAAGATTCGCGCAAGCCTGACAGTCCCAACGACCTCGCCAAACCCACGTGGATGTACATCGCCAAGCGGACGCTCCGGGAGTTCAGTAAGGATCAATGCCCCGACGCCGCTGCGGGCCTGACGTATTACGCAGTCCTCTCCCTGTTTCCAGCCCTCCTGGCGCTGGTTTCCCTGATCGGAATCTTCGGAGACGCCGGCAAGACGACGTCGTCATTGCTGGATATAGTCCAACAGTTCGCGCCGGGGCCCGGCGTTGACGCCATGCGCCAGCCGATCGAGGAACTGACGCAGTCGAACACGGCAGGCTTTGCGTTAATCCTGGGCATTGTGGTGGCGCTCTGGTCCGCTTCCGGCTACACCACAGCCTTCAGCCGGGCCATGAACCGGGTCTATGAAGTGGACGAAGGCCGTGGTTTCATCAAGCTCCGGGGGACCATGCTCGCCGTCACCATCGTTGCGGTAGTCGGTGCCGCGCTTGCCGCAGCCATGCTGGTTTTGAGCGGTCCCGTGGCTGAAGCCATTGGCGGCGCCATCGGATTGTCGGAGACCTTCCTGACCGTCTGGAACATTGCCAAGTGGCCGGTCCTCATTCTGGTAGTTATCGTCATCATTGCGGTGCTGTACTACTTCACGCCCAATGTGAAGCAGCCCAAGTTCCGTTGGATGAGCATGGGCTCCCTGATCGCCTTGGTGATCTTCGCCCTCGCGTCGCTGGGCTTCGGCTTCTACGTCGCCAACTTCAGCAACTACAACAAGACCTACGGCGCCCTGGCCGGCGTGATCATCATGCTGCTCTGGCTCTGGATCCTGAACATGTCCTTGCTGTTCGGAGCGGAGTTCGATGCCGAGATGGAACGCGGACGCCAGTTGCAAGGAGGAATTGAAGCCGAAGAAAGCATCCAGTTGCCGCCGCGCGATACCAAGAAGAGCGACAAGATGCAGGAAAAGGAAGACCAAGTCATCCGGGATGGCGAAGAAATCCGCGAAACCCACGGCGACGAACCGCAGAAGAAATAGTGCATTGGAGAATCAACGGTGAATGCTGACGGCAGGAACAAGAAACTCAAAGCCATCCGGCATGGGGACAGCGTCCGGATCAGCGGTGAGGTTTTCCGGGTGGGCTCCGTGCAACCCCTCGAAGGATCGCGGAACATCAGCCTTGAACTGCAAGGGCCCGACGGCGGTTCGGTCACCTTCATCGGCCTGCCGGGGGCCAAGGTTCAGCTTGCCGCGCGAGCTTCCTGAACCGGCCTTCTGAAACGGCTCAGGCTTCAGCGGGGAAGCCCTGATCGGCGTCATCCCACCAGCCCTCCCAAGCGCTGGAGGTCAGACGCGCGGTAACAGCGGGGGAGTGCTCGGGGCTGGCTTCGCCGGACGGGCCGCTCTGGCTGCTGCTGGCATCGAGGAAAAAGCTGAGCGTCTTCAAGAGCATCATGGTGGTGTCCTTTCAGTGGTTTCGTGGACTTCTTTGTCCAGGTAAAACCAGCGTATGTGGCCATTGTTTCCGCCCATCGACGCAATGTTTCAGCTGTGTACCTTTTATCTCACCTGCTCTTTCGAGGACTCACAGCCGACACAAATCAGGACACCAAAAAGCGGGCCCCTGCCGTGACCGTGGCAGGAACCCGCTGGTTTTTGGAGCGATCCTCCCGCGGAGCTTAGGGCATCCGCGGGAGGATCACGTTGTTACGCGAACGGGAGAACGAGCTCCGCGTAGCGCTGCTTCATGGTCTCCAGGACGGTGTCGCCGTTGGCGTCCCAGATCTCCTGGTTGAAGATTTCAACCTCGATGTCGCCCTTGTAACCGGCGTCCCTGACCCAGGTGCCGATGGTGGCGAAGTCGATGACGCCGTCGCCCATCATGCCGCGGGACAGCAGCGCGTCAGCGGCGATCGGCAGGTTGAAGTCGCACACCTGGTAGGAGGCGATGCGGTTCTCGCTGCCCGCACGTTCGATCTGCGCCTTCAGTTCCGGATCCCACCAGACATGGAAGGTGTCGACGGCGACGCCAACAGCCTTTGCGTCGTACGGCGCGGCGAGGTCGAGTGCCTGGCCGAGGGTGGAGATGAGCGCGCGGTCAGCGGCGTACATCGGGTGCAGCGGTTCCAGCACCAGGCGCACACCGTTTTCGGAAGCGAACGGAACCAGTTCCTCGAGCCGGTCAGCGACGCGCTGGCGTGCCGCCACCACGTCCTTCTCGCCCGGGGCGAGCCCGCCAACCACCAGGAACAGTTCCTGGGTGTCCAGGGCTACGGCTTCGCGGACGGCCTCGAAGTTGTCAGCCAGGGCAGCGGCCTGTCCCTCGGCATCGGCCGCGGTCAGGAAACCACCACGGCAGAGCGAGGAAACGCGGAGACCGGCATCCTTGATGAGCTTGGCTGCCTTGTCCAGTCCGGCCTCGGCCACGCGGTCGCGCCACGGTCCGATCGCGGGAATGCCGGCACGTGCGCAGCCGTCAACGGCTTCAGCAAGCGTCCACTTCTTGGTGGTGGCGCTGTTCAGCGAAAGCCGGGAGAAGTCCGCGCTCATGCGCCCACCCCGTTGATCCGCAGGAAGTCGGACATCCGGAACGCGGCCAGCGACGGATCCTTCAGCAAACCGGCCTGATCTGCCAGTTCGAAGGTCTTGGCCAGGTGCAGGACCGAGCGGCCCGAGTGCAGGCCGCCCACCATCTGGAATCCGGGCTGCTTGCCGTTGAGCCAGGACATGAACGCGATGCCGGTCTTGTAGTAGAACGTGGGTGCGCTGAAGATGTGCTTTCCGAGCTCTCGGGTGGAGTCCAGGATGGCGCGACCCTCGGCGCCCTGGCCGGCGTCGTACTTCTGCAACGCGACCGAAGCGGCCGGGTAGATGGCAGCGAAGATGCCCAGCAGAGCGTCCGAGTGGTGCGTTTCGTCGCCGTCGATCAGTTCCGGGTAGTTGAAGTCGTCGCCGGTGTAAAGACGGACTCCTTCCGGAAGGTTGGCGCGGAGGGCCACCTCATGTGAGGCGTCCAGCAGCGAAACCTTCACGCCGTCAACCTTGTCCGAGTGCTCGCGGATCAGGCTGAGGAACGTTTCGGTAGCAACGGAGACGTCGTCAGAGCCCCAGTACCCAGCCAGCGCGGGGTCGAACATGGTGCCCAGCCAGTGCAGGATGACCGGCTGGTCAACTTCCTGAAGGAGCGTCGAGTAGACGTGCAGGTAGTCGTCGGCGCCGTTGGCGACCTTGGCCAAGGCACGGGAGGCCATGAGGATGACTTTGGGTCCTGCTTCACTGACGACGGCGACCTGCTCGCGGTAGGCGTCGATGACAGCCTGGATGCCCGCTGCGCCCTCGGGGAGGGCTGCGATATCCAGCTGATCGGTGCCTGCGCCGCAGGAAACGAGGTCGCGGACGGACTTGCCAGTAATGGCGGCGTTGCCCGAAGCCACCACGGAAGCGGCTTCGGCACCCGTGCGCTTGATGAGCTGCTGGGTGGCGGCCCAGTCAAGGCCCATGCCGCGCTGCGCAGTGTCCATGGCGTCGGCTACGCCCAGCCCGTAGGACCAGAGCTCGTGCCGGTACGCCAGGGTGGCGTCCCAGTCGAGCTGCGCCGGGGCGCCGGGGGTGTTGTCGGCTGCGACCTCGGGGATGACGTGCGCTGCGGCGTAGGCGCGGCGGGCGGTCAGCGGTGCTGTCGGCTTGACCCACGCGGTGGCGGGCTGAAGGCGGTACTCGCGGGTGCCGCCGTCGTAGGTAGGAAGAATCAGTGACGTCATTAGAGGGTGATCTCCGGGATGTCGATGGTGCGGCGCTCGGCCGAGGACTGGAGGCCGAGCTCGGCCAGCTGCACGCCGCGGGCTGCGGAGAGCAGGCCGAAGCGGTGTTCGCGGCCGGCAACGACGTCGCGCAGGAATTCTTCCCACTGCAGCTTGAAGCCGTTGTCCAGCTCAGCGTTGGCGGGAACTTCCTGCCACTGGCTGCGGAAGGATTCGGTGACGGGCAGGTCCGGGTTCCAGACGGGCTTGGGGGTGTGGGCGCGCTGCTGCGCAACGCACTTGTTCAAACCTGCGACGGCGGAACCGTGCGTGCCGTCGATCTGGAACTCCACCAGTTCGTCGCGGTAGACGCGGACGGCCCAGGAGGAGTTGATCTGGCCGATGACGTCGTCGCCGCCCGGGGTAACGAGCTCGAAGATGCCGTAGGAGGCGTCGTCGGCGGTGGCCTTGTATTCCTTGCCGGCCTCATCCCAGCGGGCGGGGATGTGCGTGGCGGTCTTGGCGTTGACGCTCTTGACCTTGCCGATGATGCCTTCAAGGACGTAGTTCCAGTGGCAGAACATGTCCGTGGTCATTCCACCGCCGTCTTCCTTGCGGTAGTTCCAGGACGGGCGCTGTGCAGCCTGGACGTCGCCTTCGAAGACCCAGTAGCCGAATTCGCCGCGGATGGAGAGGATGCGGCCGAAGAAGCCTTCGTCCACCAGGCGGCGGAGCTTCACCAGGCCGGGGAGGTACAGCTTGTCGTGCACGACGCCTGCGGTGACGCCGGCGTCCTTGCCGATTTGTGCCAGCTCGATGGCCTCTTCCAGGGTCTCGGCCGTGGGCTTCTCGGTGAAGATGTGTTTGCCGGCGCGCATTGCCTTTTTCAGGGTGGCGGCGCGGAGGCTGGTCATGGAAGCGTCAAAGATGATGTCAACGGTGGGATCGGCGATGACGGCGTCCAGGTCGGTGGTCCATTCGGAGACCTTGTGGAGCTCGGCGAGTTCGCGGATCTTGGCTTCGTTGCGGCCTACCAGGATCGGTTCAACCTGAACCTTGGTGCCGTCTTCCAGGGTGAAGCCGCCGGCGTCGCGGATGGGGAGGATGGACCGCAGCAGGTGCTGGCGGTAGCCCATACGGCCGGTGATGCCGTTCATGGCGATGCGGATCGTCTTTGTTTCGTAGCCCATGTTTTCTCCAGTGCCTTGTGTGCCGGTCGCGGTGCGGAAGCCGGTGCTTGCAGTTCCAGTGGGAAAGCGCATTCCCGTTGCAATCGATCATGCACCATGACTCGCCGGATTGGCAAGCGCTTTCCCAAAACTCGCGGAAGACTGACATAATTTCCCTAGCGCCAGTCCCGACGCTTGCAGACAAGGAGGGCCCCGTGGCCGCCAGCACACTGAGTGAAGTTGCCCGTTTGGCCGGGGTCTCCCTGGCCACCGCATCCAGGGTCCTCAACGGCTCATCCCGGAAGCCCGCCGAAGACATTGCCGAACGCGTCCGCGAGGCCGCCGACAAGCTCGGCTACGTGCCCAACGCGCAAGCGCAGGCGTTGGCCAAGTCGAGTTCGGGCTTGATCGGACTGGTTGTCCACGACATCGCCGATCCCTACTTCTCTGCGATCGCCCGCGGAGTCCAGGAAGCCGCCCGTCAGCAGAACCGCATGGTGCTCCTGGCCACCACTTCCGGGGCTCCTTCGGATGAAAAAGAGGCCGTGGCAGCCTTCGCTGCGCGTCGCGCCGACTCGATCGTCATTGCCGGTTCGCGCTCCGTGCGGGCTGAGGACAAGCAAGGAAATACCGAGCTGGCCGCCGAGCTGGACCGCTATTGCCGCAATGGCGGCCACGTGGGGGTTGTTGGCCACCCGGTGGTGGGCGCGTCCACGAGCGAGGGCTACCACGTGGTGAAAGTCCCCAACGAGGAACTGGCTGCGGGCCTCGCTGTGGAATTGGCCGCCACGCATGACGGTGCTTTCCTGATCATTGCCGGACCCGAGGGCCTCTACACATCAGACGACCGTGTCCGCGGTTTCCAGCGCGGGCTCGCGGACGCTGGGAGGCCCGCCGCCGAGGTGATCCGCACTGGATTCAACCGGGCCGGCGGATATGAAGCCGGCCAGGCGCTTGCCGAACGGATCAAGTCCTCCAATCAACGCCTCTGCATCTTTGCCGTCAATGACGTCATGGCCATCGGCGTTACGGCGGCGCTTCGGCCGGAGGGCGTGTGGATTCCCCGCGACGCCACCATCGCCGGTTTCGACGACATTGAAACCCTGCGCGACTTCCGGCCCGCACTGTCCACCGTGCACCTGCCGCTCGAAGATATTGGCAGGCTCGCTGCGGGAGATCCGGATACTCCTCCCGTCAGCGGCGCGGTCAAGCTCCGCCGCAGCACCGAAACTCCGGTGGAATCACAGGTATGACGACGGCGGGGCCGCCAGCGCAGGCGCCGTCACCAACCCAGCCGCCACCAACCCAGCTGCCACCAGCGCAGGCGCCCCGGGCGCTGACGGTGATTCCCGCCGTCGAACGTTCCACTGGTGCTGCGCGTTCCACTCAAGCTGCGCCAGCCATCCTGGTGCTTCCCGGCGGGGGTTACGCGAAGCAGGCAGAGCACGAGGCCGAGCCAGTGGCGGAATGGCTGGCTTCATTGGGAATCCACGCGTTCGTGCTGCGCTACCGGGTGGCGCCGGATCAGCACCCGGCCCCGTTGGTGGATGCCAAGCAGGCGATGCTGTGGATCCGCAACGGCGACCACGGCCTGAAGGTGGACACGTCGAAGGTGGGGGTCCTGGGGTTTTCGGCCGGCGGGCATCTCGCGTCCACGTTGTCCGTGGAGGTAGCCACCGGTGATCCTTCGCTGGATACCGTCGAGGCTGTCCCGGACCTCAGCATCCTCTGCTATCCGGTCATTTCGTTCGTGGATTCGGTCCATCAAGGGTCCGTAGACAACCTCGCCGGACCAGGTGCCGCCCCTGAGGTCCTGCGGGAACTTTCCACGGATCTGCGCGTCAAGCCAACAACGCCGCCGGCGTTCCTCTGGCATACCGCCGACGACCAATCCGTCACCATCAGCCACAGTCTCGCTTATGCCGGCGCGCTCAGTAGGGCCGGTGTCCCGGTGGAACTGCATGTCTTCCCGCATGGCGTCCACGGCCTTGGCCTGGCTTCGGGAACGGCCGGCGCGGATCAGTGGCCGGCGCTCTGCGCATCATGGCTTGGCCGTCGGGGCTGGACTAAGTAACTGCCATGAGTTCGCGGTGTCAGTCCTCGCCCAGGGTGATGGTGTGGAGGAATGAGGCGTCGTTGATGACGTTGTCCGGAAGGTCGTCCTGGACGAATTCCAGCATGATGTCCAGGTCCTTGCCGTGTCCGCGCAGGACGTCGGTGACGGTCTGCCACAGCAACTTCCGGTTCCGCAGCGGGAAGCGTTCGGCAACCGGCCCCCAGGAGAAGCAGTGGACGCCCACCACGTGGGGGAGGACTTCGTGAAGGGACTCCAGCGCCTGCTGGTCTGAAAGTCCGACGGCGGGCTGCCAGTAAGTGCCGACGTTGGCATGGTTCACCCGGTTCAGTAACTCCAGGGTGGTGGCGGGCGAGTCGGTGAGGGTGTTGCCGTGATACTCAAACGCGATGGCGATGCCATGGGCGGCCGCGAGATCCGCAATCCGCTGCGTGTCCTTCACAACTGCGTCCCAGTGTTCCTGGCTGGCGCCGGCCGAACCCTGTTCGCCGGCCCACACCCGGATTCGCGGGGCGCCGAGCGCCGTGGCGAGGTTCAGGACCCGATCGAAATCTCCGAAGGCACCGCAGCGGTAGTACGAGCCGAGCGATAGAACCGTGAGTCCTGCCGCTTCAGTTGCTTCTTTTGCGTGCGCCGCGGACGCCGTGTCGCTGACGTGCACATCAGTACCCCACTCGATGCCGGCCAGGCCTGCGTTCGATGAAATACGGACCACCTCGTCAATCCCGTGGGAGCGGAGAGTCACGGAACAGATGCCAGGGGTGAGGTCAGCCAGCGTGGTGAGGTCGATCATGTTTACAGGATACGGGGAATGCGCTTACCCGGTAAGGGCGTATCGCCTGCTGAACATTTCCGCGCACATCTACACGCTACAGCTGGACCCAGTAACGCCGTATCGCTTCCGTCACTCCCAGATCCGGAGCAAAACTCTCCGGTGGCCGGACGCTTTCAAGAACGCCGCCGCACGCCTCGATGGTGCGGGCGGACGCCACGTTCGGTTGCTTGCACGTCACCAGCACGCGATCCATGCCGAGGCAGCGACCCTCCTGGAGGGCGCCTTTCAATGCAAGCTTCGCGAGCCCCCGCCCCCGCGCGCTGGGCCGGATGCCGTAGCCAATGTTGCCTCCCACCTCAGTGAGGTAGTCGTTGGCCAACGAGTGCCTGAGGCTGGCGGCCCCCAGATACGCGTCGTCCTCGACAACCCAGATGGTGCTCTGGTTGGCCAAGCCTTCAGGGGGTTGGAAGCTCTCCTTGGGCAACTCGTGCAGCAGGCGAACCCATTCCGCGAAGTGGCTGCTGTCGCGGAGATCCAGGTCGTATCTCGCAGCCACAAAAGCCGCTGAGCCATCCTGGTTAAGGGTGCCCCACTCGTCGTAGCTTTCCAGCCAGGACTCATGGAACTTTGCGGACGGCTGGACGAGCTTGGCGGGAGTCATGGGGTGAGCGTACTACGGCCGCCGGCTGCTTCCGGGGGCTCGGTGGCTAGTTCGACTTGCTCAGCGTCCTGCCCATGATCGCCTGCGTCAGGGCATCGATCACCTCGGCGTTGGCCAACGGGTTGCGGATCAGGGTGAAGTCCACGTCGCCCACCGGCGGCAGGCCGAATCGCTGGGTGATGACCTTCAGGTCCTCGGGCACCAGCGATGCCGGCATTACGGCGACTCCAATCCCGGCCCGGACGGCCGCGAGCACTCCGCTGATCTGTTTGGTGCTGCAGGTGATCCGCCATGTCCGGCCTTCCGCTTCCAAGGCATCGATGGCAAGCTTCCGGCTCAAACTCGGTGCCGGGTACGCAATCAGCGGCACGGGTGCGCCCGGTTCCAGCACTGTCTGCTCCACGCCCACCCACGCGAAGTTGTCGTGCCGGACCACCGTCCCTTCCTTTGCTCCGGCCACCCATTTCACGAACACCAGGTCCAGTTGCCCGGCATTGAGCCGCTTGTACAGCTGGTCGCTTTGGCTGACAGTGAGCTCAAGGTTGATCTGCGGGTAGAGCTGCCGGAACTCGCGAAGGATCCGGGGGAGGCCGGTGATGGCGAGGTCGTCGGCTGTCCCGAAGCGGAGGCGGCCCCGCATGGCCGAGCCGGAAAAGTAGCGGGCCGCGGAATCGTGGGCAGCAAGGATGTTGCGGGCAAAACCGGCCATGGCATCACCGTTGTCAGTGAGCCTGACTTCACGGGTATCCCGGGCCACGAGTACCCGCTTGGCGGCGGCCTCGAGCTTGCGGACGTGCTGGCTGACGGTGGGCTGCGCAAGCCCAAGCCGTTCTGCTGCCTTGGTGAAACTCAACGTTTCGGCGACGGCCAGGAAGGAGCGGAGCTGGACAGGTTCGAACACGGAACTCCTCTAAGCGCAGGTCAGCGCCGGGCCAAAGTACTGCGCCGCATCCCTTGCGCTGCAAGCAGCTCATTGCATTCCGCAATGCTAGTTATAGGCGCAATACGCTTCCATAATTGCTGCTGGCAACCATAGCGTTAAACGTATCCCACCGAAACTCTCGATCCGAGGACTACTTTTGGCACCCCCACCGCCTTCAGCGGCAAACGTCAGCCAGCCCGTCATCGATTCCCTGTCCGCTCGCCCGCTGCCGGATACAGACCAGCCGGACACAAACCAGCCGGACACAAACCAGCCGGACACCGTCACCCAGCCACTCGCCGTCGTGAGTGAAAAGCTGCCTTGGCGCCATACTTTCATCTCCTTGAAGGTCCCCAACTTCAGGATTTTCGCGATCGGCCACTTCATTGCCGTGATCGCCATCTGGATGCAGCGCATCGCCCAGGACTGGATGGTGCTGCAGCTGTCCGGTTCCGTCACCGCCGTCGGCATTACCGTGGCGTTGCAGTTCATGCCTTCACTGTTCCTGGGACCATGGGGCGGAATGATTGCCGACCGCTTTGCCAAGCGCAAGATCCTCATCATCTGCCAGTCTGCGGCGGCCGTGCTGGCTGCAGCGCTGGCGGTGCTCTCGTTGAGTGGTCGTGTCGAAGTGTGGCACGTCTACGTCATCGCACTTGCCCTGGGTTTTGTGACGGTCCTTGACCAGCCGGCCCGGCAGGTGTTCGTCAACGAGCTCGTCGGCCCCAAATACCTGCGGAACGCCATCAGCGTGAACTCGACGACGTTCCAGCTGGGCGGCTTGATCGGGCCCGCACTGGCGGGTGTGCTGCTCACCGCCGTCGGTGCCGGCTGGGCCTTCGCTGCCAACGCCGTGGCCTGCTGCTCCACCGTTGCCATGTTGTTGATCCTTCGCAAGGACCAGCTGCACCTCAGCCAGCCGACGCCCCGCAAAAAGGGGATGCTGCGCGAAGGCCTCAACTACGCACTCAGCAAGCCCACCATTTACTGGCCGTGGTTGATGGCCGGGTTTGTGGCCGTTTTCGCCATGAGCTTGCCGGTGCTGCTGGCCGCCTTTGCGGACCACGTGTACGACGCCGGCGCCGGAGGCTACGGCCTGCTGAACGCCATGGTTGCGCTCGGTGCACTGATGGGAGCGGTGGCGTCCACCCGGCGTCGCCAGCTGCGGTTGAGGTCGGTAGTGACGTCGGCGGGGCTGTACGGTCTCATGCTCTGTGTTTCATCGCTGATGCCGTCCATGGTGTGGTTCAGCGTCACCATGGTCCTCGCCGGATTCTGGTGCCTCACGTTCCTCACTGCGGCCAACCAAATGGTGCAGACCAGCTCCAACATGAGCATCCGCGGCCGTGTCATGAGTCTCTACCTGGTGGTGTTGATCGGCGGTCAGGCCATCGGCGGCCCCATGATGGGCTGGCTGGCCGAGCACTTTGGTCCGCACCTTGCCGTCCTGATCTCGGGTGGCGTGCCGGCCATCGCCGCTGCGGTAGTCGCCGTCGTCCTTGCCCGGAAGTCTTCGCTGCACCTGAAGGTGGACCTGCGTGACCGGCGGCGGGTGCTGCGGATCGTGCAGGAGACCCAGCCGGCATAGCCCCCCATCCCAGACGGATTAAACAGGTGAAGCGCCCGCGGCAGGACCGCGGGCGCTTCCTGGTGGGCGTCGTTATGCCGTTGGCAGGTGCGGGTACTCCGCTGAGCGTCCTTGGAATGCCAGGACATCCGGGTTACGGATGACGCCGTCGCGGATTTCGATGGCCCGCGAGATGGTCTCGTTGGCATCCCACCCGGCCGGGCCCGCTGCCACAGTGTCCAGGAACGGCAGCAAGGCCTCGCTGATTTCCCAGCTCGCCGAGTTCCAAAGATACGACGGGCTGTGGTCCACGGCGTAGTAGTTGACGTGCCCGCCCACACGGAACATGGGCTCGTCGAACGTGGTGGTGCGTGCCCAGCTGAACCCCATTCCTTCGTCGCAGGAAACGTCCACTATCAGGCTGTCAGCCCGGAACTCCGTCAAGTCCTCCGTGCGAAGGTACGTCAGCGGGGCGTTGGGGTCCTGCAGGGTGCAATTGACCACGATGTCGGCCGCGGCCAGGAACGGCGCCAAGGGCTTGCGCCCCCTGTCCGTGATGACTTCGCTGAGGAAAGGCGCATTGCTGTCATGGTCGAACTGCACGATCCGCACCGAATGAATGGGTGACCCGACGGCGGCGACGCCACGGTTGGTCAGGACCTGGACGTCGTGGACGCCATGGGCATTCAACGCCGTCACGGCGCCACGGGCAGTGGCTCCGAAACCGATGACGACGGCGCTTAGCCGGCGTCCGTAGTCGCCCGTTGACCCCGTGAGTGCCAAGGCATGCAGCACAGAGCAGTATCCTGCGAGCTCGTTGTTCTTATGGAAAACATGGAGGCCGAAGCCACCGTCGCCTGCCCAGTGATTCATGGCCTCAAACGCGATGAGCGTGAGCTTCTTGTCGATGGCCAGTTGCGTGATGGCCCGGTCCTGGACGCAGTGTGGCCAGCCCCACAGCGTTTGACCGTCGCGGAGTTCGGCCAAGTCCTGGGCCTGCGGCTTGGGCAGGAGGATGACGTCGCTGCCGGCGATCAATTCCTGGCGTGTGCCGAGCCCACCCACCAGCGATTCCAGCGTGCTGTCAGAGACGCCGAACCGCTCGCCATAGCCGAATTCAAACCGGAGCTGTTGGCGCACTTCCGGGTCGATGCGCTCCAAGTGCTGGGGATGGATGGGGAGGCGGCGCTCATTGGGCTTCAGCGAGGAAGCGAGGACGCCTATGCTCAGCTGGGCGGTTGGCGCGGTCACTTCTTGTTGCCGGTGGAAGGCTTTGCAGCCTCGGTGGCGGAGGACTCAGACGCCCGCTTGTCCGCCCTTTTTTCCTTGATGGATTTGCTGGATTTCTTCGATGCAGTTTGGCGCGGTGATTTGTCGCCCATGATGGCTCCCTTAGAGCGGAGCCGAAATGGCTCCTGACTCCTGACGATACACCTCGCACGGATAAGCAGTGGCCGAGGTCACTTCGCTTGGGTCACCGTGCTTGGGTTACTGGGCCGGTTCGGCCGCAGGACGGCCATGGGTGACGCGGTGGGTCACACGATCGGCGGTATCGTCCAGCGCTGCCGCCTTTTCCACCGGCTCAAGGTAAAAACGCGCGCTGTTGATGATGCCCTCGTCCACGCCGAAGATGATGACGCCCGTCATTTCGTGCGGCGTACCATCGCGCCACGCACCCTTCAGGTGCAGCTCGGTCCAGATGGAGCTGCCGTTGACGCTGTGTGAGAGGAGATGCGCCTTGATGTCCGGAACACCTGTGAAGAGTTGCTCCCAATTGCTGCGGATGGTGTCCCGGCCAGTGAAGCCCCTGGTGGGATGCGCCGGCGTTTCGTTGACATAACCCGGCGCAAAGCAAGCCGCCAGGCCTTCGAGATCGTGCTTGTTCGTGGCTTCCAGCAGGCGGTTGATGACGGCGAGCGGACCCGCCTCACCAGCGTCGGTGAGAGTCATTGGAGGACCTCCCGGATAAGTGGATGTACGTACGAGTTTAGGCTCGGGAGCCCCTCCGGTCGACGGGTGCGCGGCCCTGTTTGGTGAGTACCGCCGTCGCATTCAGTCCTTGGACGCAAAGAAACCCCGGATCGTGGGATCCGGGGTTTTCCTTGAGCGGGCGACGGGAATCGAACCCGCGTATCGAGCTTGGGAAGCTAGCGCTCTACCATTGAGCTACGCCCGCGCTGCCCGGGAATTTTCGCCCCGAGCGAGTCCTAGCTTAGCGCAATTGAGGGGCTGCCCATGACAGGCGCGTCGGCCGCCTACTTGAACAGTTTCAGGCCGTTCCAGCCGGAGCCCACCTGGCGGTACGTTGTCCACTGGCCGCGGCCCAGCCCGTAGTTGTAAAGGTTGCCGTCGGCGGTCTGTGCCGTGATGCCGCGGGTGCCCGCGCCAGTCAGCCCGAAGCTGGGGGCCAGGACGCGCATGTACTGCCAGCCGGTGCCCACGGTGGTAGCCGGTCCGTAGAAGCCTGCCCATCCATCGCCGCGGTAATTAATCAGGGCCCCGGAACCTGTCCTCGCCAGGATGTCGTTGGCGCCGTCGCCTTCCCAGTCGGCGATGGTCAGCTCCATGCCATTCCAGCCCTTGCCGATGATCTGCGGCGCGCTTAGCGCACCACCAAAGGTGTTGGGGTAGTAGCGCAGCACACCGTCCGGGAAATAGCCGACGACGCCGGGCCGGCCATGCTTGTGCGTCCACTTACCCACGGTGATGGTCATGCGCTCCCAGCCGCCGTTGCCCACCACAACCTGGTTGGCGAACCCGCCGCCCGGAAGGCCCCGGTACACACCCAGGACACCGTTGTTCCACTGCGCCAGGATGTCGTAGACGCCATCAATGTCCCAGTCCACCACGAAGGCCTGCTTCAACCCGGTCCAGCCCGAACCGATCTGGACGGCACCGGCATAGCCGCCGGCCGCCGTCGCTGGGTAGCGCAACAGACGGCCTGACGGGTCAGCAGCCACCAGGTCGGCGCCGGACTTGATGCTTGCTGCGGCGGCGGTGTTGCCCGCAAAGTAGTGCTCCAGCGTCGGGAACCCGCGCCGGTTCATGTCAGTGGCCAGGGCTACGCCCACGTAGCGCAAATGCCACGGCTCGTAGCTGTAGCCCGTGGTGCCCGTGTAACCGTTGGGGTAGCGGACAATGAAGCCGTATTTGTGGGCATTCGCAGCTACCCACTTACCCGCCGCGGTATCGCCGAAGCAGGTGCTCAGGCCACAGTTGCCGGCGGCGTTGCCGATGTCCATGGCGAGCCCCGTCTGGTGCTCGCTGTACCCGGGGCGGGCCGAAATGGTGTCCGCATAGGCCTGGCCGTAGATGCTGACGTAATACGCGTAAACCTGTTGCTGCTGCGCATAGGACCGGTAGCCGCTCACGACCGACAAGCCACCCGTGCCTGCGTCAGCTGCGCCCTGGAACAAGCCGTTGAGCCACGCGGCGGCTTCCGCACGCATGTACTGGCCCGAGCCACGCGCGTTAACAAGGTCCGACGGCGCGTAGCTCGCCGGAGTCAGTGGCCGCGACTTGTTGACCAGGACCGAAAAGTTGGCGGGGTCCCCGATGGGGTCCACGCTCGGCAGCGGGTTCACCGTGGCGGGTATCTTCGTCGGTGCTGCCGCCGTGGCGGGACCCGCCGTGACAACGCCGCCTGCCACCGCCATGGCGAGGAAAACCGCGCACGCGGCCACCCGTCGTCGTGCCTTCACTGCAAAAGTTTGATGTCCCAGTACCCGCATAACGCCCCCAAATCGGTTTTTGCCAGCCTCGGGAACTCTACCCCGTGGTGCCATGCCCTGTCAGTCGTAACTTTGTGAAGCGCCAGATAACCATTCGGTCAAGGCTCGCCGCTTATGTGCCCCAGTGCCGCGCGTGCTGACTATTCTGAAAGTGTTAGCTGCAGCGTATGGGGAACCGGGCTAAGACATATCGAACCGTACGCCGAAAGAGGTTTCCGTGGCATTTGCAGACTACGAAGTGGTGATCAGCCGGGACGCCATGACCGTGTACGGATTCCTCATGGACGGCATGAACAACTCCCTTTGGCGGTCCGGGATCCGCAGCATATCACTGCGGTCCGGCCTCCGCGGCCACAAAGGCGCGCTCTACCAGCAGACCATCAATGGTCCGGGCGGCCGCCCCATCGCCGCTGATTTCCAGATCACCGAAGCCCGGCCCGGAGCGGAAGTACGCTTCGCCGTCGTCGCGGGACCCGCCCGTCCTACCGGCGGCTACTACCTCAGCACCGAAGGCCAGACCACCCGGCTCAGATTCGCCCTTGAATACCACCCCAAGGGCCTGCAGAAACTGATGAACGGCATGATCCAGAAAACCATGGAAAGCGAAGTTGCCCAGTTGGAGCAGCTGAAGACCGTGATGGAGTCACGCTCGGTGGTGTGAGCGCTCCTGTTTTTTGCTTTTTCGTCGGGTCGGCTATTGGGCGAGCTTGTAGCCGGTCCAGCCGCCACCCACCGCTATGGGCGTGGTCAGCCTTCCCGTAGTGAGGTCCCAGTACTCCAGGACCCCGTTGGTGCCCAGGCCCGCAATGCCGGTGGTGTTTGCCCCCGTGACGCCCCGCAAGGAACGCAGTCCGGAGTAATCCGTCCACGCGGCGCCCACAATGGGCCGGGCTTCCTGCTTGGGCGTTGCCAGGCCGCTGCCCCGGTACAGGCGCAAGGAACCATTGGGCTCAACGGTGAGCAGATCCTGGAAACCATCCGCGTTGTAATCCACCATGCTGAGCCGGACGGCCTTGTTTCCCGTTCCGATCGCGGCCTGCGACCGGATGTACGTCATCCCGGCGTTCTGGTAGAGCCACAGCCCGCCGGATGCGTCCATCGCGACAATCTGGGGTAGCCGGTTGTTGGCGCACCAGTTGCCCACCGCAATGTTCAGGGACTGCCAGCCGTGGCCCAGTACTCCAGGCGAACCGAAGCCGCCCGACTGCCTCCCCGGATACACCAGGAGGGCCCCGTCGGTGCGTTGGTAAATGAGGTCGAAGACGCCGTCGCGGTCCCAATCATTGACGAACAGTTCCTTAAGCCCCGTGAAACCGATGCCGATCTTGCGGGCTGCGCCGTACTTGGCGTTCCCCAAGGAGGGGTAGGAATACACCGTTCCGTCCGCCGCGACGGAGACGAGATCTGCTGCGCTCCTGATGGAGGCGGAGCTGAGGTTGACGGTGGGCGGCTGGTATTTGGCGCCCGGCTGGCACGCTCCGATGGGATCCGTCGGAGGAGTAACCGTTCCGCCGGGTGCATTGGTGGTTCCGGCCGGCAGCGAGGTGTAACCAAAGAAATTCACCACCCCCCACAGCGTGTAGCGGTTGGGCGTGGTCTGCCAGTTGCCGTCCGTGTACGTAATGCCGATGCCCATGACGTTGAACCGGGGATCACGCAGCAGGGCATCATGCCCCGGGGAACCCTTCCACCACTCCACCAACTGCGCCGCATCACGGTCCCAGCGGACAGCTATGACTTCACCTGCGCCGTTGTTCGGATTAAGCGCACGCGGGTCCGTCCAGAAATTGGCGCGGTGTTGGATCACTTCCCGGGTGGCAATGTTGTTCGACCAATCCTGGGCAAGGCTCGCCACTGTCGCGTGGTACTTCACCGGGGCCAGGCCCAAGGATGCTCGATAGCTGTTGATCGCGTTGAACACCGTCAGGATCGCGGCGGTGTTGCTGTCCGGGAGGAGGGCAAGGGCGCCGTTGTCCGGATCTGTTTCACCGTTGGGGGCTTTGCCGGGGAAGGGGGTGGCGCTGGGTGTTGGGGTCTGTGTGGGGCTGGGCGTTGGGGTTGCAGTGGAAGGCTGCGCGGCTGGGGGTGTTTGCGTGGCGCTTGGCGTTGGCGTTGCGCTCGGTGAGGGGGTCGCGTGAGCGGATGCGGACGGCGACGCTGTGGGCGTGGCGGTCAGAGGGGGAGAGGGCGTTGTTGTCGGGGCGACTGTTGCTGTTGGCGATGGCGAGGCCGACGGTAGTGGGCCCATGGCTGGCGCTGTCGGCGTCGGAAGTGCCGAGGGTGACGACTCCGAGGGCGACGGCTCGGCTGGGCTGGACACATCAGGGTCACTGGTGCCTGGGTTCTCCGTCCCGTCCGCCGGGTCCGTCGGGTCCGCCGGCGGACCATCCGGACCCCACGACGGCCCAATGTTCGGCACAGGCGGCGGCGTCTCGATGACAGGGTCCAAGGCGATGGGCCTGCTCGGCGCACCGCTTTCGGAGCCTTCTTCCGGGACGGGCACGGTGGCGGGGTCGGAGGCTTCGCCGGCCGCGGGGGTATCCGCGGAAGGTGCGGCGTCCGGCGTCGTGCTTGACTCAGGTGCCGTCAGACCAGACTCGACGCTGGAAGAGGGAGTGGTGCTGCCGCTTGGACCCGCGTCCGTGGCCGGCAGGATCTGGCTGGAGGCGGCGACGCAGAGGGCCAGCGCCCCGGCCAGCACAATGGAAGCCGGCACTGCCAGTTTTTTCACAATTACCCCGCGAATGCTCGTTGCCCCCAGGTACGGGCGCGGTTCTACATGTCCGGGAACTATAGTCCCACGGGGCCGCCCGGACAATGCACGGGGACTTGGACGCATGGGGTATTTTTGATGCTGTGCTGATCTCTGACCGCGACATACGTGCCGAAATAGACTCCCAACGGATTGTTCTTGAGCCGTACGACCCCGCGATGGTGCAGCCGTCTTCCGTGGACGTCCGTATTGACCGGTTCTTCCGGCTGTTCGACAACCACAAATACGCCCACATCGACCCCGCCGAGGAACAGCCCGAGCTGACCCGGTTGGTGGAGGTGGAAGGAGACGAACCCTTCATCCTTCACCCGGGCGAGTTCGTCCTGGGCTCCACGTACGAAACAGTCAGCCTCGCCGACGACATTGCCGCGCGCCTTGAAGGCAAGTCGTCCTTGGGTCGGCTCGGACTGCTGACGCACTCCACCGCCGGCTTCATCGACCCCGGATTCTCGGGCCACGTGACGTTGGAACTCTCCAACGTGGCCACCCTGCCCATCAAGCTGTGGCCCGGTATGAAGATCGGCCAGCTGTGCTTCTTCCGGCTGACGTCCTCGGCCGAGCACCCCTACGGTTCCGGTGAATACGGCAACCGATACCAGGGCCAGCGAGGACCCACCGCCAGCCGCAGCCACCAGAACTTCCACCGGACGTCCATCTAGCCTTCTACTGCGCCCTCTGTCTGCGTCGAGGGGTGAGCTCTCGGCTCTTTCTCTTGCGTCGAGGGGTGAGCTCTCGGCTCTTTGGATGGCCTTTTCGGCCGAGACGTCGCCCCTCGATGAGGCCTTCTCAGCTCCACTAGTCCTCCACACTGTGGGTAACCTCTCAGCGCATCTTCAACCATGCCAACAATGGCTGATGAGGATTTCCACGCCCCTCCCGATCGAGATACGGGGCCGTTCATTTACGCTCGCCGAGCAGCGGGCGGCGGGTATGCCGGATCATCGTGCCTGGAATAGCGATCTTCGCGTTGCCAGCAGGGGAGTCCGGGTTCCTTGGGGGGAACAACAGGACCCTGCGCACACTGCCCGCCTCCTCACCGGCATTACTGAAGGAGCCATCTGCTGTCGGGAGACGGCTGCGATGCTGTGGGGATGCCCACTGCCTTGGGATGCCCAGCAGGATTTCCTGGTTCATCTGACGAGGTCCGACGGCACATTTCGGCCTCAACGCAGGGGAGTCAAGGGACATCGAATGGTGCTCGCTGTGCCGGACATCAGTTCCGTGGACGGGATTCCCGTGACCAGCCCCGCCCGCACGTGGCTGGATCTAGCTGCGGTGCTGGCTTTCGAGGACTTGGTCGCTGCAGCCGACTACTTCATCTGCAGCCAAACCCGTAGCTTCGGCCATAACAGGATTCCCCTTTGCTCTGCTGAGGATCTCAAGGCACAAGTCGATCGACATACCGGCATGCGTGGCATTCGGAAGGCGCGGGCAGCGCTGGAGTTGACCCGTGTGGGCGCCGATTCTGTACCCGAGACCAGGCTGCGACTGGCCATGGGCCGCGACTTCCTGCCGGAACCTGTCCTGAGCTACGCGGTGCGTGATCCGTCGGGCCGCGAAGTGGCGTGGCCGGATCTCGCCTATCCCGACTTCAAGGTTGCGATCAATTACGACGGCGGCCATCACCTTAGTCCCGCTCAGAAGGAGTCCGATATCCGACGCGAGGCGGCGCTCGCATCAAACGGCTGGATCTCTGTCGTCGTTACCGCCGAGCATGTACGGGAACGCGGCTACGACGGCGTTGTTCGCCGCATCCGCGAGGCGCTAGTACAGGGCGGATGGCCGCCGAGGGGTTAGGTTTCGACCCTTTGGGTGGGCCCTTTTTGGTTGAGAAGTCGCCCCTCGGCGAGACAGGTGGTGGGGCGTGTGGTGAGGGGTTAGGTCTCGACCCTTTGGGTAGGCCCTTTTTGGTTGAGACGTCGCCCCTCGGCGAGGTCGGGAGGTCGGGAGGATGGGGAGGCCTGGGTTAGGCTGGGGCGCGCTCCGGGGTCCGGGGCGGGGCGCCGGGGGTTCGGCGGAGGGCCTTGACCACTGGTTCCACGAAGCGGGCAGCCAGCGGACCCAGGATGGCCATGATGAGGACGTAGGCCGTGGCGAGTGCTGCGAGTTCGTCGGGAACTGCTCCCGAAGCGACGGCCAAGCCCGCGATGACGATGGAGAATTCGCCGCGGGCGATCAAGGCGGCCCCTGCACGGAAGCGGCCGGGCATCGCAATACCGGCGCGTTTGGCGGCCCAGAACCCCGTGAGCATTTTGGTTGCCGCCGTGACGACGGCCAGCACAAGCGCCCAGCCGAGGACAGGCGGAATCGACGTGGGATCGGTGTTGAGTCCGAACGCCACGAAGAAAATTGCCGCGAAAAGGTCCCGCAGCGGCTCAAGGATTCTCGTGGCATTGTGGGCCGTTGCGCCGGAGATGGCGATGCCCAACATGAATGCGCCAACGGCCGCGGAAACCTGAAGTGCAGAAGCGATGCCGGCTACCAGAAGAGCCAGCCCCAGAACGTTCAGGAGGAATACCTCGGAGTTCTCGCTGTGAACTGCCTGCGAGACGCGGTGGCCGTGCCTGAGCGCGATGACCAACACCACGGTGACAACGGCAAGGGCAATGCCTACGGTCTGCAGTCCGCCAAGGAAACCGACGCCGGCAAGGATGGCGGTGAGGATGGGGAGGTAAATGGCCATGGCCAGGTCTTCGAAAACGAGGATGGAGAGAACCACGGGTGTTTCGCGGTTACCAATCCGGCCCAGGTCGGTGATGACCTTGGCCGCGATGCCTGACGAGGATATGTAGGTAACTCCACCCATGACGATGGCGCCTACCAGCCCCCAGCCGAGGAGGACGGCCAATCCTGCGCCAGGCAGGAAGTTGAAGACAAAATCCACGACACCGGCTTGCCATGATCGCCGGAGGCCCGTAACCAGCTCGGACGCCGTATATTCCAACCCGAGCATCAGCAGCAGGAGAATGACGCCAATTTCCCCGGAAAGATGGGCGAACTCGTGCATGCCGTCCAGCTTGACGAACCCGCCGGCGCCGAAGGCCAGTCCACCCACGAGGTAGAGGGGGATAGGGGACATGCCGATTCGGCCCGCTAGTCGAGCCAAGAGGCCGAGGCAGAAGACGACGGCCCCCAATTCAACGAGGGCTAGTGCGAGCGGGTCCATCCCGCTCAGCCGTTGCGAAGGATGTCGGCTGCCGAGTCAAGACCTTCCTGGGTACCGACCGCTACGAGCAAATCGCCGGTGTGAAGTACGACGTCGGGTGCGGGCGAGGGGACAACCTCGCCTTCGCGCATGATCGCCACGATGGAGACACCGCTGCGGGTGCGGATCTGCGCCTTGCCCATGGGCTGGTTGACGAAGGGCGAATCAGGAGTGATGGAGAACTGGCGGGTGACAATGCCGGGTATCTCGCGATGCTCTTCTGCCAAGCGCATGGCAATGTGCTGGCCGCCCAACAGGTTCCCCAGCGTTGACGCTTCATCGGCAGTCAGCGGAATAGACGCCTGGCACGTGTCAGGATCGTCCCACGTTGAGACGAAAAGCTCTGTTTCGCCTTCCCGCAGCTCCACTACACCGATGCGACGGCCTGAGGCCGTCACGAAGTCCTTGCGGACCCCAAGGCCCGGGAGTTCGGTCTCATCCACGTTCATAGCTCCACCCTAAACTGTCCTGAACCGGTCCGGTACGGCCCTCGCACTTCAACCGGTCCTTTGTAGTTAACGCTCGGGGACCACAGCTATTTCCACTTTCGCCGGCGGCTTGACCGGCAGGATCACCAAGAGGCCGGCAAGCAGGACCACCATGATTCCGAGGATGCCCCAACGTTGGGCTTCGCCCTCGGCAACCAAGGGAGAGGCGATGGCGATGCACAGGGTGAAGAGGGTGGGGGCCAGGAAGCTGACGGCCCGACCGGTAGTGGCGTACAAGCCGAAGAGTTCGCCGGCCTCGCCTTCCGGTGCAAGCCTGGCCAGGTAGGCCCGCGAGGACGATTGCGCAGGGCCTACGAACAGGCAGAGCAGCAGGCCGAAGACCCAAAAAGTGTTGCTGCCGGGCCACTTGTTACCGAGGAAGACGTAGTCGCCGTTGCCCAGGATCAGGATGAAGGTGCCGGCGATGAGGAGGCCGACCAAAGACAGGACGATCACAGTTTTTGGTCCGATCCTGTCATCCAGGAAACCGCCGATGATGGCGCCGACGGCAGCGACCACGTTGCCGAAGATGGCGAAGAAGATGACTTCCTTGAGTTCGAAACCGAACGTACCTGCAGCAATGACACCGCCGAAGGTAAACACAGCAGCGAGGCCATCGCGGAAGATTGCGCTGGAAAGCAGGAAGTAGATGGTGTGCGGGCTGGTCCGGTAGATGGCCCCGATACGGCGGATCAGCAACTTGTAGGAGGCCAGGAACCCCAAGGAAGCGGTGGCCTTCTTCGCCTGGACTTCAGGGACGGCGAACATCACTGGCAGGGCGAAAATGAAGAACCACAGCGCAGAGAAGACTGCCACGAGCCTGATGTTGAGGGAGTCCTGCGTCGAGGCGCCAAACCAGTCGAAGGACGGCTGGACGAACAGTTGCAGAACCAGCAGAAGGGCAACGATTCCGCCCAGGTATCCCATGGCCCAGCCAAAGCCGCTGACCTTGCCAATGTTCTTGGGTGTGGAGATCTGCGCCAGCATGGCGTTGTAGTTGACGCCGGCGAACTCAAAGAAGACGTTGCCCAGCGCGATGAGGCAAACACCCAGCAACAGGAACTCGGGCTGGGGAAAGACAAAGAAGCAGAGCGCAGTGAGCACGGCAGTGGCGGCTGTGTTGACCCCGAGCCACAGCTTGCGGCGGCCGCCGGCGTCCGAACGCTGCCCAGTGACAGGAGCAAGCAGTGCAATGGCCAGGCCAGCGATGGCCAGGGCAGCACCCAGCGCCGCCGAGGCAGCGTCCTCCCCGCCGAAAGCATTGGACGTGAGGTACACGGTGAAAACGAACGTGGTCATGACCGCATTGAATGCAGCCGAACCCCAGTCCCAGGAAGCCCACGCAAGGATCTGGCCCTTCTTGGAGGCGACAGGTCCTGAGGCGAGCTCGGAGGTCGGTGGGGAGGCTTCGGGAACTACGGCCGGGTTCATAGCCCGATGCTATAGCGGAGGGGAGAACGGCGGGCGGATGACAGACCGCTATGTGGAGAACAGGGATTGAAACGTAACCTCCAGCCCGCTTCCTTGGCGAAAAACTGTCCGTCCCGCTTGATAAACTAGCTAAACCGAACCCAACGTATGACCGCCTGCTCCAACTTTGACAATTCGTTCCTGACTTTGCGGAGAAAACAGTGATCACAGTTCTCGCCATCACCTTTGTAGCGGCAACTGTGGCGCCCTTGATCTTCAGCAAACTTGGCAGGAACGCCTTCTACGCACTGGCAGCTGTTCCGGCAGGCGCATTCATTTGGCTGCTCTTCCAGTACGGGCCTGTATATTCCGGTGGCGGCATAGAAGAAGTACTGCCCTGGATCCCCAGCCTTAAGCTGGAGCTGGCCTTCCGCATGGATCCCTTGGCGTGGGTCATGTCCCTCTTGATCCTCGGTGTGGGCTCCTTGGTGCTGGTCTACTGTGCGCGCTACTTTAAAAACAAAGACGCGGACTTGGGCGGCTTCGGTGCCCAACTCCTCGCCTTCGCCGGAGCCATGTTCGGCTTGGTGACTTCCGATGACCTCCTGATGCTGTTCATCTTCTGGGAACTCACCACCATCCTGTCCTACCTGCTGATCGGTTATGCGCGCACCCGCTTGGCCGCCCGCCGCTCGGCGCTGCAGGCGCTCATGGTCACCACCGCCGGTGGCCTCGCGATGCTTGTTGGCCTGATCATCATGGGCCAGGCAGCCGGGACCTACCGCATTTCAGCCATCCTGGACCAAGCCGGGACGCTCATGACCGGCCCGATGCAGGGAGCGGTGGCTGCCGCCGTCGTACTTATCCTGGCCGGTGCCGTGACAAAATCGGCGCTGGTTCCGTTCCACTTCTGGCTGCCGGGCGCCATGGCCGCTCCCACACCCGTCAGCGCATACTTGCACGCCGCGGCGATGGTGAAGGCCGGCATTTACATCGTCGCCCGACTGGCGCCGGGCTTCTCCGAATCGGAATTCTGGTTGCCGGTGGTTCTGGGGCTGGGCATGGCCACCATGCTCGTGGGTGGTTACCGGGCCCTCCGCCAGACTGACATCAAGCTCATCCTCGCCTACGGCACGGTGAGTCAACTGGGCTTCCTCACCATGGTGGTGGGCCTTGGACGGCCGGACGCGGCACTGGCAGGGCTCGCGCTCCTGTTGGCCCACGGACTGTTCAAGGCTGCGCTGTTCCTGGTGGTGGGCATCATTGACCACCAATCAGGAACACGCGATATCCGCAAACTTTCCGGTGTCTTCCGTTCTTCCCGAGCCCTCGGCGTGGTGGCGGCGATTGCCGCGGCTTCCATGGCTGGCGTGACGCCTTTGGCTGGCTTCGTTGCCAAGGAATCCGTCCTTGAGTCTTTTGTCCATTTCGCCACTGGCCGCAACGCTCCCGCCTGGGGTGTCTGGATGCTGGTGGGCCTGGTGATCGGCTCGATCCTCACGTTCGCGTACAGCGCCCGTTTCATGTGGGGCGCGTTTGCCACCAAGCCGGGTGTAGAACCCACGCCGTTCAAACCGATCAAGCCTGCGTTTCTGGCAGCCCCTGCAATCCTCAGCTTGCTCACCATCGTTTACGGCCTGTGGCCGGCTCCCGTCGACACGTGGATCCAGCCTTATGCGGCGCTGTTCGCCGAAAGGCCGGACGCGGTCGACGCCGGACACTTGGCTTTGTGGCACGGCTTCACCCCCGCGCTGGGGCTGACAGCGATAACGTTCGCGGCAGGTGCTGCGATGTTCTACGGACGCAACATGGTGTCCCGGGTACAAAGCCTGGTTCCGGACTGGATTGATGGCGACCGGGCCTACCAGCACACCATCGGCGCGCTGGACGACATCGCTGTCTGGGTCACTGGCCGTACGCAGCGTGGTTCGCTCTACTTCTACTTGGCGGTCATCCTCACCGTAGCTTTCGCTGTACCGCTGGCCGCTTTGATTGCGGCCAACAAGCCCCTGCCGGAAGGCATCTACTTCATCGACCCCAACTCTCCGCTGCAAATGGTTGCCGGAGCGGGAATCGTGGTGGGTGCGTTGGCTGCTGTCCGGGCCAACAAGCGTTTCCTTGCGGTCCTCATGGTGTCCGTGACCGGCTACGGCATTGCCCTTATGTTTGCTTTGCAGGGCGCTCCGGACCTGGCACTGACACAGATGCTGGTGGAGACCATCGTCCTGGTGGCGTTCGTGCTCGCCATGCGCAGCCTACCGGCTGAGCTCCGGGACAGGACCGGGGGCAGGCTTCGGGTGATCCGCGTGATCATCGGTGCAGCGTTCGGCATCACCATGATCTTCGTGGCGATCTATGCCATGGGAGCCCGCGTGGCCACACCCATTTCCTTGGACTTCCCACGTCTGGCGTATGAGGGCGGTGGCGGCCTGAACGTCGTCAATGTGACCTTGGTGGACATTCGCGCCTGGGACACGTTCGGCGAAATTTCAGTGCTCGCCATCGCGGCCACGGGCGTGGCCAGCCTGATCTTCGTTCGCAGCCGCGGTGATCGGATTAAGACCTCAGAGGCAGTGCCGGAAGGCAGCGTGGGGCGGCGCACCGGCGTCGACCGTGACTCCCGGGACGGTGCCACGCTGGCCGTGGCCAAAAAGTTCACTGACGTCAGCCGCGACGCGTGGCTGGTGGCGGGCCGCACCCTGGCTCCCGAACGCCGCTCGATCATCTTCGAAGTGGTGACCAGACTGATTTTCCACTCGATGATCGTCTTCTCCATCTACCTCCTCCTTGCCGGCCATAACCTGCCTGGCGGCGGTTTCGCCGGTGGCCTCACCGCGGGGCTTGCCCTGACCATCCGGTATCTTGCGGGCGGCCGGTTCGAGTTGAGCGAGGCTGCGACAGTCAGCGCCGGAACTCTTTTGGGGACGGGACTCGCGACGGCGGCAGCCTCGGGTCTGGTACCGCTCTTCCTCGGCGGACAGGTGTTCCAGAGCGCGATCATCGAGTTCTGGCTGCCGGTCTTCGGAGACGTCAAGTTTGTCACCTCCACCATCTTCGACATCGGCGTGTACATCGTGGTGGTGGGCTTGGCCCTCGACGTTCTCCGCAGCCTCGGTGCCGAAATCGATGAACACTTTGAGGGCCAGGGCGCGCCCCTGGCAGAGGAAGACGCCGCCGACCTTGCAGGCGAAGCCGCTGAATCCGCCGCATCCGGGAAAGGTACCGCATGAGCATCAACCTGACCCTGCTGATCGTCATGGGCGTTTTGTACGCCTGCGGCATCTACTTAATCCTGGAGCGGAGCCTGACGCGTGTGCTGTTGGGCTTGATGTTGCTGGCCAATGCCACCAACATCCTGATCCTGACCACCGGCGGATACGCCGGGTTGGCCCCCTTGTTCACCAAAGAAACCAGCCCGGACGCCTATAGCGATCCTCTGCCCCAAGCGCTGATCCTTACCTCGATCGTGATTTCCTTCGCCGTGACGGCCTTCATGCTGGGCATCATCTACCGCACGTGGGTCCTGGCGCGGCAGGACGAAATCCAGGATGACCTTGAGGACCGTCGCGTTGCCAAGACGCCCAGCTTCGATGCTGAGGACGACGCCATTGTGCCGTTGGAAACCTCGGAATTCGCCGTCACCCCTGCCAACACCTCGGACCACACTCACCCCGAAGCAACCGAGACCCCCAGCAAGGCACCAAACCAGGAAGGAGGCAGCGCGTGAATCTCGCAAACCTGTCGCCGCTAGCTGTCCTCCTGCCGATTCTGGGTGCCGCTCTTGCGTTCCTGTTAATCAGGCACCACACCGCCCAGCGTGTGGTGAGTATCGGCATCCTGAGTGCGACGCTGCTGCTCGAGTGCCTCCTGCTGATCTCCGTATGGGACGGTGGCACGACGTCAGTCACCTTGGGCGGATGGCTGCCGCCGTGGGGCGTGGTCCTGGTAGTGGACCAGTTCTCCTCGCTCATGTTGGTTGTCTCCACCGTGGTAAGCCTTGCGGTGTTGATCTACGCCACCGGCCAAGGCATGGCCGACGGCGACCAGGAAGCACCCGTCTCGATCTTCCACCCCACGTACCTGATCCTGGTGGCGGGCGTGTCCAACGCCTTCCTCACCGGCGATCTCTTCAACCTCTACGTAGGCTTCGAGATCCTGCTGACGGCGAGCTACGTGCTCATGACCTTGGGCGGCACCGGGCCGCGCATCCGTGCAGGCGTCACCTATGTGGTGGTGTCAGTGGTGTCATCCGTACTGTTCCTCATCGCCATCGCCATGATCTACGGGGCCACGGGGACCATCACCATGGCGGACCTTGCCATCAAATTGGCGGAACTGGACCAAGGCACCCAAAACCTCCTGCACGTCATGCTGTTGGTGGCCTTCGGCATCAAGGCGGCCGTGTTCCCGCTGTCCTTCTGGCTCCCCGACTCCTACCCGACGGCACCGGCGCCGGTTACGGCCGTGTTCGCAGGTTTGCTGACCAAAGTGGGTGTCTACGCCATGGTCCGCACGGAAACACTCCTGTTCCCCGGTGACACCCTGAATGTTCCCCTCATGGTGGTGGCGTTACTGACCATGGTGGTGGGCATTTTAGGTGCCTTGGCCCAAAGCGATATCAAACGTCTGTTGTCGTTCACCCTGGTCAGCCACATCGGGTACATGGTGTTTGGTCTGGCGATGAGTTCCGTTGCAGGGTTGGGCGCCGCCGTCTTCTACGTGGCGCACCACATTACCGTGCAGACCAGCCTGTTCCTGGTCACTGGTCTCATAGAACGCAGGGGCGGCAGTTCGTCCATGGACCGGTTGGGTGGTTTGGCCAAGCTTTCCCCGTTGCTGGCCTTGCTGTTCTTCGTCCCGGCCATGAACCTCGCAGGCATTCCGCCGTTCTCAGGCTTCCTGGGAAAGTTGGGCCTCCTGCAGGCCGGCGTGGACCTGGGAACACCCTTGGCCATCACGCTGGTTGTGGGTGGCGTGGTCACCAGCCTCCTGACGCTGCTGGCCATCGCCCGCGTGTGGAACAGGGCCTTCTGGCGCAAGCCCGAAGACGCTGAGTACCCGGACCCAGCTCTCCTGAATCCCGGGAACGTGGGCGTCTTGCCGCGGACCATGGTTGGTTCGACGGCGGGACTGGTAGTTTTCGGTGTCGCGCTGACGGTCTTCGCCGGTCCGCTCTTCCAAGTAGCTGACGGTTCCGCCGGGATCATGCTGGATCGTTCGGCCTATATCCACTCGGTCCTGGGCGACTCGGTCGAGGTGCCACCGCTTGGGCCGCCCGAGGAAATGCAGACGGGTGATGCCAAATGAGCCGTAAGCCCATTTCGTTCCGTACCGAACTCCCGCTGCTCATTTGGTTGGTCATTGTCTGGGGCGCACTGTGGCGGGACTTCAGTCCCGGAAACCTGCTGTTCGGTGCGCTGATAGCCGTGCTGGTAGCCAAGCTGTTCTACCTTCCACCCGTGGAACTGAGCGGCAGGTTCAACATCCTGCGCGCCATTCCCTTCGCCCTGATGTTCCTCGCCAAAGTGGTGGCAGCGAGCTTCCTGGTGTTGTTCCTGGCCGTGGTCAAGGGACCCAAGGTGCGCAGCGCCGTCGTCGCCGTTCCCTTGCGCAGCCACTCGGACTTGATGGTGACGGCCACGGGGCACGTCATCTCGCTGATTCCGGGCTCGCTGGTGGTGGAAGTGGACCGGTCGACGTCCACGCTGTACCTGCACGCGCTCAATATTTACGAAGAAGCGGACATCGACAAAATTCGCGAGGAAGTCCAGATCATTGAAGCGCGGCTGATCCGGATCATGGGCACGCGCGAAGAAGTGGAAGCCCTCAACGCCGAAGTACGTCCGGGAATGGAAGGGGCAGCACGATGAAGGAAATCATCCTTGTGGTCACGGCGGTGATCCTCAGCCTGGCTGCCGCGGGCGCGATTGTCCGCATCGCCATCGGCCCCTCCCTGCTGGACCGTGTGCTGGCCTCAGACGTCTTGCTGGCCATCCTGGGTGCTGCACTGGCGATCGACATGGCGATGAACAGGCACCTCAACAACCTGATGCTGCTGGTAGCCCTCGCGGTGATCGGATTCATCGGATCAGTGACCGTTGCGCGGTTCGTGGCTGAACGGAGGGAACAGAACAATGAGTCCTGATGCCACCGGCGTGGACGTCGTGATCGATGCTGTCACCGCAGTGTTCCTGGTGGTGGGAGCCCTGATGTCCTTGGGCGCTGCCATCGGCTTGCTGCGATTCCCGGACCTCATGAGCCGCATGCACGCAGCAACCAAGCCCCAGGTCCTGGGGCTGTTCCTCATGCTTGCCGCGATTGGCCTGCAAATGCGCACGTGGTGGGTTTGGCCGGTTCTGTTGGTGGCATGGATTTTCCAGTTGCTGACGGCACCCGTGTCCGCCCACATGGTGGGTCGCTCTGCCTACCGCACCAAGCATGGCCACCGCGAGATGCTCACCAAGGACGAACTCGAGGCCGTTGTTCAACGGGCGGCTGCGGGGCAAGAACCCCGGAACGACCGCTAAAAGTCCCGGTCACAGCAACGCGGGGTCGCCCTGCGTCCACTGGTGTTCATTCCATCAGGTGGAGGCAAAGCGACCCCGCGTTGCTGTCTGTGGTTGCAGGCTAGACGATGTCGTGCGACTTGGCGAACCGTGCAATGGCGCGCTGTGTGCCACGGCTGGCCAGCACCTGAATCAGGGTGCTGACGAAGGCTGAGATCAGCGCAAAGGTCAATGCTGAACGCAAGCTCGTTTCCATGTCGTCGTTGCCCAGGGGTGGTTTGTTGCCAGTGGCCTTCTCCCACCCTTTGTTGACGAGTTTGGTGCCCACGAAGCCCGCTCCGAGGCTTACTCCGGCACCGATCAGCTTGAAGAAGAGGTTCATGCCTCCAGCCTAGCCGTCCCTGGGCCGGCTCAAGAGTCAGCGGCGGCTTTCACGCTCTTTCAGGAACGCTGCCAAGGACCCCACCGGGGCCAGCACTGGCACGACCGCGTGTTCCGCCGACCAGACAGCGTCCACGGTCTCAAACTCAGCAATTTCCTTGAGCAGGTAATAGGTGGGCGGCATCAGCTTCAATGTGCCGGCTGCTTCCGCTTCCAGGATTCCGGCCACCGGCATCCACAACGATTGCCAGGCCTCCGTGGTTTGATGCTGCGGCTCGGCTCCGGGGGAGGGTTTTGCAAGGTAGAAGTAGGTATCGAAGCGCTTCGGCATGTCCGTCGGCGTGATCCAGTTGGCCCAAGGGCGGAGATCCGCGGCACTGATGCTGAGCCCCGACTCCTCCTGGACTTCGCGGATTGCGGCTGTGAGGATCGTGCCTGCGTTGGTTTCGGCCTGCGTTGAGCTGGTGCGGGTGCCGATGGAGCTCGACCGCCAGGCGGCAGCATGGCGTTGAAGCAGTTCCGCCGGATAGTCCCAGCCTGACTCGTCCGCAGCATCCACCCGGCCGCCCGGAAAGACCACCATTCCGGCAGCGAAATCCATGGTGCTGACCCTGTGCTGGACGAACGCTTCGAGCCCGCCAGGGGCATCACGGAGAAGGATGACGCTGGCAGCGAGCCGGGGCTCGGATATGGTGCCCTCGCCGGCAGGGTGATCCTGAATGGGTAGGTCCGTCATGAAAGTGCCCCTTTGCCGCGGTCGAGTCTGCTGGATCATTCTCTCAGGTCTCGTTGTGGGGCCTGGTGTGCAGGCCAAAGCCGGCGCGAGGGGGGCAGAACGGCCCCGCAACGCAGGCAACCCCACGCACGGGAACCCGCAACGCCCGTTTGTGACCAAGGCACGGCAACGGACCAACACCCGCAACACGCGCCGGTGTAAACTGAACCAGCCCATCAGGGCAGATTTGATAACGACAGGGGAGCGCCGCCGTCGGACCTTGCAGAGATGCAGGAGACGCGAGGGCGCTGAGAGTGCGGACAGCCGCAGACCCTCGAACCTGATCCGGTTAGTACCGGCGCAAGGGAGTCGAGCTTCTCAGAGTGTCCGGATCCGGGCGGCGCAGGCCGGTTGGAAATCCGGGGAGCACTTTCCCCTCCTGTAACCTCAGGAGGCAGAAAATGACCACGGTAAACGTGAAGAAGACCAGTTATAACTGGCGTGTTGTAGACATTGTTGTGGCGGCCTTGATCGCCATCGCAGGCGGTGTGATCTTCTGGGCCTGGTCCCAAGGAGCCGCACTGGTATCCATTCCCATGAATGCGACGTATCCGCCGCTCACCGGCCTGATCGCCGGTGGCTGGATGATCCCCGCAGTCCTGGGCATGCTCATTATCCGCAAGCCGGGCGCAGCGTTGTTCTGCGAAGCTGTCGCGGCCACCGGTGAGCTCATCATGGGTTCCCAATACGGCACCACCGTCCTGATTTCCGGTGTCCTGCAAGGTCTGGGCGCAGAGCTCGTCTTCGCCGCTTTCCGGTACAAGAAGTTCAACCTGCCCACGGCCCTCCTCGCGGGTGCCGGTGCGGGCCTCTTCTGCGGCCTGAACGACTCCTTCCTCCCGTGGGGCTGGAACATCGCCTATGAGGCAGTGGACAAGCTGGCGTACATCACTTTCACCACCATCTCGGGGGCCGTCATCGCCGGCGCCCTGTCCTGGGTTGCCACCCGCGGCTTGGCAAAAACCGGCGTCCTGAGCTCCTTCGCATCGCGCAAGGCCGCGTCGGAGCCCGTCTTCAGCTGATGCCCGCGACGCAGAGCGGCAGCAAGAACAGCAGCCCGTTGAGGCCTGCCGCCATTTCCGCCGAGGGCTGGGGTTGGCGGCACGCTGGCCGGTCCACGCCCGCCATTCACGGGCTGGACCTCCGGATTGAACCGGGCGAGCGGGTGCTTCTGCTGGGGCCTTCGGGCGCCGGCAAGTCGACGCTGCTGCACGCCCTCGCCGGTGTGTTGGGCGATGAGGAAGACGACTCGGACGAGTCCGGGTCACTGCTGATCGACGGCGTCGCGCCCCGGGAGCAGCGTGGCCGCGCCGGGCTGATGCAGCAGGACCCGGAAACGCAAGTGGTCTTGTCGCGGGTTGGCGACGACGTTGCCTTTGGTGCCGAGAACCTTGCTGTGCCCCGGGACGAGATTTGGTCCCGCGTCCATGAAGCGCTCGACGACGTCGGGTTGCGTACCGCCGCGGGCGGCGGTTTGGCGTTGGATCACCCGACGGCGGCGCTTTCCGGGGGGCAGAAGCAGCGCCTTGCTCTGGCGGGCATTTTGGCGATGCGACCCGGCTTGGTCCTTTTGGACGAACCGACGGCCAATCTGGATCCGGCAGGCGTGCTGGAGGTACGTGACGCGGTGAAGCGTTGCCTGGATAAGACCGGCGCAACGCTGGTGGTGGTGGAACACCGCGTGTCCGTGTGGAAAGACCTGGTGGACAGGATTGTAGTCCTGGCACCGGGTTCCTTGACGGCGGCGCGAACGACTGCGGCGGGAACGGGCCAGGCAACGGGCGGGGTTCTCTTGGACGGCCCACCGGACCAGGTCCTGTCCGAGGCCCGCACTATGTTGATGGCTGCCGGCGTTTGGGTGCCGGGGTACGTTCCGGCCACCCGCCAACGACGCAGCCAATCCCATACCGCCCCACTGCTCCTCGCAGCCCAGGACCTGGCAGTTTCCCGGGAAAAGCCGCGGCGCAAGGGCTTCAAGACCATCCCGCCCGTCCCGGTGCAAACGGGAATCACCGCGCAGGTCAGGGCCGGCCAAGCACTGACCATCACTGGTCCTAACGGTGCCGGAAAGTCCACGTTCGCGCTCACGTTGGCCGGTCTTTTGGCGCCGGTGGACGGTACGGTGAGTGCCGCCGTCGAGCTTTCCGAGGGGGCCGGCATTGACCCGTTCAAGTGGAAAGCAGACCAGCTGATTTCACGGATCGGGACGGTGTTCCAGGAACCGGAGCACCAGTTCGTCACGGGCAAGGTCCTGGACGAGCTCATGTTTGGGCCAAGGCATTTAGGCCACGGCGAAGAACGCGTGGACGAACTGTTGGAGCGGCTGCGGCTCACGCATTTGGTGGACGCCAACCCCTACACCCTTTCGGGTGGCGAGAAGCGGCGGCTTTCGGTGGCCACCGTGCTGGCCGCGCACCCCAAAGTCCTGGTGCTCGATGAACCCACGTTCGGTCAGGACGCCAATACATGGGCTGAGTTGGCGTCGTTCCTTTCAGAGTTGCTGGACGCCGGAACGGCCGTGGTCTCCGTGACCCATGACCAGGAATTCAGCGCAGTGCTCGGCGGAACGGAGCTTCGGCTCGGTCCGGTACAGCATGGTGAAGCCACGCATCAGGAAGCGGGTGCAGCATGAGGGATGCACTGAACCTCCGCGGGAATCATGCCCTGCTGACCCGAGCCAACCCCCTGGCAAAGTTCGTGTCCGTTTTCCTGATTTCCCTTGTGCTGGCCCTGTCCATCGACTGGGTATCGGCATCCACGGCGTTGATTGCGGAGCTGGCGTTGTTTCCGCTCGCCGGGCTTACGCTCAGGCTCCTGTGGCAGCGCGCTTGGCCGCTGATCATCGCGGCCGCGATCGGCGGCTGGAGCACCGCGATTGTGGCGGCGGACAGCGGCGCTGTACTGCTCGACGTCGGACTTTGGTCCATCAGCGAAGGTTCCCTTGAGCTGGGCCTGGGTTTCATGGTGCGCGGTTTGGCGATCGCGTTGCCGGCGATCCTGCTGATGACGTGCACGGACCCGACTGACCTGGCCGATGCACTGGCGCAGAAGGCCAAGCTGCCGCACCGCTTTGTCCTCGGAACCCTGGCGGCCATGAGGCTGGTGGGCCTCATGGCCGAGGAATGGCAGACCATCGGCATGGCCCGCCGGGCCCGCGGCGTCGGTTCGCAAGGCAGCCCGCTGCAACGGCTGAAGGCCACTCTGGGCCAGAGCTTCGGGCTGTTGGTCCAGGCTGTCCGCAGGGCCTCCCGGTTGGCAGTGACCATGGAAGCGCGCGGCTTTGGCGGTGGTCAACGGACGTGGGCCCGCGAATCCACGTACTCTTTGCTGGACATTTGGGTGCTCCTGGGCGGCGTGGTGATCGCAGCAGGCGCGGTGCTCGCGGCCGTGGGCGCAGGAACGTGGAGCTTCGTCTGGCGTTAGGGAGCCTGCTGTTCCTGGATCTCGTCGAAGCCTGCCCGCGTCAGGAACCCCAGCTGGGCTTCCTTCTCGGCCAGCTGGATGATGGGGCCCAGCTCAAAGCAAGTGGCCTCCAAACGGCGCAGGGCCTTGGCATTGCGTGAATCGGGCTCCACCACAATCCGGTCCTTGCCCGGCAGGGAGAACATGTACTTGATCAGCGACGTACCGAGCTTCGGCGTGAAGTGCGGAATGGGCCGGGTGGCCGGGGCCAGTAGCAAGTGCATGCCAATGTCTGCTTCGCGTGCGGGGTAGGCCTCGCCCACGGGGTCGTGCAGTGGCTCGTACGTCTGGAAAAGGGCCAGCGGTTCGCCATCAAGGACGGCCAGGAACGCGTGGTGGGTCTCCAGCGAGTCAAGGAATTCGTAGATCCCTTGGACTTCTTCGCGGGAATTCTCCGTCATTCCCCAGAACTTTGCGCGGGCTGGGTGACCCATTCGAAGATGAGGTCGATGTCCTCGGCGGGAACCAGCGGCACAAGCCGCAGCGCGCCCCATCCTTCGAGGTTTTCGGAGTAGATGGTGGCACGGACAGAGAAGTCCTGGGTGGTGGTGGTCATGGCTTCCTTCGGGGCTGATGCGTGACTGATGGGATGCGGGAGCAGGATGAGTCAGGGATTGTCTTTGATCAATTCACGCCAGTCAGTGACCACCGGGGCGAGTTCCCCTGCAGTCCAGAGCGGGAGTTGGTCGGCAAAGTGCTGGTGTCCGGGCGTACCGGAGGCGCCGAAGGGCACGATCCAGCGGCTGTTGCGCCGCTCGGACAAGTCCCAGATGTAGCGGGCCACTGGACCACGGAAGCTTCGGTTATCTACGCCGGGGAGGCTCTCGGTGCAGAGCACACACCCCGTATCACCGCTGAGGCCGGCTGTGGGTGCCGCTGATGCGAGCGGGCCGGGGAGGACATGAACGGCCAACAGTGTGTGCCTGTCGCCCCAGGAGCGCAGCCCGGACTCCTCCACCGCAACGTCCTCGAGTGCTGTGGCAACTTCCGCCGCGACGCTGATGCCGAGTTCTGAGCCCCGCACCAGCAGGGTCTCGAGCGCAAAGCCCATCCGGGATGCCACCGACAACCACGGTCCGAACAAGGGCGAGTAGCCTGTTGGCTCCATCAAAGGCGCAAGTGCGGGATGGTTTGCCAGGCGCTGGACCAATGATCCCCGCCACTCCGCAAACACTGCGGCGTGATGGCTCCCGGCATCCATGTGGCCGTCCCACTCCAGCAAGAGGACCCGCAGTTGCTTGGCCTCGCTGGACAGGTCCTCGTCGTCCAGGTTAGAGAGCACCGACCGGAACAACGGCCACGGACCCAGGAGGGTGTCGGTATGGATAGCCTGCATGTCATCCACGGACAACGGCCCCGGAGCCGACTCAAGCAACTCACGGATGCGCAGCGCCCGATGCGCGGGGGCGAACTCCATGGCCACGGCATCACCGCCTCCCGCCGCGCGGTCGTTCGCGGTCACCGCAAACTGCTTCACCTCCGTGCGGGGCAGGATCACGTATTGACCGTCCCACTCATGGCGGGCCGAGAAAGCCGGCGCGGGCAACCTCCTGTTGGCGGGATTGCGCTGCGGAACAAGCCCGGCAACAAAGTGCCGTACTGCTCCGGACGTGTCCCCGGCCACCACGCTGTTGACGGGCTCCACCCAGGCATCCAACGCCGCTTCCACCTCGGAGACGCTCCGGCTCCGAAGCAGCGGCAGGAGGGCCTCAAAACCAAGCCGCCCCTCAACGCGGGCAGGGAAGCGCAAACTCAGCGCCTCGCCGTCGGGCGCTTCAGAGATCACGGAACCTCGCGCGGTCTCGATGACCTCCACGGTGACCGGCTCACCGTCACGGACGGTGATGGTTTGGGCACTCACGACGGCGGGTTCCCAGCCTTGCGCTCTGCGCGCCTCGATCCGTTCCCCGGTGGCGTCCGTGACCCGGCGCAGTTCTTCCTCGAAGAGATCCTGGTAGTCGGCCATGGCGTTGGTGATGGCCCAGGCGGTATGCCCGGTGTGGGCGAAGTGCGGGAGCCCGGGGACGCCCGGGAACGCGAAACCGATCGCGTCGAAGTCCGGGCAGGCGAGCCGTACCTGCTGGTACACGCCGGGGAGTTCCATGAGGCGGTGGGGGTCGCCGGCAATCAGCGGGAGGCCGCTCGCCGTCGTCGAGCCGTGCGCGGCCCAGGCGTTGCTGCCTGACCAGACGGGAGCTTCGATGCTGAACAGGCTCACGGCGTCGTCGCCCAGTGTCCGCGCGACGTGGGCTCTGAACAGCTTGTTGGGGAACGTGGAGAAGAGGATGTGATGGACCAGGAAGACACCCAGCGGCGTCCACGGATTCCATGGCTCCGGCGTGCAGGCGGACTCATCGAACTCGGGGCCGCCGCGAAGTCCGTCTGCCAGCGCTTGGTTGATGCCGGCCACGTACCGTCCGCACCAACGCTGAGTGTCGGCGTCGAGGTTCTCGAAGCAGCGGCGCGCGGTGTCATCCAGCCGGGCTTGGCGTGCGAACCGGTCCCAGACCACAACGTCGGCACCCAGGACTTCGGCTGTGCGGCCTTCGGAGCGCCACCGTTCCAACTCGATCTGCCAGGAACGGTCAGTGGCCACGTTCATTCCTTGGAGGAAGGCGAGTTCGTCGGAGGAATCCGCCCACAAATGAGGGATTCCCCACTGATCACGGTAGGTTCCGGGGCCGCCTGCCGGGGCGGAAGGGTGCGTCGGGGCAGGCGTCATAATCTCTGGCCGCTTTCGAGCTTAGGTTAGGCTTACTTAAGCTCAAGATAAATGGCTTTGGCCCCGTTCACAAATCGTGGCCGTTCGTGAAGGAGTGTTGCTTGAAGCGCAATTGGGAAGGCGTCGTGCTCAAAGTCATGGGCGCCAAGGATTTCACGCTGGAAGTCACCGGGAAGGAAGAAATCACCCCGGACTTCCTCCGCGTGCACGTGCGCGACGGTGGACTGCTGGAGCGAAGCGGGCTGCATCCCACCATGTGGATCCGGCTGTGGTTCGATGATTCCGGCAAGGCCCATCAGCGTGCCTACACCCTGGTCAACGCTTCCCCCGCGGACGGCACGTTCAGCATGGACTTCGCGATGCACAACGGGGTTGCCGCCGACTGGGCCCGCTCCGTCCAGGCCGGCGACACCATCGACGCCACCGTGCAGGGCAGTTCCTTCACGTTCCCGCAGCCCGCTCCGCGCCGGATCTGGGTAGTGGGCGATCCCGCCTCCATCCCGGCCATCAACTCGCTGCTGGACGAACGGGAACGTACTGCCGCGGGCGCGGCTCCAGTGACCGCCTGGCTTGAATACCAGCACGACGCCGACTCCTCGCTGGAGGTGCGTACGTCAGAGTCCGACGTCGTCAGCTGGGTTCCGCGCAAACGCGACGGTGCCGCTCTGGTTGAGGAAGTCTGCGATGCGCTCACTGCGGAGAGTGTGTCCGTGGATAACGACTTCTTCTGGATCGCCTGCGAAGCCTCCAGTACCCGGGCAATCGTGAAGCACCTGCGGAAGACGCTGGGCGTAGACAAGCACCGGATCGATGCCCTGGGGTACTGGCGCGTCTAGGAATCGCGGAGTTTCTGCTGTCGTTAGGCGTTACTCACGCCAGTTGAGGAAGCCCTTTTTCCCCTCCGGCGGGGTGAGGACTACGTCCCGGCCGTACTTCTTCTGTGCGTCAGCGCCGAAGAAAGCATCCGGGACGATACGGATTGCCTTGGCCACCTTCCCGTCCTTCAGGAAGACGAACAACGCTGGGGACGCCGTGTAGCGGTTCTCCTTGGTCAGAGGCTCGCCGAAGGCTGCTTCGATGTCCTTGGCCGGCGTTCCCTCCGTCACGAAACCCGCCTGGTCCCACTCGAAGTCCGTGGCGTCAGCCAGTTTCAAGGCCGTCCCATTTTTCGCGGACTCGAGCACCTGGCTGTTGAGCTTCTCATTCGATTCGGGCATGACGGATCCTCCTAGTGAGCAGGCGGCCAGGGCACAGGCCAGGATGACAGTGAGCAAGCCTAGGGCGGTGGCGCGGCCGGCAACGGTGATGCGGCCAGCAAGGGTGGCGCGGCCAGCGGAAGTCCGCGGCCGTCGTCGGGCCTGTTGTTGGCGTTGGAGCCTCACGAGGTGGTCCTCGACTCGTCGTTGAATTCCGGGTCCTCGCCCGGGGCGGGCTCGGCGTTGTTGGCGTCGCCGGTCTGGTCCATGGGGACCTCATTGGACGGGTGGGGCAGCAGGTCCTGTCCCACCACCACAGTGTCGCCGTTGTTCACGGCTTCCTCGATCAAGTCCGCAAGCTCCTCAGCGCTGGCATCCGGGTTGGCTATGGCCACATTGCGGCCCACCTCATTGTTGTACAGATCCATGGCTTCGCGGGGCGCGGGGTTGCCGGGGAGCTGCTCGTGCGCCGTGGCGTAGTCCTCCGCCCAGTCCGCACCGAACTCCTTGACCATGAGCGCGTTCCAATATGCGTGACGGAACGCGTCGTTCTGGTCATCGTTGCGGTCGTCGCTGGGGAAGCGGTCGTCGGCAGTGCTGAAGGCGTCATCGTGAATGCCCTTGAAGGCGTTCATCTCGAAAGGACCCAGGCCGTTGAGGAGTTCCGCTTCCTTCTCGGTGACCTCCCTTTGGTCAACAACGAAGCGCAGGGGATCCCAGTCCCCAGGCCAATTGGTGGTCTCTGCGTCGCTGACCTGGTACTTGTCCAGGATTTCCTGGGGTGTGGGCTGGTCGGGGTTCGGATTGGCCGCGGTTTTGGTGGTGGCGTCGTCCCCGGAACCGCCTGAGCCGCTGTCTGAACTGCCTGAGCCGCCTGAGCCGCTGTCTGAACTGCCTGAATCACCGCTACCCTCCGTGGACGCGGAGGACTGCTGGTCGGCATTGGTGAGCACGGATTGTGATGCCTCTTCCAGGCCTCGCATGGTCCTCTCCAGCAACGGCCTCAGGCGGCCCTGCCAATCGGCGGCAAAACGCTTGGCATCCTGCCCCTGCCAGCCGCCGCCTTGGCCGGTCATGCCTTGGCCGATCAAGGAGTCGAGCTCCCGGGCCCGGCTGGTCAGCAGTGACGCACCGTTGGCCAAGGCCTTGGAGAGTGCTTTGAGTTGGTCGACGTCGGCGCCGTAGAAAGGCATGTTTCCCCCTGAGCTTTCCCTCCATGCTTTGGTATTGTCCCGCGGACCGCAATGGGGACTTCTGCCCGGTGGCGCCTCAGGGAAAGCGTTCGCCCGCGGTGACCGGTCGCCGTCGTGCCCTATATCTCACGGATCGGGTATGGTGTGACGTTTACCGCTCAAACGGCGTTTTGTGTGGGACTTCTAGCTCACCTGTGATATTTCTTGGTTATGACGCAACCTACCGCTGAACACGTAGGCCTTCTGCTCCGTAACGCCCGTGGCGAAAAAGGGTGGACGCAGGGGCAGTTGGCTACCGAGCTTGGAACCAGCCAGAGCGCGATCGCGCGGATGGAGCAAGGTAAGCAGAATCTCAGCCTCCGGATGATCGAACGGCTTGAGGCAATATTCGGCCGATCAATCGTCAAAGTGGGCAAGCCGCAGATGACCCACCTCCGGGTGGAGGGCGGCAAGACCCTGTCCGGCGAAGTGGATGTCAACAGCAGCAAGAATGCCGGTGTGGCGCTTTTGTGCGCCAGCCTCATCAACCGCGGAACCACCACGCTGCGCCGGCTGGCCCGCATCGAAGAAGTCAACAGGATTGTTGAAGTACTGACCTCCATTGGCGTCGAATGTACCTGGCTCAACGGAAGCGACCTCCGCATCCGCAGGCCCGAGGTCCTGGACCTCGGTTCCATGGACGTGGACGCCGCCCGCCGAACCCGCAGCGTCATCATGCTGCTGGGTCCGCTCCTGGACGAGACCAGTGAGTATTTGCTGCCCTACGCTGGTGGCTGCGACCTCGGAACGCGCACAGTGGAGCCGCACATGCAGGCCCTGCGCCAGTTCGGCCTTGAGGTTGAAGCGAAGTCCGGCTTCTACTCCGTAGCTGCGCCCCCGGCCGATGGCCACCACCGTTCCTTCGTCCTCACCGAGCGCGGCGACACCGTCACCGAGAATGCGATCATGGCCGCCGCGCACCGCGAGGGCACCACCGTGATCCGCAATGCCAGCCCCAACTACATGGTCCAGGACCTTTGTTTCTACTTGCAGGGACTGGGCGTTGAGATCGAGGGTGTCGGCACCACCACCCTGAAGATCACAGGCCGTTCCGCCATTGATGTGGAGATCGAGTACTTCCCGTCCGAGGACCCCATCGAGGCCATGAGCCTGATCACCGCGGGCATCGTGACCAACTCCGAGGTCACCATCCGGCGGGTTCCCATCGAATTCATGGAGATCGAGCTCGCCACCTTGGAGCAGATGGGCCAGAATCTTGAAATCTCCGGCGAATACATGGCACGCAATGGCCGGACCCGCTTGGTGGACGTCACCACCAAGCCTTCCGAGCTCCGCGCGCCGCAGGACAAGATCCACCCGATGCCGTTCCCGGGCCTGAACATCGATAACCTGCCGTTCTTTGCTGTGATCGCGGGCAACGCCGAGGGCCAGACCATGATCCACGACTGGGTCTACGAGAACCGTGCCATCTACTTGACGGAACTCAACAAGCTGGGCGCCCAGGTGCAACTGCTGGATCCGCACCGGATCTACGTCAACGGACCCACTAAGTGGCGCGCTGCCGAAATCGGCTGCCCGCCTGCCCTGCGCCCCGCCGCCTGCTTGCTCCTGGCGATGCTCGCCGCCCGGGGAACGTCCGAGCTCCGCAACATCTACGTGATCGAGCGTGGCTACGAGGACCTGGCCGAGCGGTTGAACACCATCGGCGCCAAGATCGAGTACTTCCAGGACTAGGCTCCACGCGTAGCCCGCGCGCCCGTTCCCGCCATCGGCGCCAGTTCGCTCTGGTGCGGATGGCGGGAAGGGCGCAGTCCTCGCTGCCCTTCCAGCCACTGTCCTCCACCGGCCTCCTGACGCAGAATGGAGCATGCGGACTTTCGGAGTCGAGGAAGAGCTGCTCATCGTCCATCCTGTGACGGGAGAGCCCCTTGCCCTCGCGGACGCGCTGCTTGCGGGCCGCCACCAACCCGCATCCGCGAGGAGCCTCAACCACGAACTCAAGCTGGAGCAGATCGAAACCCAGACCCGCCCCTGCCACAGCTACGGTGACCTTCTGCATCAGATCCGCCGCGGCCGGGCTATGGCCAACGAAGCAGCCCGGCAGCACGGAGCGCGGGTTGCTGCGATCGCTACCTCCCCGCTGGATTCGAACACCCACACCACCCCGGATCCCCGCTATGCCGCGATGCTGGATCGCTTCGGAATCATCGCCACGGAACAACTGACGTGCGGATTCCACGTGCACACCTCTGTTGAGTCCCCTGAGGAAGGTGTGGTGGTCCTGGACCATATCCGGGACAAACTGGCTGTGCTCACGGCCCTCACCGCCAACTCACCCTACTGGCGCGGCCTTCCCACCGGTTTCGACAGCTACCGCACCCAGGCATGGAACCGCTGGCCCACCTCTGGACCGTCCGGCGTGTTCGGATCACTCACTGCCTACCGACGCATTGTGAACCGGCTGTTGGAAACAGGCGTGATCCTGGATGAGGCCATGATTTACTTCGACGCCCGCATCTCCCGGAACCACCCCACCGTGGAGGTCCGCGTAGCCGACGTTTGCCTCCGCGCCGAGGACGCCGCGTTGATTGCGGTGCTGGTGCGGGCTTTGGTGGAGACGGCTTCCTTGGAAATGCTCGACGGCGTTGAGCCCACCGCGGTGCCCACGGCACTCCTGCGGATGGCGAGTTGGCAGGCCAGCAATGCGGGGTTGCGTGGAGATCTCCTGGACTTCGGTGATTTCCGTCCCCAGCCGGCAGCGGACGTTGTCTGGGCGCTGGTGGATTACGTGAGCCCAGTGCTGGATGACCAAGGCGAATTGGAGCTGGTCAAAGCGGGAATCTCAGACCTGCTGGAGCGGGGGAATGGCGCGGACGAGCAACGGGAAGCGGCGGTGCGGTACAACAACAGGCAGCGCGGCAGCCAGAACCAGCCGGGCAGTCCGCCCACCAGCGCAGCCCTCGCCGCCGTCGTCGGGCATGCAGCGAAGGTGACGGTTCGCGGAACCTCCGCCGACGCGCACAAGGATCCCGCGCCGATGCTGACCCGGGTCAGGAGACCTTAGGCTGGTCGGCTTCCGGTTCTTCCCACGCCATCAAGTAGGCGCCAGCGAGGCCCTCCACCAAGTAGAAGCAGAACGGCGGGATGTCCTTTTTCGCTACCAGAATGGCGCCGTAGATAGGTGCGCTGACCGCGGCCGTGACGCCGATCCAGCGTTTTGTGGGCAAGGAAAGAAGACTCCCACCCAAGGCGGCCAACGCCACAACATGCAACCCGGAATAGGCCAGGAAAGGCGCGTTGGATCCACGGCGGTAGGCGAAACCCTCAATGTCAGCAGCCCGCCGGGCGAGGCTGGAGACGAAGAACGGGGCGCCCGCGAGCAATGCGCCGGCGGCAGCGAAAGCCCATTTCTTCGCTTTCCCGCGCGATGCGTTGGTACCCGGAACGGCGTCCTTGCCCGGAGCGGCGTCCTTACCCGGAGCGGCGTCCTTACCCGGAGCGGCGCGGGCGAACGCGGCGAATCCCACCGGCACGGCGACGGTCCCCACGGCGGTGAGGTGCTGGCCCATGATCCAACCGCGCCGTCCGGAGGTCAGCATGCGCAGGCGTTCGGCATCGTCCGGTGTGATGTAGACGCGCGAGACAGGCGAGATTCCCACGAACCACACCACCGTGCCGGCAACGATGACCGCTCCGGCACGGCGATAGGGATGGTTCCCGCTCATGGCAGCAAGGTTAGACCTGTTTGAGGGCCTTCTCCAGATCCAGGATGAGATCGTCCACGTCTTCCAGTCCTACAGACAAGCGGACCACGCCGTCGGTGAGCCCGATCGCCGCCCGGCCCTCTGGTCCCATGGCCCGGTGGGTGGTGGTGGCGGGGTGGGTGATAAGGGACTTGGAATCGCCCAGGTTGTTGGAGATGTCAATGACGCGGAGGCCATCGAGCAAGGCGAACGCAGCCTCTTTGGCTGAGCGCCCGGCCGAAGGAGACAGCTCGAACGTCAGGACAGTGCCGCCGGCCTTCATCTGCTTCGCGGCAAGCTCGTACTGCGGGTGGGACGTGAGCAGCGGGTACTTGACCCAGCTGATGGCGGGTTGCTGCTCGAGCCACTCTGCGATCTTCAATGCGGATGCCGAGCTGTGGTTCACCCGCAGTCCAATGGTCTCCAAACCCTTGGTCAGTACCCAGGCATTGAACGCGGAAAGGGAAGGGCCAGTATGGCGCATGAGTTGCTTGACGGGACCATCGATGAACTCTTTAGTGCCCAGGATCGCGCCGCCAAGGACACGACCTTGGCCATCAATATGCTTGGTGCCGGAGTACACGATCACGTCTGCGCCCAGCTCACCGCAGCGCTGCAGCAGGGGAGTGGCGAAAACATTGTCGACCACGACAGTCGCCCCGGCGGCATGCGCCAGTTCGCTGACGGCGGCGATATCGACGATCTCCTGCATGGGATTGGACGGCGACTCAAAGAACACGGCAGTGGTCGGTTCCGAGAGGGCTTCACGCCACTGATCCAGATCCGGGCCGTCAACGAACACGGTTTCCACACCCCAGCGGGGCAGTATCTCGTTGAGGATCACGAAGCAGGAGCCGAACAGCGAGCGGGCGGCAACCACTCGGTCGCCTGCGGCCAGCAGGGCACCCAGGGCTGTGAAGACCGCGGACATGCCGGACGCCGTGGCAAAGCATGCCTCGGTGCCTTCGAGCAGCCGCAGCCGCTCCTGGAATGTGGCGACGGACGGGTTGCCGTAGCGGGAGTAAACGAAGCGTTCGTCCTCGCCGGTGAAGGCACGTTCGGCAGCGGCGGCCGATTCGTAGACAAAGCCGGAGTTCAGGAAAACGGGCTCGGACGTTTCCTGGAAATTGGTGCGGTCAAGGCCGCCGCGAACTGCCTGGGTGTCAGGGCTCCAGCCGGCGGCGTCGGGATTGAAAGTCACTTACTCGGTCCCCAGATTCGTCGGCAGGCCACGGTTCTTCCAGCCGTTCACGGTGCGCTCACCGTAGCGGTCCGGGTCGCCTTCGAAGCCCTCAAGGACGTTGTACGCCGTGAAGCCGGCCTGAGTTGCGGCGATGGCGGCGGAGATGGAGCGCTGCCCCGAGCGGCAGATGAAGACGAGCTCCACGGCGTCATCCTCGGGTGCCTGCTGCTGCAGGTCCTCGATGAAGCGGGCGTTTGGGATGCCGCCAGCGAGGTTCCACTGGATGAACAGGGGATCGTTCTCGGTGGCTTTGGTGTCCGGGATGCCGATGTGGGCCCACTCGCCCTCGGTGCGCACGTCCACCAGGATGGCGCCTTCTTCAAGCTTGGCCCACGCGTCCTGCGGGGTCAGGTCACCTGCGTAGCTCATGCGTGGCCCTCGAATGCTTCTTCATCGTCGTAGTTCTCAAGTTGGTCCACTGCGTTGGCGACGGCGGCATCAGCATTGGCGATCGCCGCAGGCAGCACGATTGCTTGGGCAACGATGACTTCCGTGCCGTTGAAGGTGGCTGCCGGGCTGCCATGGAGCACATAGCCCTCGGCGAGGGAGTTGTGGATACGCTCGCAGAAATCGCGGTTATCCGGGCCTGTAATCAGGCGGTAAGAGAGTTTTTCTTCAGTGGGTTCAGGCATTGCTGGTGCTCCTCAGTCACGCTTGCAGTTCGAGTTGTCGATACGCCGAGTAGTCACCTGAGGCACCCCGCCGGAGAGAGGGTTGCCGACCAGCAAGTCAGGGCTTTGCGCTGGTACTCATTACTCAAGAAAAACGTAACATCCACGGGCGTCGGGCTGCACTTGCGGGTGGCTGCACCGTCGTCATGTTGCGTAATCGGCGGCTGATCCACTACCGGTCCTTGAGCGCCCGCACTGCCGCGCCGACAGTGGGGTAGAAGTGGTCCGGCGTAAATCGGGCAGCCGTGCCGAGGCGGATCAACTTGTCCTTCACAGGCCCTTTGAGCTCGGCAAACACCAGATCCACTCCTTTCCTGGCCAACCATTCGTCCAGGGTTACCAGGTCATCCAAAGCGGTGGTGTCGATCCCGGTGATCGGTTCGGCGGCAAGGATGATGTGGGTGATGGGCTCCGCGGACTCGTCCGGGGCCTCGTCGAGTTGCTCCCTCACAAAGCTGGCCAGAACCTGTCCGTTGCCGAAGAACAGGGGAGCATCGAACCGGAGGATCAAGAGCCCGGGGATGCGCTTGCCCTCGGGGTGGCGTTCAAGGTCGTGATAGCCGGGAAGGCCTTCCTCTGAGCCGAGTTCGGTTCGATACGGATCCCATGCCCTGCGGACAAAATCCAGGAGTGCCAAGGCGATGGCCACCACGATTCCTTCGAGCACACCCACCGTCAGCACTCCCAGGAACGCGGCCAGCATCACCACGGACTCGCTGCGGCTCATCCGCAGGAGCCGCCGGACGCCGGCAGGATCCGCGAGGGCAATGGCTGCGGCGATGACGACGGCGGCCAAGGTTGCCGACGGCAGGTACTCGGTTACTCCCGGAGCCAGCAGCATGAACGCCAGCACCAGCACGGAGCCGACCACCCCTGTCATCTGGGATTTTGCGCCGGCATCCACGGCCACCGGTGTCCTGGAGGTACTCCCTGAGATGGGAAATCCGCCCAGGAGGCCTGTAGCAGCATTGGCTGCTCCCAGCGCTGCCATCTCCCTGTTTCCGGAGACCTTCTTCCCTTCCTTGGCTGCCAATGTTTGGGACAACACCCCTGTGTCAGCGAAAGCCATGAGCGCGATGCCGGCGGCGGCGGGGAGCAGCGTCAGGGCGTCGGCCCAGCCAATGCCCCCGAGCGCGGGCATGGGCAGGCCCTGCGGCAGGACCCCGGTGACTTTCACGTCGTCGTTGAGTCCGAAGACCGCCGTCGCCACACACGAGCCAACCACCGCCAGCAGAACGCCGGGTACCTTCCACTTCAAGAGCCGGGGGATCCAGATGAGAGCCAGCGACCCCACTCCCAACAGCAGTGCGGTGATATTGACCTCGCCGCCCAGTAACCCGGTGGTGACCTTCGCGAGCTTTTGCCAGATGTCGCCGTCGGCCTCAATCCCCAAAAAGGCCGGGAGCTGCGAAAGGGCCACCAACAGTGCGATCCCGTTCAAGTATCCGAGCCTGATGGGTTTGGACAGCAGGCCCGTGATGGCTCCCAGTTTCAGTGCCGAGCCCGCAAGCATGAGCGCCCCGATCAACACAGCCAAAAGCCCGGCGAGTGCCACTGATCTCTCGCTGTTCCCAGCTGCCAGCGGCACAATAGCGGCCGCGATCATGGGGGCAAGGGATGAGTCGGGCCCCAGGACCAGGATGCGGGAAGGCCCCACCACGGCGTATACCAACAACGGAATCACAGTGGCGTAGAGCCCGGTGACAGGAGGAAGGCCGGCCGCCTGCGCATAGGCCATCCCGGCAGGTACCAGCAAGGCAAACAGAGCAGCACCCGCCACGGCATCGTGCCGCAACCATTCGAGTTTGTAGCCCTTGAGAGCCCAGACGCCCGAAAGACGGTCCTTGGCTGAAGTGCGGGTGGGTGAACTCATACAGCGATCATTCCCGACCCCTGCTGTTTGCGGAACACGACATACGCCTTATGTGGAAAATCCGGACCGTCTCGAGCCGCGTTCAAATGTGACGCCCCGGGAGCATAATTGACCCAGTACGTCCCCCTGTAACTTCGCATGAAATCAGGTCGCGGTGAACGGACAGAGCAGTTCTACACTCAAGCCCATGCTGCACTTTGGATGGTTTGTGGGCCACGGATTCGGTGTCCAGGGGTGGGGTACGCCCGGTTACGGCCTGGGCTACGACTGGAAGAAACCCGCCCTGTACCAGGACGCAGTCCGGGCGTTCGAACAATCCGGGTTGGACCTCTTCATCATCGAGGATTCCCTCACCGTGCCGGACACGTATGGCGGATCGGCCGAAGTGTCCCTGGCTCATGCCTCCTTTGCGCCGAAACACGATCCGCTGGCGCTGGTCCCGTACCTGCTCTCCTCCACCGAGCACCTGGGAATCGTGCCGACGGTCAGCGCCTCGTTCTACCCGCCCTTCACTGCCGCCCGTCTCCTCGCCACGTTGCAGCACTTCTCCGAGGGTCAGTTGGGCTGGAACGTGGTTACGTCCGGCAGCGATCTCGCCGCCCAGAACTACGGGTTGGATCAGCAGATTGAACATGACCTTAGGTATGAAAAAGCGGAGGAATTCGTCGACGTCGTCAGGCGGCTCTGGCGGAGCTGGGAACCTGGCGCTGTCCTTGAGGACGTCTCCGCAGGGGTGTTTGCCGACCACACCAAGGTGCACCCAATCAATCACGACGGTGACTTCTTCAAGGTCCGCGGCCCGCTGAACACGGCGCCGTTGCCGGAGGAGCCCGTACTGGTCCAGGCGGGCGCATCTCCCCGGGGCAAGGCGTTCGCGGGTGGCCATGCTGATGTGGCCATTGCGTTGGCTCGCGGCACTGACGGCATGAAGTCCTACCGTAACTCGATTCGCGCGGAGGCCGCCAAAGCCGGCAGGAACCCCGACGACGTCAAGGTACTTTTTGTCCTGAAGCCCACCGTGGTCGGTTCTGCTGCCGAAGGCGAGGAGTTGCGTGCCCGGCGTCGTGAGCTCACCCAGCGCGACATCGACAGCCAGCTCAACTCCATCTCCTACCTCTCGGTGATCGACTTCAAGCAGTTCGACCTGGACGCACCCCTCCCGGAGCTGAGTACCAACAGTAACCAGGGGACGTTGGAACACTTCGCCAAGGCCGCGCCTCCCGGTTCCACGCTGCGCGAGATCCTGCAGGCCCGGAGCGGCGGGGCAGGGGATTCGATCATCGGCACGGTGGGCGAGATTGCCGACTACCTTGAGTCGACCGGCTCCGAGGTGGGTGGTGACGGGTTCCTCTTCTCCGGCTTCGTGGACCCGGTGACGGTGCACGGTGTTCTGGACAAGCTCACCCCTGAGCTCCGGCGGCGAGGCCTGTTGAGGAAGAGTTACGGCAACGGTGGGTTCCGGCAGAATCTCCTGGATTTCTGATGGAGTCTTCCGAACCGCGGACTTTAGTGCTGGGAACGGCTCCGGTGCGTGCTGCTGACGTGGCGCTGGCCGCTTCTGACCCGGGGTTTCACGTGAAACTCAACCACGATGCGTTGTCTTTGATCGGTCGCTCCCGTGACGTACTGGAGCGCACCGCCGCCTCCGGGCAGCGGGTTTACGGACTCAATACGTTGCTCGGATCCGGCCGGGACACTGCTGTGGGGGAGAAGTCGCTCCTGGCCTATCAGGTCCAGGTGGTCAGGTATCACAACAGCGGAGTGGGCTCGTATCTGGACCGTCACGCCGCCCGCGCCCTGATCCTCGCCCGACTTGTAGGCTTCAGCCGCGGCGGTTCCGGCGTGCGGCCCGAAACAGCAAACTTCTACGCCGGGCTCCTCAACCGCGGCGTCCTGCCCGCCATCCCGCGCGAAGGATCGGTGGGCTCATCGGACCTCACCCAGCTGGCCGCCGTCGCCGCCGTCGCCATCGGTGAGGGCGAAGCCTTCGACGCCGACGGCGCCTTGGTTCCGGGAGCCAAAGCGCTCGCCGATGCCGGCCTTCAACCACTCATCCTCGCTCCTGGTGAAGCGCTCGCGTTGGTGAGCGCCAACGCGTATTCCGTCGGCGCCGGAACCCTCGCCTTGCTGCGGTTGCAGCACCTGGCCCGGCTGGCCGACGTCGCGCTTTCCCTCTCGCTGGAGACCATCGCAAGGTACGACGGCGGCGGGAACCTCAGCCCGTTTTCGCCGGCCATCCAGGCGGCCAAGGCGGTTAACGGTCAAGGTGATTCAGCGGCAGCTGTGCGTCACCTGTTGAGCGGTGGCTGGATGGAGGATGTGCGTCCTGAAGTATCGGTGCAGGATGCGTTGTCTTTCCGGGCCGCGCCGCAGACGCATGGGGCGCTTCGATCCCTCGTGGCGCAGTTGAGTGCTGCGTTGGAGGTAGAGCTGAATGGTCGCGGCGACAATCCCTTGGTGGATGTCGAATCCGGGCTCATGGTGTCCGGCGGGAACTTCCAGCCGATGCAACTGGCTCTTGCGTTCGAAGGTCTGAGGGTGGCGTTGGCGCACGTGGGGATTTCCAGTGAGCGGCGCATCGCCAAGCTGTATCCACCGCAACGGGCCATCCGGGCCAAGCACTTGCACGCAGCATCGACCCAAGCCTCAGCTGAATGGTCCGGGACAGGATCGGAATCCAGTCCGGCCTCCGCGCTTGCCCAGGAGGAACTGCCGGGGCTGTTGTGGTACTCCGCGGCCGGGCTGTTGGCCGAACTCAAGTTCCTGGCTGCCCCGGCGACCCTTGGCGCACCAACCTTGTCTGCCGACGTCGAGGACCACTCAACATTGGCCCCCTTGGCCCTCCAGCAACTCGAAAAGTCGGTGGAGGTCCTGGAAAAGCTGTTGACGATCGAGGCGCTGACGGCGTCCTATCTGCTGCTCGAAGCGGGAGCTGCACAGCCGCTCGGGAAGGGGACAGGCGTCGTCGTGGGTCGACTCGCTGACGTGCTGGCCGACAGGCCATCGGCGCCGGACCTTGTGGAGCGGGCGCGGACTGAACTGCGCGGCGCCGTGGATCAGGTTTTCCCGGAAGCAGAAGAAGGGGTTGGGTCGTGGTGAGTACGGCGATTCGTCGGCAAGGAGTTCACGCAGCGGCCCGACTGCCGGACGGGCTGGACGCCTCGGTCCTGGACAAAGTGGGCAACACTCCACTGGTGAAGTTGGAGTCGCTGGGCCGCGGACTGGGCAGCACCATCCACATCAAGCTTGAGTCCGAAAACCCCGGCGGCTCCATCAAAGACCGCACCGCACTCAGCATGGTTCGGGCGGCTGAAAGGTCCGGGGAGCTGAAGCCGGGAGCCACTATCGTGGAGAGCACCTCGGGCAACACCGGGATCGGCCTGGCGCTCATTGGCCACCTGACCGGACATCCCGTGGTGGTGGTGACAGGCGACACGATCTCCGAGGAGAAGCTCGCCGCGCTGCACAACTACGGCGCCCGCGTGATCCTGACCGACTGGAACGCGCCGTCGGAGTCGCCGGAGAACGCCCGGGCTGTGGCTGCGCGGATTACGGCCGAGACGTCCGGTGCGTGGCGGCCCATGCAGTTCGACAACCCCGCCAATCCCCTTGCCCACTACGAAACCACCGGCCCCGAAATCTGGGAGCAGACCGGTGGCCTGGTCACGCACTTCGTGGCGGGCATCGGAACCGGTGGGACCATCAGCGGGAACGGGCGGTTCTTGAAGGAACAGCTAGCTGCCCTGCGCCCAGGCGGACATCTGGAAGTTGTTGGCGCCGACCCCTACGGCTCTGCCTACAGCGGCGGCCATCCCGGCGAGATCCTGGTGGATGGCGTGGGAAACTCCTGGCCCGAGCCTGAATGGCCCAAGGCCTTCGACCGTTCCATCGTGGACCGCTTCCTCCGCATCCCCAACGACGAGGTTTACACCACCGTTCACCGGCTCCTCGAGGAGGAAGGGCTCGCGCTCGGCCCCTCCTCGGGGCTCGCTGTCGCCGCCGCCATCCGGGTGGCACGCGCCGCGCCTCACAGCTCGGTGGTGGTTGCCATAGCGCCCGACGCCGGAACGAACTATATGAGCAAGGCCTTCAATCCCGTGTGGCTGGCAGAGCACGGCATCCGGCTCGCCGCCGACACCCCTGCCGCCCGCGAGTAGGACCCTCTCTCACGTCCCGCGGGTTTGGGGCGGACCGTCTCTCACCTCCCGCGGGTCTGGGGCGGACCGTCTCTCACCTAAGGGCGCCCGGTCCCTTTGCGTTAGGCTCCAACCATGCCTGAACAGGAAACAAAACCACGTCTTGCCGGCTATCTGGACAAGCAGCAGCCGGATCTTTATGCGACTCTGAGCCACTACTCCCAGCAGCTCGTCGAGGAAGCTGACCGGCTGGGTATTTCGCGCCGGACACTTGAACTCATCAACTATCGCTGCTCTCAAATCAATGGGTGCGCCTTCTGCCTGGACCTTCATCATCGTCGGGCCCTGAAATACGGCGAAACGGAACAGCGTTTGTCATTGGTGGCTGTTTACAAGGAAGTGCAGCTCTTCGAGCCCGCGGAAGTGGTCGCGATGGAAATTGCAGAGCAGATCACCCGGATGAGCTCGTCGCGGCCTAGCCCCGAGCTCTTCGAAAAGGCCCGGCAGCACTACAACGACCAGCAGATCAGTGTGCTTTGCATGGCCGCCATCGGAATCAACGCCTTCAACCGCCTGTCCATTTTGAGCGAGCACCCGGTACGCGCGGCCAAGAAGTAGGCCCAGAAAATACACCCCAGGAGAATAAGGGGCATGCCTCTACCACCAACTTTGAGTAGCAAGGCCTGTTCAACACACCCCCTGCCCGGCGTGTCAAGGCCGCCCCGGTTTCAATGTGGGTGGTGGCGGGCCCGCGTCCTGACCCTCTTTGAGACGGAAACAGCCCCTGGTCAACCCGCAAAAAAGGTTGTCCAGGGGCTGATCTGCGCCCAAACCAGGTCCGGAAGCTACGGAGCAGGGAGAACTACGCGTTCACGGCCTTCTTGAGCGACCGTCGTCGGCCGTACTTGAAGTAGAAGACGGCGTAGCAGGCCCCCACGAACGGAACGCCGAACAGCAGCGCTGCTACCTGGTTGGGGTCGAAGGCGATGCCAATCAGGGAGACCAAACAGAGGGCGAAAGCCAGGATCGGAACCAGCGGGAACAGCGGTGCCTTATAGGGAAGGGTGCTGAGGTCACCGCCGTTCTTGATGAAGGTCCGCCGGTAAATGAAGTGAGAGGCCACGATGGACATCCAGACACCCACGGTGGCGAAGCCGGCCACCGAGACGAGCACAAGGTAGACGGTGGCCGGTGCCACAACGCTGCTGATCAATGAGGCCAGGCCGCCAAGCATGCTCACGCAAAGCGCCACCATGGGGATGCCGCGCTTGGTGAGTTTCTTGAAGACCTGCGGTGCGTGGCCTTCGTCAGCCAACGAGAAGAGCATGCGGGCGCAGGAGAAGAGTCCGCAGTTGCCTGCGGAGAGCAGCGCCGTGATGATCACGAAGTTCATGATGTCCGCGGCGTACGGGATGCCGAGCATGGAGAAAACGGTGACGAACGGGCTCTCGTCCACGCTGACTTGTTCGTACGGAATGGTGGCTGCTATGACCACGATCGCGCCGACGAAGAAGATCATGAGCCGGATGACCGTGGTGCGCATGGCTTTGGGGATGTTCGCGCCGGGGTTGGCAGTTTCGCCCGCGGCAACGCCGATCAGTTCCGAGCCGGAGAAGGCATAGAAGACTGCCAGGCAGGTCACGAAAACGCCGGTGAAACCGTTCGGGAACAGACCTTCCGGAGTGCTGAAGTTCTCGCCAAAGGAGGGGTAATCGCCGCCCGTGGCGAGGGGGTGGAAGCCCGCCAGCGCGGCGCCACCAAGGATGATCAGGCCGACGACGGCGGCGACCTTGATCAGCGCGAACCAGAACTCCGATTCGCCAAAGACACGCGATGAAACGGCGTTGAGTGTGAACAGGACGGTGGCGAAGACGAAGCACCAGATCCAGACGTCGACGCCTGGGAACCAGCGCTGCATGAGGAGCCCGGCCGCTGTAAATTCCGAGCCCAAGGCCACGGCCCAACAAAGCCAGTACAGCCAGGCAGTGGCGAATCCCGTGGCGGGGCCGATGGTCCGGGCGGCATAAATGTGGAAGGCGCCGGAGACGGGGAACGCAACAGCGAGCTCCCCGAGGCAGGCCATCACCAGATAGACCACCACGGCGCCGATGAGGAACGCCAGGACCGCGCCCAAAGGGCCCGCAGTGGCGATGGTGTATCCCGAACTGACGAACAGGCCTGAACCGATGACGCCGCCCATGGCGATCATGACCAGGTGCCGGGCCTCCATGGACCGTCGCAATCCTGTCTGTGAGGCCTCAGTGCGGGACTGTGCCTCGGTTGCCGATGCTTCGGCTTCTGTGGGGGAGCTGAGTCCCATATTCCCTCCGGGAAGTTAGCCAGCAAAGTCTGAAGTAGTACCAGCCGGACGTGATCCAACTAACACGAGTACAAGATTCATCACATGACGAATGACCAATTCAAGGAGGATAAGGAACGCGATTGAACACGCAAACGGCTCTTGGCTGAGGCCAAGAGTTCCTAATCATTAAGTCATGCGAGCGATTACTCTGCTTGTTATCTGTTAGGTTCCATGCGGAGCTCCATAAGGAGAGCCGCAGAAAAGCGACTTACTCGATCCCCGCAAACAGGTGGTTCAGCTCAGCAGTGAGCTGTTTGCGCACCTCGGACGTGCCCACCTCTTTACCGTTGATGTGGTTTACGGGGGCGATCAGCCGGATGCTGGAGATCAGCCAGACGGCATCGGCATCGAACAAGTCCTGCGGCTCCAAAGGGCCATAACCAAGTTCCCAGCCAGCGGCCTTCGCTGCGGCGAACAATGCGCCCTGCGAGGTGCCCGGGAGGATGCCGCTATCAAGCTGGGGAGTGATGAGGCGACGAACCGTCCTGACGGAACCGTCGCCGTCGTCGACCGTTTCAAGGTGCGCCAGCAACACGGTGGACGTCGGGCCTTCCAGGACCCGGCCGTCAGTGGAGGTGAAGATCGCGTCGTCAGCACCTTGCTTGTGGGCGTAGCGAAGCGCCGCCATGTTCACGGCATAAGAGAGCGTCTTCGCGCCCAGGAGCAGCCATGGCGCGCGCTCGCCTGCTTCGGTGTCGAAGCCACGGTCCAAAAGTACGACGTCGATGCCCGTCTGCCGCTGACGGCGGCTGCCTGCAGGTGAGGGCGAAGCCTGTACCCAGCACGTCGGGCTGGCGGCGCCTTCAACGCCACGGGTCACAATCAGCTTGACCACTACCTCGTCCTCTTCAGGCGTAGGGGCAGGGTGAACATCGCGGAATTCGTTGATGGCTGTCTCGATGGCGCGGCGCCAGACATCCTGCCCAGGAAGCGCAAGGTCCAAGGCTGCCGCAGAACTGCCCAATCGGTTCAGGTGAGCCTGGACTTTGCGGGGGCGGCCTTGCACAGCGAGGAGCGATTCGAACACGCCGTCGCCGCGGGTGGCACCCAGATCCGTTGCCATGAGTTGCGGCTGGCTGGAATCGGCAATACGACCATTTTCGAAGGCGGGGTCCAGGAAAACGAGGACCGTGGGGGCAGGTGAAGTCATGGTCCCAGCTTAGTGCGGACCTACTGGAGGGGACTTTGCCGGATAGGCTGTGGTCACTGTTGTTCATGAACTGTGGGGGTTTGTCGGGTGCTCTTTCCTTTTCCGTTTGGCCAGGAGTGGACCTGGTTACTGGGTGCATGGGCCATTGCGGAAGTCATTATGCGCATTGTGCTGCTGGGCGTCATTCCCGGCAACCGGCGTCCCACCACCGCCATGGCTTGGCTTTTGGCTGTGTTTCTCATCCCATCTGTCGGGTTCGTCCTGTTCCTGCTCTTCGGCAATTTCAAGCTGTCGCGGCGCCGGCGTGAGCAGCAGGAGGAGGTCAATCGCCGGGTTCGTGCGGTGACCTCCGATCTGGCTGATCCCGTCAGCGTCTATTCCGGGCCGGAATGGGTGAAGTCGGCGGGCGAGCTGAACCATCGGCTTGGATCGTTGCCTATGGTCGACGGCAACAAGGTGGAGCTGATCCCCGGTTACCAAGAGTCCATCAAAGCCATGGCTGAAGCAGTCAAGGGCGCCAAGAGCTACGTCAACGCCGAGTTCTACATCATGAGCAGCGATTCCGTGACGGATGAACTGCTCACCGAACTGGAGAACGCGGCCGAACGCGGTGTGACCGTCAGACTGCTCTTCGACCACATCGGAACGTTGCGCGTCAAGGGATACCGTCGACTGATCCGCCGGCTCAAAGCAGGCAAGATCCAGTGGAAGCGGATGCTGCCGCTGCTGCCTATCCACGGTCAATGGCGGCGCCCCGACCTCAGGAACCACCGCAAGATCATGGTGATCGACGGCGAGATTGCGTTCACCGGCTCGCAGAACTTGATTGAGCCTTCCTACAACAACCCCAAGCACCACAAGGTGGGCCGCAAATGGGTGGAGCTCATGTCCCGCTTGGAGGGCCCGATCGTTGCCACGCTTAACGTGGTTTTCGCTACGGACTGGCTCAGCGAAACCGACGAATCGCTGGAAGACCAGCTGCGCTTGCCCACCCAGCCGGCGCCGGGCAAGGTCACCGCCCAGGTAGTGCCGAGTGGCCCCGGGTTCGCCACCGAAAACAACCTGCGCCTGTTCAACACGCTGATTTACTCGGCGCAGCACCGGATATCCATCTGCAGCCCGTACTTTGTCCCGGACGATTCCCTCCTCTACGCCATCACCACAGCTGCGCAGCGAGGTGTTGACGTGGAACTCTTTGTCTCCGAGAAGGGCGATCAGTTCCTGGTCCACCACGCCCAACGCTCCTACTACGAAGCCTTACTGGGGGCCGGTGTCCGAATTTACCTGTACCGGGCGCCGTACGTCCTCCACGCCAAGCACTTCACCATTGATGACGAGGTAGCCGTGCTCGGTTCCAGCAACATGGACATGCGCTCCTTCTCATTGAACATGGAGGTCTCGGTGATGCTCCTTGGCGCCGAAACCGTGAACCTCATGCGGGCCGTGGAGTCCACATATCGCGAGGTGTCCCGTGAGCTTATGCTGGACGATTGGATGGATAGACCCCCGTTGGCCAAGTATGTGGATAACGTGGCCAGATTGACCGCGACGCTTCAGTAGTTTTAGTACAGCTGACGCCCTTTAGGGGCGCTCTTAAGGGCATTGGCTGTACAAAAACTCAGCCCGGGAAGTCGGCGCCCAGGGTGGACAGCACGCCGTACGCTTTGGTCCTGATTTCCTCGTACTCGTCGTCGGCTACGGAGTCCGCGGTGATGGCCCCGCCCACGCCAAGGGAGAGCGTTCTGCCGCCGTCGGCGTCAGGGTTGACCACCAAGGTACGGATCACCACGGCGAGGTCCGTGGCCGCATTCAAGGAAAAGTAGCCAATGGCCCCCGAATAGATGCCCCGGGGCCCCGACTCGAGCTGGTCCAGGATGTCCATGGTGCTGATCTTTGGCGCACCCGTCATGGAACCGGCGGGGAAAGCCGCGGCCAGGGCTTCTGCGCGGGGTGCCCCCGGCTTCAGATGCGCGTCAATGGTGCTGACCATTTGGTGGACGGTGGCGTAGCTTTCGATTGCGCACAAGCGGCTGACCGTCACGGAACCAGGGATGGCGAAATGGCTGAGGTCGTTGCGCAGCAGGTCCACGATCATGATGTTCTCGGCGCGGTCTTTCAGTGACGTCTCGAGGTCGTGCCGCAAAGCAGCGTCCTCGGAGGCGTCGGATGATCGGCCCCGGGTGCCCTTGATGGGCTCGGCGCGCATGCCGCCGTCGGACAGAATCCGGAGGAAGCGTTCAGGCGATGTGCTCGCCACCACCAGTTCGCCGAACCGGAGGTAACTGGCGAACGGTGCCGGGTTCCGGCGTCGAAGGTTCAGGTAGCTGCGCCACGGGTCCAGGTCCCCGGCGGGGGCTTCAAGAGTGGTGGTAAGGCAGACCTCGTAAGAATTGCCCTCGCTGATTTCGTGCTGGGAGTCCGCGATCTTGCGCTTATAGTCCGTCGCGGAGTCCCGGCTCACGAATTCAGGGACGGCACCTGACGCAAAGGCACCTGACGCAACGGCGCCGGAAGATTCGGCAGCAGGACCGGAGCCACCCGCAGCAGCCCCGACGGCGGTGCGGGCCGCGCGCAACCACTCGTCGGCGTCGGGCGCTTCCAGGGCGAGCAGCCAGACGGTACGTTCCCGATGGTCCAGCACCACAGCCCGTCCGGCGAAGAGCAGTGCCGCGTCCGGGGTGTGGGAGGCGACGTCGTTGCCGCCGGTTTCGCGTTTCAGTTCGTAGCCAAGGCAGCCGAGCCAACCGAGGGTGAATTGGCCGTCGTAGCCGCGGGGCGCGCGGACTGCCTTGCGGCCCCAGACGGTGTCGAGCCACCGGAAGAACGGCCCGGAAGTGGCCACCGTGGCTGAGCCCGCGGTGATGTGGGTGGTCCCCGACACGTGGCGTACCGACTGTCCGTACGTGCCGCCGTCGTCTGCCAGGATGCTGAAGCGGCTGCGGGCGGCGGCCTGGGACCTGCCGGCGACGGCAGAGGCGTTGGAAGAATCGAGCCAGATGGCGTTGCCGGAGCGGGCATAGAGGGATTCGAAGAGCAGCGCCGCGTCAGGGACTGCTTCCAGACGCTCGGAGCGTAGTTGAAGGCCACGCCGTGCGCTGAGCTCGGGTGACAAAATCGAGGCCACCGAAGGCAGGTACATGAGAGCCTGCAGGACGTCTTCCGGCGCGTTGCCGTCGGCAAGGTTTTGCACGCGAACATCGGCGGCGCCGATGACCTGATCGGTGGAAAGCCACTCGTCCTCCTGGGCTGCCCAGCTGTCCCAGTACGGTTCGTAGGTGCTTCCGTCCCGCGCCAACGCACGACGACGGCGATCGTCACCGGGCGCTTCCACCCACACCACCGCGTCCAGCATGGGCCGGGCAGCGTCCGCCGCAGCGCCAACTCCCTCAACAATCACGATTTCGGCGGGCAGCGTGACGTTCAGCCCGCCGTCGTAATGCCGTTCCCAGTCCCAGCTGGTCCATTCCGCGGCCTGGCCGGAGCTGAGCGGCGTCAGGACCGTACCGACGTAGCGCTCAATGCCGGGCATGAGACCGTTCCAGCCGGGGTAGATGTCCTCCAGGTGGAACAGCGAAACCTTGTGGTGTTGCCGCAACCGTGCCGCCAGTTCAACGGCCAGTGTGGTTTTTCCTGCGCCGGACCTGCCGTCAACAGCGATGATCACGGGTGCAGGGGTCATGTCATAGAGGTTACCTGCTGGTGGTCGGTGTCAGCGGCGGCCTCCGCGGAGGCGATTGCTGCTTTGACGTGCTCCACGATTCCGGGGATGGCGGCCTTGATGAGCGTCCACGTGTTGTCGAAGTCGGTGTGGCCGCCGTACCAGGGGTCTTCGATGCCGAGGTCCAGGGAGCTGCGCCCTTCCATGCGGGGATCGAAGCTGCGGAACATTCGCACTTTTTCGAGTGCAGCGCGGTCCGGCGCCCCTTCTTGGAGCCAGCCGAAATGGTCTACGTCCAGCGCAAGGATCAGGTCCCGTTCCGCGAACCATTCATGCCGCCATTTACGGGCTACGTGGTCCTCGGAAGCGATGTGCTGGGCTGTGAGGACACGTGCGGCGCGGGGGTCGATCGGGTGCCCCACCTCGTACCCTGTGGTGCCCGCAGAGTCCACCGCTACGAGCTGGCCGAGCCCTTCCGCGTCGAAGGCTTCGGAGAGCATGAGCGCTGCCATGGGCGAGCGGCAGATGTTTCCAGTGCAGACCGTGATGATGCGGTATGGGCTCGTCGTTGAGTACATTCTGCAAGCATGATTGATGGCACCCCTTCTTGGCTAGGGGCGACTTCACAACTGAGTCACTTTTCGTGTCAAAGCTGTCACAGAGTGCGCGGAACGTGCCTAGGTGATGAGGGCCGAATCAGCGTTGGAGGCTTCGGCAGCCAGCGCTGAAGCCGCCAAGTAAACGGTGCGTACGACGGCGGCGCGTCGCCTTTGCGCGCGGCCGGGGTCATTGCCGGCCATCAGTCCATCGAGTGCCGGCAGTACGGGTGCGGCGTCGCAGAGGCTCACGATGGTGATGAGCAGGTCTCCGGCGTCTTCCCTGGAAATGCCGGGGAGGGCGGCGATGGTGCTGTTGACCTTCGACGCACAGTTGGCCATCCGCTTCGGCAGCCCAACAACCTCCGCGCCCCGTTCCAGACCTTCCCAGAACAGGAGGCGTGGTGCCGCTGCGTCCTTCTGGTGGTGGTCGAAGAGCCGGCCGGCGTAGTCTGCCATGGCCTCAGGCCCGTTGCCTTCGATGGGTACTTCATCCATGAGGGAGCTCAGGGCGGCGACGATCACGGCGTCGAAAAGCGCATTCTTATTGCCGAAGTACTGGTATATCCGCTCTTTGTTGACCCCGGCTTCTGCGGCAATGCGGTCGATACGGGCTCCTGCAAGTCCGCGCGCGCAAAACTCGGACGTGGCTGCTTGGAGCAGCAGTCCCTTGGTTCGCTCTGTGTCCCACGCCATAGGGTCATATTACCAGTTTCCAACTGAATGGTTGTAATTGTGGGCAAGTGGGGATAGTGTGATCCCAAGCCAAAAGCAACCGTTTAGTTGGAGAATGCCATGACCACCCAAACAACCTCCCAAACCGCCGTAGAACCCACAACGTCGACGGCCCGCCCGCAGGGACCCTCCGTTCACATGCGGGCGCTTATTACCTGGCTCGCCATCTTCCCGCTGGTGTCCATCGGCATGCTGCTCCTCGGCCCCATCATGGAGCCACTGCATCCGGTCCTTCGCGCGCTGCTGCTCACGGCACTCGTGGTTCCCGCTGCTGTTTACGTCGTGGTTCCCCGGCTGATGGCCGGCCATGGCGCACTGTCCCGCAAGGCAGTGGAGCGCTCAGCACAACGGGCAGCCCGCAAGTCCGCCTAACGCAAGCAGGTCGCAATTGAGCGCTTTTTGAAGGCTCAAAATGCGCTCAATTGCGACCCGGTGGGGTGCGGCGGGGGCTAAGCGCCCCGCAGCTGCTCGACGTCGGCGATGGTCGGGTACGCGGCCTGCGTGCCCTTCTTGGTTGCAGCCAGCGCGGCGGCAACCGAGGCGAAGGATGCGGCATCGGCAAGGGATTCCCCGGCCGCCAGGCGCGCAGCGACAGCGCCCGTGAAGGCGTCTCCCGCACCCGTAGTGTCGATCGCAGAAACACGCGTCGGGGCGATGCGGGTGATCTGGTCTTCAGCTCCACGTGCCCACGAATCCAGCACCACGGAGCCGTGTGCGCCGAGGGTCACCAGGACCCGCTGCAGACCGCGGTCCGCGAACTGGCTTCGGACCGGTTCCCACGCCTCGACGCCGGCCTGAGCGTCCGGAATGTCGGCTTCTGCGCCAAGGAACAAAGACGCCTCGTGTGCGTTGACCAACAGCACATCGCTCAACCCCGCCAAACGCTCCGGCACCTCCGCGTAAGGCGAGAGGTTGAGCAGAACGGTTGCCCCGGCGTCGTGCCCTGCTTGGGCTGCGGCGGTCACCGTATCGATTCCCACTTCCAGGCAGAGGCACACAACCGCCGCATCCTGGAAGGCGTCGGGCGTGACGTCGGAGGGCCTGAGCGTGCCATTGGCGCCGGCCGAGATGATGATGCTGTTCTCACCACTCGCGTCCACGGAAATGACGGCAACGCCGGTGGCGATGTCGGAGCGTCGGACGCGGGACACGTCCACTCCGGCGCTGGCCGTCGAATCCAGAAGCATGGTGCCGTTGGGGTCGTCGCCCACGGCGCCGACCAGGCTGACCTGACCGCCGAGCTTGCTGGCAGCCACCGCCTGGTTGGCGCTCTTGCCGCCCGGATTCACCGCGAAACCATTGCCGTGAACTGTCTCGCCGGGTTGGGGGAGACGGTCGCAGTAGATGGTGAGGTCTGCGTTCAGGGAGCCGACGACGACGATTCCAGCCTTGGGTGCGCTGGTCATGCGGTCACCTTCTGGTCCTCGGTCACTTCTGCGTCCACGGGCTTGGGGATAAGGAGCGACGCGGCGAAGGCGGCAAGTGTGATGGCGAGGCCCACCACCACAACGGTCAGGTAAGAAGCCTTGGGATCATTGAGCGAAGCTGTGGCCACCAGGACCGCCGGGAGGACCAGGAAGCTCAGCCCGGCGCCGAGGTTAAAGGCGCCCGCGTTCATGCCCGGCAGGAAGCCCGGGTTGCCCTGCGGCGAAAGGACGACGCCCAATCCGTTCAGCATGATGTTGACGGTACCGGCGTACATGATGCCCAACAAGGCCGTGCCCACGATCATCATGGGCAGGTTGTTCAGGCCGAAGAACGCGATGATGGCCAATGCCACGAGGCTGCCCAGCAGGCCGATGCGCAGGACCTTGGTGTAGCCGAGGACGGGCGCCAGGCGGCCACTGATCGGGCCGAACAGCCAACCCAGCAGGGCGTACGGGGTGAGGATGATCAGCGACATCTCGGTGGGGCCAACGCCGAAACCGGGGTCGGCAGCCTGGACCCAAGCGGGGACGATGCCGTTGATGACTGCGAAAATGCCCGTCATCGTCAGGGTGGTAGTCAGCAGCGGTGCCCAGGTAGAGCGCTGGCGCAGGTGCACGGTTTCCACCATGGGCTGCTTGGCGCGCTTCTCCACAGTCCAGAAGGCAAAAAACGCGACGACGGCAATCACCGTGAGCACGATCGCGAGAGTCAGCGTCCCGGCGTCGAAGGCTGTGGCCAACTTGGCGCCCTCGTTCAGAGCCGTCAGCAGTGCACCAACAGCGACGACGATGAAGAACACGCCCAGCCAGTCCATGGTGGTGCCCGCGGCCGGCTTGCTTTCACCGGCAAGGACGGCGATCAGGACGGTGGCTACCAAGGCCAGTGCAACCATGAGCCAGAAGATGCTGCGGAAGCCGAAGTTCTCAGCGAAGTAGCCGCCCACAAACGAGTCGACGCCGGCCACGCCGCCGTTGACTGCCGTGATGAGGCCCATGAGCGTGCCGTACTTGCGGGGGTTGCTGACCGCTGAGCGGAGCATGATCAGGCACAGCGGAACCGTGGGGCCGCTAACGCCCTGAATGATGCGGCCCACGAAGAGCCACGTGACGTCCGGGGCCATCGCTGCGATGACCGAACCAACAGCCATCAGGAGCATCATGCCGACAAGGATCTTCTTGCGGCCCACGATGTCGCTCAGGCGCGGGAGGAACAGCGAGAAGAGCGCTGCGGCCGTGAAGAACCACGTCTGGGACAGGCCGATGGTGGCCTGGTCCGTGTTGAGTTCGTTGCCCATGGTGACCAGGGCCGGGCTGAGCATGGAGGCGTTGAGCTGGAAGGCCACACAGGCTGCCAGCAGGGCAACCATGAGGGCTGTGACGTTGCCGCGGGTGGACTTGGATTCGGTTGCGACGGAGGACATTTACTTTGCCTCTCCTGCAAGGATGGCCTCTGCGGTGGCGCTTACTTCAGCGGTGGCGGCAGCTACGGCGTCGTGCGTTGGTTCACCGATCCGTTCAATCGCATCGGTGACCAGGTCCCAGAACTTCTTGTGGTCGAGGTCGACGGCGACCGACGTGTGGCAGTCCTCGGGGGCCGGAGCGCGGAAGTCGGCAACGGTCATGCCGAGAGTGAGCTTGCCCTGAAGTTCAACGTCCACCGGGACCTTGCGGGTGGTCATGACGGTGGGGTCGATGACGTAAGCCACGGCGCAGGGGTCGTGGACCGGCGGGAAATCAAAGCCCTGGGCGTCCTTGTAGGTCTTCTGGAAGAAGTCCATGAGCTCCATGACGAACTTGGCCGGCTTGGTGCCGATTTTTGCTATGCGGTTCACCACCTCGTCCGTGGCCAGCGCCTGGTGCGTGAGATCGAGGCCGACCATCACCACGGGCCATTTTTCGTTGAAAACGATGTGTGCGGCTTCGGGGTCGATGATGATGTTGAACTCCGCCACGGCGCTCCAGTTGCCCACGTGGTAGCCGCCGCCCATGAGGACAACTTCCTTCACGCGCTCCACGATGCGCGGCTCCTTACGGGCAGCCATCGCAATGTTGGTGAGGCCCGCGGTGGGGACCAAGGTGACAGTGCCCGGCTCGTGTGCCATGACAGTTTCAATAATGAGGTCGACGGCGTGACGCGGGTCCAGCTCGATGGTGGACTCGGGCTGCTCCGGGCCGTCCATGCCGGAATCGCCGTGGATGCTGGGTGCGGTTTCGATGGTGCGGACCAAGGGGCGGTCGCAGCCGGCGGCGAAGGGGACACCAGTGATGCCGGCGATGGTGGCTACCGAGAGGGCGTTCCGGGTGACCTTTTCGAGGGTCTGATTGCCCACCACCGTTGTGACGGCCAGCAACTCGATGTCCGGATTGCCGTGCGCCAGCAGCAACGCCACGGCGTCGTCATGGCCAGGGTCGCAGTCAAGAATGATCTTCTTGCGTGCTGGTGTCATGGTGTTGGGTTCCACGGTTCTCTCCACGTCATTGGGGCCTGCCAGGTACTTGCCCGGGGCAGGGCGCTAAGCATTCAGGGGAATTCTGGCACTGCTTTGTGGGCTACGTCAAACGCTTAACGTTGTTTTGTGTCCACTGCAGTCCTCGCAACGTCAAGCGCTTGATGCCTTCTCGCAGGTCAAGACGGTATGGGACCGCTACGATCGATGCATGGAATCCCTGGATCGGCGACATGGCCGCGCGCCCCGCTCACCTCGCGTGACGGCCGCGATGGTGGCCGCCCGTGCAGGCGTTTCGACGGCGACTGTCTCCCTGGTAGCGAACGGCAAAACCCAAGGGCGCGTCTCTGAAGACAACATCTCCCGGGTCCGCTTAGCTATTTCCGAACTCGGCTACGTGGTGGACAGCATCGGCAGTTCCCTGGCCCGCGGGGTCAGTTCGATCGTCATCCTGGTGACACCGGACGTTTCCAACCCTTTCTTCGCCAACGTGATCGCAGGGGTGCGGGAATCCTTGGGCTCCCAGTACCAGCTGCTGCTTTCCGTGACCGACGCCGGTGAGTCGCCTCAGGCTGACGATGTCCGCAAACTTCTGGCACTGCGCCCCGCCGGGTTGCTGGTGGGGGCGCCCAGCGCAGAGTTCCTGGAAGATCTGTCCGCGGCCGGCCCGTTGGTCCTGTTGGATGCACCCGGCCTTGAGTCCTACGCGCCGTCCGTGAACCTTGATGTTGCCCAGGGTGCGCGGGAACTTGCCCGGCATCTGGCGTCTTCCGGCCATACCCGCGCTGCTTATGTGGATGGCGTGACGGGTACAACCACGTTCCTGTTGCGGCGCGAAGCCTTCCTGGCGGAGGCTGCTTCGTGCGGACTTTCAGTGGACCCTGGCCATGTCATCAGCACCCCGATCGACGTCGGTGCTGCCGCCGCCGCGTTCGCCGACGCCTGGCCGGAGTGGCAGCGCGAGGGGGTCACCGCCGTCGTCTGCGGTACTGACACGCACGCTTATGGCGTTCTGCAGGAAGCGCGCGTTGAGGGGGTCCGGATCCCGGAGCAGTTGGCTGTGGCAGGTTTCGATGACCTGCCCTACTCGGCCACCAGCAACCCCAGCCTCACCAGCGTGCACCTGCCGGCAACGCCCTTGGGGCGCAAGGCGGGGGAGCAGCTGCGAGGGCTCATGGAAGGCGTGCCGCTGGACGAACCACACGTGACGCTGGAGAGCTCGCTGGTGGTCCGGGGATCTACGTCTTAGCCAGGGGAGAGCGGTCGAAGCTGTGCCTCCGAGACGGGGTTCGACACCGTGAAGTAGATCTGGGGAGCGGTCATATCGCCCCAATCTTCCTTTTTCACCCTTACTGCGTCAGGTGTCACTTCCGCTATCCGCACACGCAGCCACTCGCCGTCGTCGAGGAGCAATTCGTGGGGTTCGGCGAGGTAGCGCAGGCCGAGGTCATCGAGTGTTTCCTCGGCAGTGAACCAATCCACAACGTCCGTACGTGGGCGTCCCAGCAGGTCGACTGCTACGAACCCGTCGTCAACGGGCTTCATCCACCCCACGTGCTCGCCATCGTCCGTACGTCGGTGTTCGATCCAGTCCACTTCCATGCCCACGACGGTAGCACCACGCGTGGTCGCAGTGGCTAGTGGATGACTGCCAGCAAGATGCCGACAAGGACGAACAGGCAGCCGAAGATGCGGTTCAGAATTGTCTGGCCGCGTTGGTCGTGGGTGAACCGCTGGAAGGAACGCGCAGCCAGGGCGAAGAAGAACCACATCACCAAAATGTCGATAACCAGGACTGTGGCGGTCAGCACGGCATATTGCTGAAGCAACGGCTGGTCCGGCCTGATGAACTGCGGCATGAACGCCAGGAAAAAGACGATTGCCTTGGGGTTCAGCAGATTCACCCAGATGCCTCGCTGGAACATGGACACGGCGGACTCGTTCTTTTGGCTGTCCACCTTCTCCTCGTCCAGGTCCGGCTTGCGCAGAAACTGCCGGATGCCGAGGTACACAAGGTACGCGGCGCCTGCATAGCGAATGACGTTGAAGATGACCGGCGAGTTGGAAACCAGCACGCCGACGCCCAAGGCCACAATGACGATATGGATGACCAGAGCCACCTGCTGTCCGAGAATGCCCCAGATGGAGCGTCGGAAGCCGGAATTGAGCGAGTTGCTCATGGTGAAGATGGCTCCGGCGCCGGGAGTGAAACTGATCAGGGTGCCGGCACCAACCAGGGCCAGCCAAAGTGAAAACTGCACACCTCAGCTTATGCCGGTGAGGTGGGTGGTTTGGACGCGTTGCTTCCTGACCTCTTTTGGCGGCGCCTAACCCGGAATGCACCCGGAATGGGTTGTTTTCCGAGCTCCCGCGGATCAAAGAGGGTCAGGAAGCAACGCCGTAGGGCAAACTGGTGCCGTGAGCGGAATCCCGTGGGTGCTGCACGTCGATCTGGACCAGTTCATTGCCGCTGTCGAGATACTCCGGCGGCCCGAGCTCGCGGGCAAACCGATCATCGTCGGTGGCCGGGGTGACCCCACGGAGCGGGCTGTGGTGTCCACCGCATCTTACGAAGCCCGGGCGTTCGGCGTCGGCTCGGGGATGCCGCTCAGGATTGCTGCCCGGAAAGTGCCCGACGCCATCATCCTGCCGGTAGATCAAGAGGCATATCTGGCGGCCTCGGACGTAGTGATGACCACGCTGCGCGCCCAGCCGGGAGCCACGGTTCAGGTGCTTGGCTGGGATGAGGCATTTGTCGGCGTCGAAACTGAGGACCCGGACGCATATGCCCGGCAGATCCAGGCCGCCGTCCTCGAGCAAACCCAGCTGCATTGCAGTGTGGGTATCGGTGATACGTTGGTCCGCGCCAAGAATGCCACGGATTTTGGCAAGCCCGCAGGAATTTTCAGGCTGACCAAGGAGAATTGGCTCGACGTCATGGGTGAAAAGCCCACCAAGGAATTGTGGGGCGTGGGGAGCAAGGTGTCCCAACGGCTGGCGAAGCACGGAATCACCACAGTGGCAGAGCTCGCCGCAACCGACCCCCAGGCCCTGGTCCCGGAGTTTGGCCCAAAGATGGGCCCTTGGTACGCGCAGTTAGGTCGCGGTGAGGGCTCCAGCGAAGTGGATGACACTCCGTGGGTGGCCCGGGCACATGGCCGCGAGACCACTTTCCAGCAGGACCTCACCGAGCCCACCCAGATCAGCGACGCCATCAAGGAACTGACCGCCCACGTCCTGGAAGACGTCGCAGCGGAGGGACGCCCCGTGATCGGACTGACCCTGAAAGTCCGCTACGCACCGTTCTTCACCAAGACCTACGCCAGGAAGATTCCCGAGACTTTCGACAGGGAAGAAGTCCTCGCGCAGGCCTTGGACCTCACAGGAAAAATGGAGCCGGACCGTCCCATCCGGCTCCTCGGATTGCGTGCAGAAATGTCCATGCCTGAGGAAGCCCGTAAGGGACACACACCGACGCGCAGCGGCTGGTAACAGCAGAACGCCCGACGGCGGCCCGTCAACTACCAGCGCGGGTGGATCGCTTCGCGGAAGTAACGGTCGTAGATGTCCCGCACCCCGTCAGCCAGGCCTGCCCCAACAGCCTGCAGCCCACCCGCTTCGGCATTTGCCGCTGCCTGCGAAGCAGAACGCGCACCGGGAATGACCGATGTGACGCCGTCCTGGGCGATGACCCAGGCGAGAGCCGCTTGGACGGTGCTGACGCCGTCGGGCACTAATCCGCTGAACTCCTGCGCAGCCTTGACGCCAGTGGCGAAATCGACGCCGGAGAAGGTCTCGCCGACGTCGAAGGATGAACCGTCGCGGTTGTAATTCCGGTGGTCGTTCTCAGGGAACTCGGTGTCCGGCGTGTATTTCCCGGACAGCAGACCGGACGCCAGCGGCACCCTGGCAATGATGCCAACGCCCGCTTCCTTGGCTGCGGGCAGCACCTCGTCGAGGGGTTTCAGGCGGAAGGCGTTGAGGATGATCTGCACGGAAGCGGTGTTCCCGCGCTTGATGGCTTCGAGTGCCTCATCCGTGCGCTCGACGCTGACGCCATAGTTGCGGATAGCGCCTTCGCTGACCAAGGTGTCCAGTGCGTCGTAGACTTCGTCGCTGCTGTAAACGGACGTGGGAGGGCAGTGCAATTGAACGAGGTCCAGGGTGTCCTGCTGCAGGTTGCGCCGCGAGCGGTCGGTCCAGGCCCGGAAGTTCTCCAGAGTGTAGTTCCCGTGGACTTGATCCACCCGACGGCCCATCTTGGTGGCGACCGTGATGTCCAGGTCCGGATTGGCGCGCAGGAAGCGGCCAATGAACTGCTCACTGCGGCCGTCACCGTAGACGTCTGCCGTGTCGAAGAAATTGACGCCGCCTTGTACGGAGGCTTCCAGGACGGCAAAGGCGTCTTCTTCGGTGACGGAGCCCCAGTCGGCTCCGAGTTGCCAGGTGCCCAGTCCCACGGTGGAGACGGATCGGCCGGTCTTGCCAAGTATGCGCTGTTCCATGGGTTCGACTATATGGGCTTATCGCTCGTCCAACCGCGCTACTTTCCCCATTAAGTACTTTCGTTCCGGCAGGCTTCCGGTCTTCTTGGCGGCCGAGAGGTACGCTGCGCGGGCCTCAGCGTAGGAGCCGGCCATCTCCAGTAGATGGCCTCTCACGGCGTCCAAGCGGTGGGTCCTGCCCAGCGCCGCATCCAGGCCGACCAGCAGTTCCAGTCCAGCGACGGGCCCATGAACCATGGCCACAGCTACCGCGCGATTCAGTGTGACCACGGGACTGGGTGCGACAGCGTCAAGGACTGTGTAGAGGGCTAGAATCTGCGGCCAGTCAGTCTCTTCGTCTGAGGCGGCCTCTGCGTGAACGGCAGCGATGGCCGCCTGAAGTTGATAAGGCCCGGCCGCCCCACGCCCCAGCACCGAGGACAACAGCGCGACGCCCTCCTCCAGCTGTTCCCGATTCCACAGGCTTCGGTCCTGCTCCGCCAACGGCACCGGTGTTCCATCCGGCAGAGCACGCGCCGCCCGCCGGGAATCGGTCAGCAACATCAGTGCCAGCAGGCCGACGGCCTCGAGCTCATGCGGTGCGACGGCCACCAGCAGGCGTGTCACGCGGATGGCTTCCGTGGTGAGCTCTTCGCGCTGCAGGGATGGCCCCGAGCTTGCCGCGTAGCCTTCGTTGAAGATGAGGTACAGGACGTGGAGTACGACGCCGAGCCTCGCCTTCCGCTCGGAGACCGGCGGCATGCTGAACGTGGCTCCCGCCTTGTGGATCCCCTGTTTCGCGCGGCTGATGCGCTGTCCCATGGTCGCTTCGGGGACCAGGAAAGCCGAGGCGATTTCCGCCGTCGTGAGTCCTCCAACTGCGCGAAGCGTCAAGGCGAGTTGCGATGGTGCAGACAGTGCCGGATGGCAGCACAGGAACATCAGGGTAAGGGTGTCGTCTGCTTCAGAGACTGAACCTGCTTGGAAATCGATGGCTGCGGCCCGTTCCTCCCGGAGGCGCCGGGCGCTTTCGCTGCGCCAGATGTCCACCAAACGGCGGCTTGCGACGGCCATCAACCACGCCCTCGGGTTGTCCGGCAAGGCCGATGGCCACCGCAGGGAGGCTTCAAGGAGTGCTTCCTGGACAGCGTCCTCGCACGCATCGAACTGCCCGTGGGTCCTCGCCAGCACGCCGAGGACCTGCGGCGCCAAGGTGCGCAGCAGGTCCTCGATTCGTGCTTCCGGTGAAGGTTCGGTCAAAGACTAGACCTCCGGCGGTCCGTTCGGGATGGCGCGAAGCTCAACAACCTGCGAGTACTTCACAATGCTTGAACAGATCTCCACTGCGCGCTCCTCGCTCGCAACATCGACCACCCAGTAGCCCACCAGCGATTCCTTGGACTCGGCGTAGGGGCCGTCAGTGGTGATGACGCCGTCCGGGGTCTGCTTGACGAGCTTCGCGGTGCTGCCGTCGGCCAGTCCGGCGTTGAAAACGAGCTCGCCGGACTCAGTCAGGTCCTTGTCGATCTGGATCATGAACCCGATCATTTCCTTGATCCATTCCGGATCGGCGGTCGCCATCATGCCTTCGGCCGACCCGAACATCATGATCATGTATTTCATCTCAAACTCCTTGTGAGGGGGCGCCCTTTGTAGGTGCCTTCACTCATGGGTCGGAACTGCGGTGGGCTTTTCTACATGGCTCTGGAAATTCTTTCCAAAAAGTTTCAGGCCCGCGCGATGACCTCGCCGTTGGGGATGAGGAAGTACCCGTCGTCGGTGGCTCCCCAACGGTGCCAGCCCGCGGCGATCCGGGCGAGGTCGGCTTCGTTGGCGAAACCGTACTCCAACGCTTGCTCAGCAAAGGCGGAGTGCAGCACCCTCTCGCTCCAGACCCGCGACTGCCAGGCGCGCTGCTGCGCCGTGGCGTAGAGCCAGTTGCTGCTGGTGGGAGCCACTTGGGTGAATCCAGCCTGCTGGGCCCACGAAACCAGGCGTCGGCCGGCGTCGGGTTCCGCTCCGTTGCGGCGGGCGATCTTCTGGTAGAGCTCCATCCAGTCGTCGAGCTCCGGAACTTCCGGGTACCAGCTCATGCCGTGGAAATCAGCGTCGCGCACGGCAACGATCGCACCGGGTTTGGCCACCCGGCGCATCTCGCGCAAGGCGGCAACGGGGTCGGTGAGGTGCTGGAGGACTTGGTGGGCATGGACGAGATCGAAGGATTCGTCCTCGAAATCGAGATCGTAGATGTTGCCGGTCTGGAAGGTCACGTTGTCCACGCCACGCTCAGTGGCCAGCTCGGTGGCCTGGGCGACGATATCAGGCGAACGGTCCAAACCGATCACTTGCCCGGGCGCCACCAGCCCGGCGAAATCGCAGGTGATGCTCCCGGGTCCGCACCCGACGTCGAGCACTGAAGTCCCGGCGGTGAGATGGGGAATCACAAATGCGGCCGAATTCTCGACCGTCCGTGAGGCGTGGGCCCGGACAACCGACTCGTGGTGTCCGTGGGTGTAGACATCTTCAGGCTGCTGCGCGTTCATAGGGAAACGCTACAACTTGGAAGGTGGAATCAGGTGGAACGCGTTGCCTCGGGTTGGGATGCTTCCTCGCGCGCGGCGAGGGTTGCTTCCACCATGTCCGTCATGAAGCGGGTGACAAGCTCCAGTTCCTCGGAGCTGTAGGCGGCCATGGCCTTGCCCATGCGGATGGCAAGCGGCATGAACATGGCGCTGCCGTCCCGGTAGGCCTTGGGTGTCATCTGCAGTTGAACTTGCCGGCGGTCCGTGCCGAGTCGTTCGCGCACCACGTGCCCGGAGGCATGCAGTCGATCAACCAATGCCGTGGTGGCGGGGGAGCTGAGCCGGAGTTCGGAGCGGAGAACACCCGGTGTCACCACTTTGCCGGCCGCGGAGTGGCGCATGATGACGGCGAGTGCGTTGAGGTCCGTCCGATGCATGTCGTTCCGGCCACCGGCTGCGTCAACGTAGTGGTTGGCTTCGAGGGTGAAGTCCTGGAGGAGCCGCACCAGTTCTTGGGGAGCTGCGTTTTCGGGGCGCGCGGCTGGTGTGTCCGACATATCCGCCCTCCTGCCAGCGTTTGTCTGGTGATTACTGCCTTCCGGATATTACTCCCAGCAGTGCAGGATTTTGGCATCCTGATGGGCCAACCCTTGGAATAGTTCCATCATAGAGATAATCTGTGATGGAATAAAGGCCTCAAGCATCCCCACAGAAGAAGGACTCATGAACTCGCGGAAAGTACCGTTCTGGCTGCGCTGGCTGATCCCCGTGGTGCTGGTCATCACGTGGCTCGGCATCGCCGGCATTGGCGGCCCTACCTTCGGGCGGCTGGAAGAAGTTTCCTCCAACGACCAAGCCTCGTTCCTCCCCGCAGGCGCCGAAGCCACGGAGGCGGGCGACTGGCAGGCCAAGTTCCGAGACTCCGAAGAGATCCCCGCCGTGGTCATCGTTGAGAGCGATGCTGCGTTCACCCCGGCCCAACTGGGCGAAGCAGCCCAGCTGAAAGCCGACATTGAGGCACTCAAGCTGGGGAGCGCCGTCGTCGGGCCCATCCCTTCGGAAGACGGCAAAGCCGTCCAGTTCATTGTTCCGATGGCGTCCTCCGATGAACTCCGCGAGAAAGTCCAGGAACTGCGCGACGTCGTCCAGCCCGGAGCGCCCGACGGCATGAAGGCCTTTGTCACAGGACCCGCAGGCCTGACCGCCGACCTCGTCAACGCTTTCGGCGGGATCGACGGCATCCTGCTCCTGGTTGCCTTGGGTGCTGTGTTCGTGATCCTGCTGCTGGTGTACCGCTCGGTGGTGCTGCCACTGGCGGTGCTGTTCACCTCGGTCTTTGCACTGTGTGCCGCTATTTTGCTGGTGTTCGGCATGGCCAAGGCTGGCTGGATCCAGCTCAACGGCCAGAGCCAAGGCATTCTGTCCATCCTGGTGATTGGTGCGGCTACCGACTACGCGCTGTTGTACGTGGCCCGGTTCCGGGAGGCTCTGACCCACACCGCCAACCGCACGCACGCCGTGATCACGGCATGGAAGGCGTCGTTCGAGCCGATCCTCGCTTCCGGGGCCACCGTCATCATCGCGCTGCTCTGCCTGCTGTTCTCCGATCTGAATTCCAACAAGGCGCTGGGCCCGGTGGCTGCTGCCGGCATCCTTTGCTCTTTGTTCGCTGCGCTCACGCTCCTGCCCGCGCTGATGGCTTTGCTTGGCCGGGCCGCCTTCTGGCCCTTCCGTCCCAAGCTGCTGCCCGACGACGAACGCGAACCTGAGATTGTCACCGGACTTGAGGGGCAAAAGGGTCTGTGGCGCGCCACGGGTCGTCTGGTCTCCAAGCGGCCGCGCGTTGTGTGGGTGGCTTCAGTGCTCCTGCTCCTTGCGGCCTCCACCGGCCTGATGCAGTTGAAGGCCAACGGAGTTCCGCAAACGGACGTCATTCTTTCGGCCTCCGACGCTGTGGACGGACAGGAAGCACTGGCCCGGCACTTCGACGCCGGCAGCGGCAGCCCCGCCGTCGTGGTCGCCTCGGAAGGTTCCGCCCAGCAGGTCCTGGACAAGGTCAAAGCCGCCGACGGCGTGGGTGACGCCTACCTGCTGGCTGACGGAAACGTGCCCATCACCGGTGCTCCCGGTGCTCCTGCTGACCCGGCCGTGCGTGAAGGCAGGGTCCTGATCAATGCGACGCTGAACTCGGCCGCGGACTCCATTGAAGCGGAAGAGGCGGTGAAGTCGCTGCGGGTGGCCGTCAAGGAAGTCGACGCCGACGCGTTGGTAGGTGGCGTCACGGCCACCGCCCTGGACACGAACACCACGGCGCAGCGCGACCTTGTGGTCATCATCCCGATTGTGCTGATCGTCATCCTGTTCATCCTGATGCTCCTGCTGAGATCCGTGGTGGCGCCGGTGTTGCTGGTGCTGTCCGTTGTGCTTTCCTACGGCGCCGCGATGGGTGTCTCGGCGTGGGTGTTCAACGGGGTCTTCGGATTCTCGGGTGCCGATGCCACGGTGCCGTTGTTCGGCTTCGTGTTCCTGGTGGCCCTGGGCGTGGACTACAACATCTTCCTGATGAGCCGTGTCCGCGAAGAGTCGCTGAAGCACGGGACCCGCCCGGGAATACTGCGGGGGCTGGCTGTTACTGGCGGGGTCATCACGTCCGCCGGTGTGGTGCTGGCCGCTACCTTCGCGGCCCTCGGGGTCATCCCCATCATGTTCCTGGTGCAGCTCGCCTTTATCGTGGCGTTCGGTGTGCTGCTGGATACCGTGCTGGTCCGGTCTTTGCTGGTACCTGCCCTCGCGTACGACATCGGCAGCAAGATCTGGTGGCCGAGCAAGCTGGGGCGTTCGGCTTCTGCCGACGCTGTTCAGCCTCGCGAAGAAGAGCAGGCCCCGGTGGGCCGGTAACTGTCAGTCAATGACCGGCGGGCGGCGCTCCAGCAGCAGGGTGTCGCGCCATTGTCCGGCGGCGGGTCCGGTGCTCATGCGAGCAATACGATCCGCCGCCCGACGATGGCAAAACCGGTGGCCCGATGGTCAACGGCGCCCCGCGGGCACCTTGTTCTGTTTCTGTTTGTCCTGCGAACGGCGTACCTTTTTGCGTTTACGTCGTCGTTTCTCTTGGCTGCTGAACGGTGGCCGGGGTGCACCCACAAGCGGGCCGCTCCAATAATGCCCTCCCAGGAGGACGCCGGCCAAGGCGCCGTACGTCCACACGAACGGAAGAGCCATCTGGCTGGTATTACCTCCCAAAAATGCCAGCAAAAAGAACTCCACCGGGATGACCAAAAGGAGTGCGTTCCTGGTCACGGCCGATGGTGGAAACCGGAACAATGCCCAGCCGCAGACCAAGGCGCCTGCCAAAACGGCGCCGACAGCCGCCGTCGGGCTTTGGAAGATGAAGTGACCAAGGCCGGCTCCCATCAGGACGGCCGCGCAGGATCCATTGATCATCGCCTGACGCCGGCCTCCAACGGATTCCTTGCCGGCCCCGACGGTTCCACTGGGTTTCTTCGCCGCCTGGCTTCTTTTTCCTGACCACGGGTATCCACTTGCGATTCCCCCGACGATGACACCCAAGAACCACGAGGCGGCTGCCGGAATCCCTAGATCGTCCTCAATCGACAGCGCTGAATAGGATGCCAAGGGCAATGCGCAGAGCATCAGCATGGAAGCGCGGGATGACTGGGGCAGTACTCGGAAAAGGAGAAAGGTGTAAGTCGCCCCCGGGACGAAGAACAAGGATGCCCCAAGCAAAGTGCTGTGGGCCATCCACAGAAAGACGGCCATGATGACCGCAATCATTCCGCCGTAGAGGATCCGCGGATCCCACTGCTTTGATTTCTTCTTCACGTCAGCATCCCCCCGGGATCAAGGGTAGATCAGACGGTGACGGTGTTCCGTTCCCGGTAGCCGTCCGCGGCGTAAACACCCAGGACGCGGACCTCGGTAGTGAAGAACTCCAGTTCTTCCAAGGCCCGGCGGAGACGGGCGTCTTCGGGGTGGCCTTCGACGTCGGAGAGGAACATGGTGGCAGCGAACTCGTCGCCCACCATGTAGCTTTCCAGCCGTGTCATGTTGAGGCCATTGGTCGCAAAGCCACCAAGTGCTTTGTAAAGGGCGGAGGGAACGTTGCGGACCCGGAAGACGAAACTGGTGATCGCGGGGCCCGGCAGCTCGTCCTTGGTGGGGAGCTCGCGTTCCCGGGCCAGAACAACAAAACGGGTGGTGTTGGAGGGATCGTCCTCCACCCCGGAAGCCAGGACTTCGAGACCGTACAGTCCAGCGGCGAGCGGCGGAGCCAAAGACAACTTGCGGGGATCGTTCCAGTCCCGCACCTCACGGGCTGAACCCGCAGTATCGCCGGCGATGACGGGTTTGAGGCCCGCTTCCCGGATGATCCTGCGGCACTGCCCCAGAGCGTGGATGTGGCTGTGAACTTCGGTAGCTCCCTCGATGGTGCTGCCCGGAATACCCAGAAGGTCGAAGCGGATCGGCAGGAAGTACTCGCCCACGATCTGGAGCTTGGACTGCGGGAGCAGGACGTGGATATCGGCCACACGTCCGGCAATGGAGTTCTCGATGGGAATCATGGCCAGATCGACTTCCCCGGTGGACACCAGCTCAAAGGCGTCCTCAAAGCTTGCGCACGGAACACTCTCGAGTTCGGGGAACATTTCCTTGCACGCGAGATCCGAATTGGCTCCGGGCTCACCTTGGTACGCAATCTTCTGGGCCATGATGCTCATGGTTACACGCTGAGGGTCCTGCCTCCCAACCGCGTCCACCCTGTGACTGGACAAGTGGGCGCCACCGACCCTAGGTTCGCAACAAGGATTGGGGGCGGCCGATGACGACGGCGACAGCGTTCAGAAGTAGCGCAACCAACGAACAGCGGGTTGCAAGGTTTGCGGGCACGAGCATCGGCCTGTTCACGCTCGTTTGGGCCTTCCTGCTATCAGGGTTATTGGGCGAGAACGTGCTGGCATCAGAGCCGTGGCAGCTCGCGTCCCATGGGTTGAGCCTTCTTTCAGCGCTCGCCGTCTACCTCTACTGTCGAAGGCTGGCTCACCGGACCGGCGCGTCCGGGTTGCTCTGTTTCGCAGCCGTAGCGTTCTTCGTCGCAGACGTCGCCTTGGGCTTCCTATACAGCCCGTTCTTCGGGATCGCGCTCATCGCATGGGCTGCCAGCGCCCGCCGCCCATTCCTGGCCGCAACGGGAGTGCTGGCCTTGGGAGCAGCTGTTTTTGCCAGACTGGAACCGGGGCTCGCCGCCGCCGCCGTGGGTGCATCCGGCGTGATCATTCTTGCGATCGCAGCCTGGCCAGCGTGGAGCACTGGGAAAGCAAAAGTAGGTAACAGATAACGTCACTATGAGGGCTCATTGCGACGTTATCTGTCACCTACTTGGGTAAGCGCAGCGGGGGTTAGCCGTTGATGACCTGCGGGACCCCCAAAGCCTTGAGGCCCTCGGCTCCGAACTCCAAGCCGTAGCCGGACTGCTTCGCACCGCCGAACGGGACGCGGGGATCGACGGCGCCATGCTTGTTGATCCACACAGTGCCTGCTTGGATACGGGAAGCGACTTCGCGCGCGGCATCCAGGTCTGAGGACCAGACCGAGGCGCCCAGTCCGACGTCGAGCCCGTTTGCCTTGGCGACTGCCTCATCAACGGTGCTGTATTTGATGATCGGCAGCGCCGGACCGAACTGTTCCTCGGCGACGAGCGGGTTGTCGTTGTCGATGTCCGCCACCAGCGTGGTGGGGTAGAAGTTGCCCGGCTGGTCGTGATCGGGGTTGCCGCCGATCAGCACCCGGGCGCCGGAATCGCGAGCGGCTTCAACCAGCCGGGCCACGATGTCGTACTGCTGACGGTTCTGCAGCGGACCCAGGACGTTGTTCTCATCCAGGCCGTTACCCATCGGCATGGCCGCAGCAACAGCAGTGAGCTCGGAGCATACAGCGTCGTACTGGGACTCGTGCACGTAGAGGCGCTTCAGGGCCGCGCAGGTTTGGCCGGTGTTGATGAACGCGCCCCAGAACAGGCCCTCGGCGATCGCCTTGGGGTCGGAGTCCGGCAGGACGATGCCGGCGTCGTTGCCACCGAGTTCCAGCGTGAGCCGCTTGACCGTGTCGGCCGACGATCGAATGATCGCCTTGCCCGTGGCGGTGGAACCGGTGAACATGACCTTGCCAATGGCAGGGTGCTCAGCAAGCCGGGCGCCGACGTCGCGCCCGCCGGAGACCACGGACAGCAGGCCTTCCGGCAGCTCCTGGTTGATGATCGAGGCCAGCGCCAGCACGGACAGCGGAGTGTATTCAGAAGGCTTGACCACCACGGCGTTGCCCATGCGCAGCGCTGGTGCGATCTGCCAGACGGTGATCATCATCGGCCAGTTCCACGGCCCAATGGCACCCACGACGCCGATGGGCCGGTAATGCAGTTCGGCGCGGGTTTCGCCGTCGTCCACCACGGTTTCAGGATCAAGCAGCGTGGCAGCGGTGGCGCGGAGCCAGGCGGCGCAGGCGCCGACTTCGAAGCGGGCGTTCGGACCGTTCAGCGGCTTGCCTTGCTCGCGGGAGAGCAGTTGGGCGAGTTCTTCTGCGGAGCGTTCGACGGCGTCGGCTGCTTTCATGAGCGCAGCGGACCTTGCGTTGTGGCCCAAGGCAGCCCATGCCGGCTGTGCTGCAGCGGCAGCAGCGATGGCGGCATCGAGGTCTTCTACCGTGTGAACAGGTGCTTCGCCGACAGCCTGGCCCGTTGCCGGGTCAAGGATGGTGCGGCTGTTCTGGCCGGGGGCCGGGGTGATCGAGGCCAGGAGGGCGTCGTAAGTCTCCATTGGTACTCCGCTCGGGTAGTAAGTCTTGGCGGCCAGTGAGGCACGCGGCGATGTTTCCAGTGTGGTCGGCGTCACGCGCATGGGCCTTGTCTATGCACGAACAGCCCTTGACGGGAAGCGAACGCTTTCCGAACCGGCACCCGTGCCCGATAATCGAGCTTGTGACTCTTGCTTCCCTCGCAGCCTTCGCTGGCCTCTGCCTGGTCTTGTCCGTGACGCCCGGACCGGACACGTTCCTCGTGCTGCGTATTGCGCTGAACCGTCCCAGCGCTGGAATCGCTGCGGCTGCAGGATCTGCCGTTGGCGCGATTGCCTGGGCCGCGTTGGTGGGCGTCGGTCTGGCCGCCATCCTGGAGCAGTCCGCGGAATTGTTCCGTTGGGTCAAGATCGCTGGAG